>JBKHDX010000145.1:0-12801 GCA_046541115.1 Spirulinaceae cyanobacterium | reverse complement strand
GGGATGGGGGACATCACTTGAACTATCTCCCTCACCCCCAACCCCTCTCCCATCGAGGGAGAGGGGAGCCGGAGAGGAGGAGAAGCCAAAAGCCTGACGCACCATAGCCAATGCTTCATCCAAATTCGTCTCCACCAACTCACTCGAAACCCGAACAACCTTGAGTCCCAACGACTCTAGCAACTCCTGCCGTTTTCGATCTGCTTCTTGTTGCGAGGCGTGGATACCCCCATCCACCTCTACAATCAGTCGTTCTGCTCCACAAAAGAAATCAACAATAAATGTACCAATGGGTTGTTGTCGTCGAAATTTTCGTCCTTCGAGCTTGCGTCCCCGTAGAGCTTGCCAGAGGATGTTTTCGCTAGGAGTCGGTTCTTTGCGAAATTGACGGGCTACCTCGGTCATTTTTTTCTTGAGTGCAGGGGAAATTTCCCAGTATTGTCCCTTACCTCTGGTTTCTTGGTCTCCCTCTTGTCCCCCTTCCCCTGCTTTGGGGGAAGGGGTTAGGGGATGGGGGACATCATTGGTGCTATCTCCCTCACCCCCTGCCCCTCTCCCCATCTGGGATAGGGGAGTCTGAGTATCTTGTCCCCCTTCCCCTGCTTTGGGGGAAGGGGTTAGGGGATGGGGGACATCACTTGAACTATCTCCCTCACCCCCAACCCCTCTCCCAGTCGGGGAGAGGGGAGTCTGAGAAGGGCTAAAAAGCCCCCCATTTACATAGGGAAACTGATTGGCCCAGTTGCGGATTCCTGCCTTTTCTCGTTCCTTAAGGGGGGTAGCCATCGCCCGAAATAGCTCCGACAGCACTTCATGGGTGTTTGAAGAATCCCCTGCACTCATCTGGGCAATGGTATTTGTAAACAGGTTTTCACCGTGAAAAATATTGGTATCTTCGGCAAAAAAGCAGAAAATCAGCCGCGCCATTAAATGGTTGAGTTCTTCTCGACGCGCTGCGGTATCCCAGTCGGGGTTTTCTTTGAGGAGTTCGACATAGAGGCGGTTGAGTCGCCCTGTTGCCTTAATATCAAAGGCATTTTCCCGAATTTGCTTAACCGTTGTAATCCCTGCTAAGGGCAAGAAGAAACCAAAGTGATTGTGAAAGTCGGGATAGTCACAGACAATGGTTTCTCCATCCGCTAAATTTTCCGCTTCTAGGCTGTTACCATCGGTTGCGAGGATAAATTTGGCTTTTTGTTTGGCGGTTGCTGGACTCTCTCGCAAAGCTGTGAGGGTGGCGGTTACTTCCCCTTCTGGACAAACCTTGATGTGGATGTTGTTGCGCTGAAGAAGTCCACCCAAATCTGACTTATTGGTACTGTTGCTTTTACTCTTAAGTCGTTTAATCGTTGTTGCTTTATTCCCAAACGCTTCGAGGAAGGCAAAGGGAAATTCCTCTGGGTCAAAAGGGGCTTCGGCAAGTTGGGAAACAGCTTCTTCGATTTCAACTGCATTCATCGTTCTAACGCTAAATCTCTCAAAAATAGCAATTATCGTCAATCAAAGGGAGGGCTGAAAGGAGTAGAGGGTTGGAAACAGGAAACTGCATTATTAGCGGCAATAAGCTTGCGAAATTAGCCCCAAAAAACAGATATGTCGCAGAACGACAATAAACTTGCGAACTGCGACATATAATCTGCGAATGTACAACAGATGCCGGGAGGCGGATTTGAACCGCCGACACGAGGATTTTCAGTCCTCTGCTCTACCGACTGAGCTATCCTGGCGTTTGCGTTTCAACGCTTAACTAAGATAACAAAAACAAAAGGGCTTGGCAAGGGGGTCAACCAACTTTTTTGGAACAAGGGTTCATTGCCCCTAAAAGAGCGATCCTGAAATCATCCCCGCCAGCAAAACAAAGCCCAAATAAACATTTTGGCGGAAAATTTGACCGTAAACTTCTTTAGGGGTATCTTCCGGGCGCAGTTGTTGGTAATGTTGCGCCCAGCCCGTCACGGCAATTCCCCAAGGAATCCAAAATGTCCAATGTAATTCCAGATTAAGCGCCAGGTAAGCCAGTAAAGAAGCCGTTAGGGTTAAAAAGATGGCCACAGCATCCGGGGCGTATTTGCCAAAGAAAATGGCGCTAGAGTTAATACCGACTTTGAGATCGTCTTCGCGATCGCTCAGGGCATAAACCGTATCAAAACCCAACGTCCAAAACACCACCGCCCCCCACAATAACCAAGTGGCAGTGCTAATTTCTCCGGTGACCGCCGTCCAGCTAATCAGCACCGCAAAGCCCCAAGCCAAAGACAGAACCAACTGAGGAATTGGGAAAAAGCGTTTGGCTGACGGATAAACCACAATGATCGGAACCGCCCCCACGCACAGCCAAAAACTCAACGGATTCAGGTACAAGGCCAAACCGGCCGCACAGATTAACGCCACCAACGCCACAATAATGCCTGTAGTAACCGATAAAGTCCGAGAAGCCAAAGGGCGCGATCGCGTGCGTTCCACTTGCGGATCGATATCGCGGTCCCAAAGATCGTTAATCGCACAACCCGCCCCACTGGTGGCCAGGGTTCCCACAATCACAATACCTACTAATCCGGGTGGTGGCGTTCCTGCCGCGGCCAAAAATACCGCCCATAATGCCGGAATCATCAAAATTAAACGTCCGGCGGGTTTATCCCAACGCAACAAGCGCACAATCGTCAGCCAAAGCGGTTCGGAAGAAGAAGTCTGAAGCACCATAACTGTATTGAAAAAATCGAGATGAAATTAAAAATTGTCAACTTATATTTAAAGCTTAGTCGAAAATTACAAAGTACTTTCTGCTCATCACCAACAACGACTGTTCCCAGAGAACGCCGACTCGTAACCAAATCCGCTATGATCCAAGAAGTAAAGATGTAGATTTTAGAGTTTTGTAGGTAAATCTATGACCTCTTATGCAACTGCCTCTGCTAGGGCGGAAATGAGCGAATTGCGACGTTTAAAAACCTTACTCCCTCCCGAACTACAAAGTTGGGTCATGGTAGAAGGCACAACGGAAATTAATCCGCCTTTGATCCGCAGTGAAGAAATTGGTAGAGACGAAGTTGAGATTCAAATTGACCTGGCCAAATGGGAAAACTTTGCCATTGACCAACGGAATTTGCTGTTTTGGCATGAAGTCGGCCGCATTCAAAATGACACCATTCCTAAAGAAGGTTGGGAAATGGCGGCATTAGCCATTGGTTTGGGGGGAGCCGTGGGTGAATTGTGGGTACAAGATGGCTTATTGTTGATTCTAGCCTTGGCGTTGTGTGGTGTATCGGGCTATCGCATTTGGCAAAAAAATAGCGGTCAAAAGCTATTACAAGAAAGCCTCGAAGCCGACGAAAAAGCGATCGCGTTAGCAACTCGCTTTGGTTATACCCTTCCCAATGCTTATAAAAGTTTGGGGAGTGCCTTAAAAACTTGCATTGAGCAAACCCCCAATCGTCGCGGCCGCCGCAAATATGAAGACCGCTTACAAGCCCTGCGTCGCAGTGCAGCCAAAGCTAAAGCCCAAGTCAAACAACAACGAGAAGGCAAAGCGATGCTTTAGTTGAGCATTGTTGATATTTCCGACCGAAGTCGCCCAAAGTTCGACCTTGAATTTCAAGGCCGGATTTTAGTGGACTGGTCTTCATCCTTTAAAATTGAAGGCAAAAAGCAAAGTAAGAACAACCGAAAAACTGGCTACTTTTGTTTAATTTTGGTAAACCTAGCCTAAGTTAGCCCCCATTTTCAACTAAGTTTTGGTAAACCACAACTTTGTGGGCGAAAATATGGGTCAAGTCAGGAATTTTGCCATACAACGAGGAATCGGGAAGGAATGACCAATTCAAGTCCAGCAGATAATTTTTCAATCGTTTGGAGTCAAGAGACGGTAATGATGGCGATGCCGGATCGTTTGAGCGTTTTAGAGGCGGTCGCGTTCAAACAAAATTATCAACAGTTACTCGAAAGCTCGCCAGTCCCTCAAAAAATTATTCTTGACTTTCAAGCAACGCGATTTATGGATAGCAGTGGTGTGGGGGCTTTGGTGAGTAACTTCAAAGTGACTCAGGCTCAGGGCTATCAAGTCGTGTTACAGAATGTTAACCCTCCTGTGATGGCGGTTTTAACCATGACGGGTCTCGATCGCATTTTGAGCATTGAGACCCCAGGGACAACGGCAATGACCCAACCGACTCAAGCCCAAGCCCCGGTTGAAAAACATCGTCCTCCTGAAACCCACCCTTCAGTGCGATCGCAGATCAAGCGGATTTTAGATATTATCGGCAGTTTGGTCGGCTTAGGCATTACCGGGGTTTTATTAATTCCCATCGGTATTGCCATTAAACTCGACAGCCCCGGGCCGCTGTTTTTTGGTCAAACTCGCTGCGGCTGGCTGGGAAAACGGTTTACCATCTGGAAATTTCGCTCGATGTGCGTTAATGCCGAATCCCTCAAATCCCAAGTCCCCAATCAGGCTTCTGGGGCATTCTTTAAAAATAAAAATGACCCCCGCGTGACGCGAGTGGGTCGTTTTTTACGGCGAACAAGTTTAGATGAATTACCGCAATTTTGGAATGTGTTGAAAGGGGAAATGAGTTTAGTCGGAACTCGTCCCCCAACTCCTAATGAAGTGGATACTTATGATGTTCCTGAGTGGCAACGTTTGGACGTGAAGCCAGGAATGACTGGAGAATGGCAAGTTCATGGGCGATCGCAAGTCCAAAATTTTGAAGATGTCATCGAACTCGATTTACGCTATCAACGACATTGGAGTTTGCGCTATGACCTCATCCTCATTTTTAAAACCATTCTGGTGGTTTTCAAACGAAACAGTGGCGCATACTAAATCTTATTAACTCTTTTTTACTTTTATTTAGTTGCTCGTGCAAAACGATCGACCGATTCAAGAATTTAATCTGCAACTCAAAACCCAATTAGAGTCTCTCGAAGAGGTATTGGAGTGGTTTGAAGGTATTGCGCTCAAATACTTGAGCGATCAAGCATATTGGCAATGTCAGTTAGCTTTAACCGAAGGTTTTACCAATGCGGTGCGTCATGCCCATCAAAATTTACCCGCGACAACTCCTATTGATTTAAAAATTTTATTATTCGATCGCGTCTTGGAAATTCAAGTGTGGGACTGCGGTCAACCCTTTGACCTCGAAGCGGAATTGCAAACCCGTTTAGAGCAAAAAGCCTATAAGTTGGACTGCGATTTAGTGGAATTAACCGAAGGGGGACGGGGTTTGGTCTGGATGCACGAATTGATGGACGATCTAACTTATACTCGAACCCCGGATCGTCGGAATTGCTTGACCCTCCGCAAACATTGGTAAAAGCGGCGATCGCGTCCGTTAGTTTTGTCCGGGGCGATCGATCGCTTACCCAAGGCTTCCGGGGAATAATAATACTAGGTAAGAGCGCATCTACTAAATTTCAGCGACGGCTCGTTCGATTAAACTGCGGGCTAGGGTCTGAATCCCGGTGTGTTCGTAGTAATTCGTCGAAACATCGAGAAACGCCGCTAAATAGTCCAATTTACCCTCAGAAAAGTCAATGAATGAACTTAACCGATCGGCAACTTTTTCGGCGGTTAAATCGCGATCGCGCACAAAATCTCCCATCCAACCACTAACCGATTCAAAACTGCGATTAATAAATTCTAATTTTCCGGTTGTAGAATTTCCAGGGATGGAATCATGAATACGCTGGTAACTCTCATTGTCTTCTAAGGCTTTAGGACTAAGATTTTTGAGGGTGGCTTCGACTTGACTTAAAAAATTCGTTCCGAGGGGTATGAGTCCATCAAAACACACCAACGCCGACATCCGCATCAGAGATGGCCCGGTGTAGTTATCCACCAACGCCGCGACAAAATCGCCGATACTGTCCCCCGGAATGCCATTAATGCGGCAATAAGCCACAATTTCGACTACTAACTTTAAGCTTAAATCTAAAGTTTGGGCGCGATCGGCTTTCGGGGTTAAGCGGCTGAGAAAACCTAGCAACGGGATTTTTTCCCCCACTTTATTGGCTAAAGCGGCACTTCCTAAAGCACTCCCGGCGCGATCGATAGTTTGATACAGCCAAAGGGCTTGTTGATAACCTTGAGACTTATCGTTATACAACCAAACGGCGCGATCGCCAATTTGCTGAATGATGGCTTCATCGGTTTCCCCAGTAATCTCACGAATCGTATTTTCAAACCCCGTTAAATTCTGCCATTGCCCTGGAATCGCAAAATCTAAGGAATTGAGCGCGAATATCGTTAAATTTCGTTCCGGCAAATCATCGACTAATTCATAAATTGTTTTACTCATTCTCCTCTCCTGTCATCACCGCCATGTTTTCTATACCCGCTAAATCAAATTGTTCTAACCACAAACGGCGATCGCTACTACCAAAACTGGGGTCCCGCGATAACACCTTCACTTGGAAGCGGTTATTAATCAGTAACCCTGTCCCCGTACTTCCGACTTCAACAACAGGGTATCCCCCTAGGGTTTCTAAACTGTCCTCATACTTCGCGATCGCCGCCGAATTCCCGTTAAGATCGACAATAGAAAGGGTCGCCATTTCTTTCCCATCTTGTTTGAGCTTCGCTTGGGCAAATCCTCTTTTTTCTTGGGAAAAAACCACATCCTTTGACTGGGGAAAAAAGCGATTAAATTCGCCTCCGGCTTTAGCCTCCGGGCTAACTGCGGTTACTTTCGGCTGAGTGCTTTCTTGTTGGGCTTGTTCAAAGCGAGAAGGAGGGGGTGTACTACAAGCAGTGACCAACAACAAGAAAGCTAAAGCAAAAGAAGCTAAAATTTTTTGTAAGTGGGGCATCTTCAACACATTTTTCTCCTTGACATCAGGGGTCGATTTTTCTCAATCTTATCCTTTGACTTGCTGACTTGTTGCAACTCCTGGCCAGACTTGAAGGAAAAAACAGGTCAATCGCGCAGAAATATCGTTACCAGTGCCAAGCACTCAACTCATAATGCGAATTCTAATTTATTCTTACAATTACAGTCCCGAACCCATTGGTATTGCCCCCCTAATGACCGAGTTAGCTGAAGGTTTAGTCCAACGGGGTCACAAAGTTCGCGTCGTTACAGCGATGCCTTGGTATCCGCGCATGGAGATTCCACCAGAATATCGCGGCAAACTGTATAAAACCGAAATGCAGAATGGCGTAAAAGTGCAGCGTTGTTACGTTCACTGTAGTCAAAAACGTAATTTTGCCAATCGTGCTTTATTTGAACTCAGTTTCATGGTTTTGAGCTTTTTTCAAGCCTTGATGGGATGGCGACCTGATGTTATTTTATTAACCGTTCCGGGTTTGCCTGTGGGGATTCCCGCTACAATTTTGGGTCGGATTTATCGCTGTCCGGTGGTCTTAAATTTACAAGATATTTTGCCCGATGCAGCGATTCAAGTTCAACTTTTAACCAATCCCCGTTTGATTAAAGTTTTTGAATGGCTCGAAGGGCTAAATTATCGAACTGCTAGTAAAATTAGCGTGATTGCCCAGGGATTTGTTGATAATTTACTCGCCAAAGGTGTGCCGCTAGAAAAAATAGAATTGATTCCCAATTGGGTCAATATAAATTTCATTAAACCCGCTCCCAAAAAGGACAATTATTTTCGCAAACAATACAACTTAGAAGATAAATTCGTCGTTCTTTATAGCGGTAATATTGCTTTAACTCAAGGCATTGAAAATGTGATTCGGGGTGCGGTTTATCTGCGGAATACTCCTGAAATTGCGATCGTGATTGTGGGAGAACCCAGTAAATTAGCCGCTTTAGACGCTTTTCGCCAAGAAGTCGGTGCTGATAATGTAAAATTAATTCCTTTCCAGCCCCGTGAAAAACTACCCCAAATGTTAGCGGCGGCTGATGTGGGGTTAGTGATGCAAAAAAGCAATGTGATTGCGTTTAATATGCCTTCAAAAATTCAAGTGCTTTTGGCTAGTGGTTGTGCCATTATTGGTTCAGTTCCCTCGACCGGAACAGCGGCCCATGCTATCAAAGATAGTGGCGGCGGTATTGTCGTCCCCCCAGAAGACCCCTACAGCTTATCAAAAGCGATCGATCGGCTTTACCAAGCTCCCGATCTCGTCAAAAGTTTGGGACAAAAAGGACGACAATATGCCATCGAGCATTATGCGTTTACCAAAGCGTTAGATAGTTACGAATTGTTATTTATGAGTTTGCGAAAAGCGATCGCGCAGAAGAAAAGCGGAACCTTTCTTAAAGAGAAACATCACGGCCAAGAGTATTAAAAAATCCCTGGATTGGGGGGTAAGCCTTTCAGGGCTTGCCGCTATAGTGAATAGAAGTCCAAAATCGATCGGTTGGCTTCATGCGAGAACAAGTTTTAACCTGGTTGCGCGATCGCGTGCCAAAATCCCGATTCAACCATATTTTAGGAGTCGAGAAAATGGCCAGCGCCCTGGCGTATCATTACGATCTCGATCCGCAAAAAGCAGCCACGGCGGGCTTAATGCACGATCTGGCCAAAAACTTCTCCCCCGCTCGCTTGTTACAAGAAGCTCAAGGGGCTAATCTCGAAATTGACCCCATTCAAGCCCAAACCCCTCACATTTTACACGCCGATGTGAGTGCGATTATTGCCGAGGCCGAATTTGGGGTGAGCGATCGCGAAATCCTCGATGCCATTCGCCATCATACCCTCGGCCAACCCGGCATGAGTGACTTGAGCTGCGTGGTTTATATCGCCGATGCTTTAGAACCCAATCGCGGCCAAAGTGAAGCCTTAGAAGCCCTGCGAGAAAGTTGTTGGCAAAATCTCTATCAGGCCGTGTGGCAAACCAGCGATTACGCCATACAGCACCTTTTAGCCAAACAATGGGTCATTCATCCCCGCACCATTTTGACGCGAAACTGGGCATTACAGCAAGCCAAATCCCAGGGAAAAAAAGCCGCCTCCAGACCCCCCAAGACGAATTAGCTTCGCTATGATGAAGTTTTAGAGAAAGTGAAATCGCCCGATCCGAGGCGAAACCCTTTGATATTCAGACTTGACTTTCTCTTGAAATTATAAGTTTTGACATTTTCGTTTGAGATTGAAGGACAGAATCTTAACTATGCGCGATCGCTCCTTAAAAACCGTAGAAACCCCCCCAAACTCCCTCGAGAGTTCTTGGCAATTGGTAAAAACCATCGCTGAAGCGGCCGACGATCGCAAAGGGGGAGATATTGTAGTGTTACAAGTTGCCGAAGTTTCCTATTTAACCGATTATTTCGCGATCGTGACCGGGTTTTCTAAAACCCAAGTCCGCGCGATCTGCGATGGCATTGAAGCTCGCGTCGAAAAAGAACTGCAACGCCGTCCCCTCCGCACCGAAGGCAAAGCTGATGGGGTGTGGGTTTTACTCGATTATGGCGACGCGATCGCCCATATTATGATGCCCGCCGAACGGGAATTTTACAACCTCGAAGCCTTTTGGGGTCACGCCGAACGCATTGATTTTCAAGCTCAGGAGTTATAACCATGAAAGAAATGCCCCTGTCGGTGTGTCCAGTCCCGACAGAACAGCAACCCGTCAACGAATACGAACAACTGAAAGAATCCTTCTTTTTTCGCTGGACAACCTTAAGCGGTGTCGCCTATGTCCGTAAATTGCTATGGGTCTGGGTTTGGACGTGGATTGTCGTCGGGCCCATTGCTGCGGCTAGTTTCCCGCTCAAAAAAGAACCCCTCAAATTTGCCTTAGCTGGCAGTGGCGGCGGTTTGGTCTTTGTGGTGTTACTGTTAATGCGGCTATACCTCGGTTGGCTGTACGTGCGCGATCGCCTTGGCCAAGAAACCGTTTGTTACGAAGAATCCGGTTGGTATGACGGTCAACGGTGGGAAAAACCCTCAGAAATTTTAGCCCGCGATCGCCTCATCGTCACTTACCAAATCCAACCGATACTCAACCGGATCAAACAAGCCTTTGCCGTGGTAGCCTTACTCATTGGCAGCGGCAGTATCATCTGGGCTTTAATTTAACTTGATAATTTACTGCTGGCACTTCTAAACTAATCCTCGCACCCTCAAATCATAAGCGAATGACTCGCGGAAAACGCAATCACACACCAGAAATCGAAGTTCACCTCCTCAGAGAAGGCATTACCGAATCCAGTCATCGGGCTATTGCGGCAGTATGCGATTGTCGCGGCCGCATTTTATCCGAGGCCGGCAATGCTGAAATGTCAACCTTTATCCGTTCTGCCCTCAAACCCTTTCAAGCAATGGCTGTGATGGGAACTGGGGTATTAGAACGCTTCGACCTCAACGATAAAGATTTAGCCATTATTTGTAGTTCTCACCAAGGCACGACCGAACAAGCCCGCCAAGTCTTTCGGATTTTGTGGCGTTGCGATATCGAACCGAGCGACCTTAAGTGTCCCATTCCCTCCGGCAAGCAAACCCCCTTGCAACACAACTGTTCGGGGAAACACGCCGGAATGCTGGCCGCTTGTAAACAACGGCATTGGCCCCTCAATACTTATTTGAAGCGATCGCACCCCCTGCAAAAACTGATTGTCGATAAAATCGGGGAACTGTTGGGAATGCCAGGAGATGAGTTTATTCGGGCGGTAGACGATTGTGGTGCGCCCACCTACTCGATGCAACTGTGTCAAATGGCAACTTTATACGCGCATTTGGCTTCGGGCGATCGCCTCGACCTCGAACGTATTACCAGAGCCATGATCTATAATCCCTCCCTGATTTCCGGTGAAGGCGGCTTCGATACCGAATTAATGCGCCTCACCGAAGGGGAGTTGGTCAGTAAGTCCGGCGCAGAGGGGATTCAATGTGTCGGTCGCATTGGGGAAAGTATGGGATTAGCCATTAAAGTCCTCGATGGCTCTAAACGGGCAAAATACGCCGTCGCCATCCAGTTGTTAAAACAAGTCGGTTGGATTAGCCCCGATGTAGCCGAAACCCTGGCCGCCCAATTTATGGACTTGACCGAGTACAAACGCCTCGAAGTCGTGGGCGAAATGGCCATGCTCTAGGGGATTTTAAACTTTTTTTGAGTGACCCCTTGTAATTTAGACAACATTATCGCTATACTATGAAAGGCGACGCGGGATAGAGCAGTCTGGTAGCTCGTCGGGCTCATAACCCGAAGGTCGGTGGTTCAAATCCGCCTCCCGCTATTCTTTAAAACAAAAACCTGCGATCTGCGCGATCGCGGGTTTTTGTTTTGAGTTAGATAATTCAACATATTTCTAGATTCATAACCCAGTGCGATCGGCTAAATTGAAGTCGAAGTCCCCCATTTTCAGGAGAAAAACCTAAATTCATGGATAATACTGCACTGGTTCAAGAGCGAGACTACACCCTAATTATCGACAAAAGCGGCAGTATGTCTTCCCTCGACCCCCTCAGTGGCAAAACCCGTTGGCAAGCCGTCCAAGAATCCACCCTAGCCCTTGCCAAACAATGTGAAGAACTCGATCCCGACGGCATTACCCTCTATTTATTCTCCGGTCGATTTAAGCGCTACGATAACGTCACCTCGGACAAAGTCAGCCAAGTTTTTGCAGAACACGACCCCATGGGGCGTACCGACCTCGCCAGCGTGCTGTATGATGCCCTGGATAACTATTTTCAACGCAAAGAAAGAGGAGAAACCAAACCCAACGGGGAAACCTTTGTGGTGATTACTGACGGGGAACCCAACGAACGGGCCCCCGTGATTCGCTTAATTATTGAAGCCTCCCGCAAAATCGATCGCGACGAAGAAATTGGGATATCTTTAATTCAAGTGGGCAAAGATAGGTTGGCCACTCAGTTTCTTAAAGCCCTAGACGAACAACTCGAAGGGGCGGGGGCTAAATTCGATATCGTCAATACAGTCACAATTGAGGATATGGAAAACATGACCCTCACCGATGTCTTACTGAATGCTGTTATTGGTTAAAACGAGAATATGTTTGATTTTCTCAATCCGCTTTTAGGTCGTTCTCCCGCAAAAAGTCGGGCGAATGTCGAAATTTACACTTGGCAATTGTGTCCTTATTGCATTCGGGCCAAATTGCTGTTGTGGTGGAAAGGGGTAGATTTTACCGAGTATAAAATCGACGGGAACGAAGCCGCAAGAACAAAAATGGCCGAGCGTTCCCAAGGTCGTCGTTCGGTTCCTCAAATCTTCATTAACGATCGCCATGTGGGGGGCTGTGACGATCTTTATGCCCTAGATGGTCAAGGGCAACTTGACCCCTTGTTAGCCCAGCCCGCAACGTGAACCCCTTGGCCTTGGATGAAAAGGCGATCGCGACTCATCGTTATTGGATGCAACAAGCGATCGCAATCGCCAAAACCGTCGGCCAAGCCGGGGAAGTGCCTGTCGGGGCGGTCGTAGTCGATGCTCAAAACAAGCTCATTGCCCAAGCGGGAAATCGTAAAGAGCGCGATCGCGACCCCACCGCCCACGCCGAGATTTTAGCCCTACGCATGGCCAGTCAAACCCTCAACACCTGGCATCTGACTTCCTGCACTCTGTATGTCACCCTCGAACCCTGTCCCATGTGTTCGGGGGCAATTTTGCACGCTCGCCTCGGATTGCTCGTCTATGGCGCAGATGACCCCAAAACAGGCACAATTCGCACCACCGACAATTTTAGCGATCGCGCCTTCTCCAATCATCGCCTTCCTGTCCTCGCTGGTATTTGCGAAGCCGATTGTCGCGAGGTGTTGCAATCTTGGTTCAAGCAACGCAGGGATTGTGGGCAGCTTTTTCAGTAATCAGTAATCAGTAATCAGTAATCAGTTTTGGGCAATCGGCAATCAGCTTGTAGGGGCGCTCTTTTCCCCGCCCAA
>JBKHDX010000144.1:0-12901 GCA_046541115.1 Spirulinaceae cyanobacterium | reverse complement strand
GCCCACCCTACGTTTAGCTAGAATTGAATTGAGTATCCTACTCGTAATGTTGTACCGCTTCCGGCTGCGCCAAACATTTCATTGAAGCCACTCACAAATTGTGCTTGTGCAGGAACATATTGAGCATTAAATAAGTTTTCAATGCCGATATTTAACTGGCCGCGACCGAGTTGAATACTGCTGATATAGTCCACAATAAAATAGTCCGTGATGCCGACACTATCGACTCCTGCATCGAAAGCGCGATCGCGATTGCCTACATATAAAAATTGCAGGCGATTTTGCCAACCAGGGGTTGTTTGATGTTGGACGTAAGCAGTTAGCTTCAAAGGCTGAACCCGGAAAGTAGAAATGGGGAGAAAATCGCCATCATCATCTTCATCACTCTCTCCTTCTGTCCAACTTAAAATGCCCCCAACTTGCCAGCGATCGTCAATTTGCGTATCAACTGTTGCTTCGATTCCATATAATCGTTCTGGCGCGCGAACTAACTGGGAAATGCCACTGCGAAAGGTGTAATCTTCGCCTAAGCTGGACGTATTATAAAACCCTGCAATTGAAGCTTGTACATTCGTCCAAGTTCCCCGAAATCCCAATTCATAGTTATTCACTTTGACAGGTTCGGTGAGGTTTAAATTTTGTTCGACGCTCACAAAAGCTGGCGGTGGATTTCGCAGTACGCCGCCAAAACCGGGAACAGAAAATCCTTGAGCGAAACTTGCAAAAACATTGAGTTCTTCGGTGAGATTATAAATTCCGCCGATATTAAATACCGTGGCATCAAAATTGCGATCGCCCCCTTGAATATTACGATTAAAAAACGTTGTATAGTTATCAACTTCAAGGCCAATTCGTTCGTGACGCAATCCTCCACTGAGACGCAAGCGATCGCTCGCTTCCCATTGCAGTTGTGCGAACAATCCTAACTGAGATAAGATATGTTCGGGAACAAAAGTACGTTCTTCAACTTTCCGCAAAATGTTGTTGCGGTCGAAGGCAATAGGATCGAAAATTTCAAAAGGCGCTATGTTATTTTCGCGGACGTAATCTAGTCCCCAAAGAACATTTGCTGTATCGGTAATTGGCGTATCAATTTGCAAACGTCCGCCCCATTTATCCCCCATTGCTCGCTGTCGCGCGATAACATCAAAAAAGCCACCTCGAAAGTCACTAAAGCCAACAATTGAGGTATAGTCTCGATAATAAGCTTGCGCTTGCAGTTCGCTACCCCAAACATTTTCATGGCTATAATTGAGGTCGATTAAAAGATTGCGATCGCCCGCTAAATCCGTGCCTTCGCGGGGTAAATTGACTCGAAACGCTCGCGCTTTTTGAATCCCCGGAATATTTCTAATACTGGGGTCGGACAAAAATTCCGTATCTTGACGCGCGTCGTAAAAGTCAAACGTCACCTGGAATCGCTGTACCTCGTCCCAAGTAGCCCCCAGTTTGGCGAGAATACTATAAGCCTCTGCATCGATAATACCACCGCCGCTTGTTTCGGGAATGCGATCGCCCGCCGCATCAAAAAACGCCCCGTTATCTTCCCGCGAGACGGAAAATAAGTAATCAATATTCTCTTGTTGTCCCGATACGGTTCCCGTTACATAATTACCAAAACTATCGCTAGGATGGGTCAAAGATAAATTAATTCCCGCGTCTACGCTCACTTGCAGAGGTTGTTCTGCCGGACGACGAGTAATAATATTAATCGCACCCCCTGTGGCTTGGCCGCCATAAATCGCTGTCGGGCCGCGCACCACTTCAATGCGTTCGATCGGATTGGGGTCAATGGTGCGTAATTCCCGGTCTAAGCCGTAATTCGAGGTTAAGGGGACACCATCAACCAAAATCACTGCACTGCGCCCTCTGAGGTTCTGTACAATCGATCTAGGGGTACTTTCGCTGGCGGGCGGTCCGAAACCCGGCACTAAGCGTCCTAAAATGTCGCGGACATCGTTGGTGAGAATGGTTTGATTTTCGAGTTGTTCGCGATCGATAATAGTGACCGAACGGGGAATGTTTTGTAGCGGTTGAGCGGTACGAGTCGCCGTTACAATTAATTCAATGGTTTCTGTTTCGAGTACGGCAATGTCGGGTTCAACGCTCAATACTAAACCATTATTGGCCGCGATCGCCTCTGTACGCGGAACGCCCATTTCACCAACAATAATAATACCCACTGTTGTCGCATCTTGTTGCGTTACCCGGATCGAGGTAATCCCCTCAAACGGATTTGACGCGGTAAACTCATTGCCCGTTTCGAGTTGTAATATAGCGTTAGGAATCTCAACGATGGCGCGATCGCCTTCCCTTTGAAAATTAGCCTGTAACGATTCCCCCGACAGGGTTTCTAAAATCACCTCCAGATTCGTTTCCGTGGGATTGAGCCGAACCGCCGTAATCGGAATCGCGGTTTCCTGTTGTACGATCTCTAGGGGGGGCATCTCCATCCCCGCAACTGGTGTAAGCATCAATCCCGATACCAAACCCATTGCTACCATCCAAGCCGTTTGAAATTGCATTTACTCTCTCTCCTCTCTCCTTCCGTTCGCAAATTGCGGTACAGCAACTCTAAGTTATAGAGAACTTTTATCAACTAAGGTGAGAAAAGCTTAAAAGGTTAATTTCAACTGCGTCTATCCCTAGCGGTGCAAGTTTTATCCCAAAACGATCGCGATCGTCCTTTGTACAAATAACCCATCATTAATACATACTGGGATTGATGCCAAATTTACGCCTAAACGCCGCCGCAAAATGACTGAGATGAGAATAACCCACCGCATTCGCTACTTCAGCCACACTTTGCTCCCCTTCTGCTAGGAGTTCCCGGGCCCGTTCCATGCGATAATCGTGTAGATATTTAAACGCTGTCGTCCCGAAACAAGCGCGAAATCCCTGTTTAAGTTTGCGATCGCTCAAACCCACTTGTCGAGCTAAATTTACCAAAGTTGGCGGATCGTCGCAATTCTCAATTAAGATTGCTTTTGCTTGATGAATCCGGTCAATTTCTTGAGGGTGAAACTGACGTGAAAGTTGCTGGTCGCGATCGCGTTCCACCAACTGAGCAAACTGTAAAGTCATTAATTCTAACACCTTACTTTCCAAGTAAAGCTGCTTCATAATACCGCGATAAGGACAGTTTAGAATTTCCTGTAAAGCCAGGCGCATTGCGGGGGTTGATTGCCCGGCATTGCGATGAAAAACGGCCATATCTTGATTAGAAATTAATGCCGCAACCTCTGTCGGAATGCCTTCTAGATCGTCACAATCGAACGTTTTGAAAAAGCTGGCATCAACCCGAATCCTAATGCCTAGATACGTTTGATTCGCGAATTTTTCTTCTATTTCTTTCGTTCCTGCTACTGAAAATAAATAGTTTTCTCCCGAACCTTCATAATAAGAATTGGGATTAATTCCGGCTGTAAAAACCCGCGCTTTCCCAGATAACTGAAAAGCCAAAGTTAAAGGATAAGAATGAGGATGTTCGACCGCAAAATGACAATCTTTAAACAGTTGACTGCGACCAATATCAATTCTTAAACCAGAACGGAGTTCGATAACGTGTAAACAACGTTGCCAAACAGAATTTTTCCACGTTTCAAAAAATTCAAAGCCATGAGAGGAGGTTAAAATTTCGCCTTTTTCGCTTCCTTCTTGCCATAATTCTTCGTAGGTTGCACTGTCCAGCGTCAGAGTCATGATTTTGTTACTGTTGTCTGCTAATAAGCTTTATATTTTATCACGACTAAATAAGAAAGATTCTCATTATTAGCGTCATTACACGCTCTAAACCCAAGCTTTTTGATAAACTTCTGAAATTTTGAGCCAAAATAGTAGCGACACCACGAGCCAACGGCGAAATATCATATAGAAGTTCTATGTCTGAAGTCACCCAAGCCCTCAATCGCCTTCTGATTGTCATTGTCAACTACAAATCTGCCCCATTAACGGTAAATTGTCTGCGAACCTTAGAATCAGAAGTCAAAGCCCTTCCGGGGACTCATGTCACTGTGGTTGAGAATGATTCGGGGGATGACTCCCTCACGCACATTCAAACGGCAATTGACCGAGAAAACTGGCAAGATTGGGTCAAGCTGATTGCTTCAGACCACAATGGCGGTTATGCTTATGGCAATAATTTGGGCATTCGTCCGGCATTAGAATCGGACAATCCACCGCAATACGTTTTACTGCTAAACCCCGACACTCGCGTTCATTCAGGGGCATTACAAGCCTTATTAGACTTTATGGAAGCCCATCCCCAAGCGGGAATTGCTGGCAGCAGTTTTGAGGACGATGACGGCAATCCTTGGCCTTATGCGTTTCGTTTTCCCACCATCCTCAGTGAAGTCAACGAGGGCTTCCGTATTGGCATTATTACCAAGTTGTTAAACCGTTGGATTGTGCCGCGTACCATGGAACAAGATAAGCCCCAACAAATCGATTGGCTACCGGGGGCTAGTATGATGATTCGACGGGAAGTATTTGAACAAATCGGCTTGATGGACGAGGGCTACTTTTTATATTACGAAGAAACGGATTTTTGTTGGCAAGCCAAACGCCAAGGATGGGAATGCTGGTATGTGCCTGAAAGTCACGTTACCCATATCTGCGGCCAGAGTACCGGAGTCACGACGATTAATAATCCCAAGAAAAAGCGCTTACCGCAATATTGGTTTGATTCTCGTCGTCGCTATTTTCTCAAAAATTATGGTTTATTGTACACTGCGATCGCGGATGCGGTTTGGATTAGCGGCTTTGCCACTTGGCGGTTGCGTCGGGTGATTCAAGGCAAGCCAGATCGCGATCCTCCCAAATATTTGAGCGATTTTATCCAGAATAGCGTCTTTTTTCGCGGCGGAACGGTTCCCACTTCCCAAGCACCCAGTTAGTCTGTTATAATAGTTTGTAACTGATAACTGATACTGTTTACGACCTCCCAGGCCTTGGTCTGGGACTTTTTTTTGGGCAATCTTACCCCTTGCTACTATGATGGGAGATTGCCTTTTTATCTTATTTTTATCAACATGATTTCTATTCAAACTCAACTGCGCGATCGCGTCTCAACGGCATTAGGGGCGGCTTTCGGCCCGGAATACAGTAAAATTGACCCGATGGTCGTCTCCGCCGGAAAACCCGAATACGGCGATTATCAATGCAATGCGACTTTTTCTTTAGCCAAACCCCTCAAAAATAGTCCTCGCAACTTATCCCAACAACTCCTCGAACATCTCGATGTCAGCGATATCTGCGAACCGCCCGAAGTTGCCAAGCAAGGCTTTATTAACTTCAAAATTAAGCCCAGTTACCTCGAAACCCAAATGGGGGCATTACAAAGCGATTCTCGGTTGGGTGTGGAAAAGGTGAAAGACCCCCTCAAGGCTATTGTGGATTTTTCCAGCCCCAATATTGCTAAGGAAATGCACGTGGGTCATTTACGTTCTACCATTATTGGCGATAGTATTGCCCGGATTTTAGAGTTTCGCGGCCATGATGTTTTACGCCTCAATCATGTAGGCGATTGGGGAACCCAATTCGGGATGTTAATTGCCTATTTACGGGAAGCCTATCCCGACGCATTAACTAAAGCAGATGCCCTGGATTTAGGGGATTTAGTGGCATTTTATAAGAAAGCCAAAAAGCGCTTTGATGAAGATGCCGATTTTAAAGAAACGGCTCGTAAAGAAGTGGTAAAACTGCAAGCAGGCAATCCGGAAAGCTTGAAAGCTTGGCAATTACTTTGCGACCAATCTCGTCGAGAATTTCAGCAAATTTACAACCGTTTGGATATTAATTTAACCGAACGGGGCGAGTCTTTTTATAACCCGATGCTGCCCGATGTTGTCGCAGATTTAGAAGCGAAGGGTTTAGTAGTAGAAGATGCGGGGGCAAAATGCGTTTTCCTCGATGGTTTTACCAACAAAGAAGGCGACCCTTTACCCTTGATTGTGCAGAAGTCTGACGGCGGCTATAACTACGCTACCACGGACTTAGCCGCGATTCGCTATCGAGTCAAAGAAGATGGGGGCGATCGCATTATATACGTTACAGATGCCGGACAAGCAAATCATTTTGCTCAAGTGTTTCAAGTCGCCCAAAAAGCCGATTATCTCCCCCAAGATGTCGAAGTAACTCACGTTCCTTTTGGCTTAGTTTTAGGGAAAGATGGCAAGCGCTTAAAAACTCGTTCGGGAGAAACAGTCCGCCTCAAAGACTTACTCGATGAAGCCGTAAAACGCGCTTATCAAGACCTAGAAAATCGCTTGGTTGAAGAAGATCGTCAAGAAACCGAAGCATTTAAAGATAATGTGGCCAAAACTATTGGTTTAAGTGCGGTCAAATATGCCGATCTCAGTCAAAATCGCACCAGCAATTATATCTTTGATTACGATAAAATGCTGGAGTTAAAAGGCAACACCGCCCCTTATTTACTTTATGCTTATGCGCGGGTTCAAAGCATTAGTCGTAAAGGCGAGATTGATTTTGAAAAGTTAGACGCTGACGCAAAAGTTTTACTCAAAGAAGACCAAGAATTAGTCTTAGCCAAGCATATTTTACAACTGAGTGAAATTATCAAGGAAGTGGAAAGCGAATTATTACCTAATCGCTTATGTCAATATCTCTTTGAACTCAGTCAAAAGTTCAATCAATTCTTTGAGAATTGCCCTGTCTTAAAATCCGAAGAACCGATTCGTACCTCCCGTTTAATTCTCTGTCATTTGACTGCACAAACGTTAAAGTTAGGCTTGTCTTTATTGGGTATTGAAGTGTTAGAAAGAATGTAACCCTAAAACCATCGTATTTCTAAAACCCCGGTTTTTTCAAAAAACCGGGGTTTTGTTTTATCATCAAGTAGAGTCATTGCCAACTACTGTCTTGGGTCATCAGTGGGTGGATGAAGTTGAGCAGCTATCCATTGCTGTCGTGCATTCTGAATAAACGGTTCTTCACGCCGTTCGTCATTCAAGTCCAGACGATTGCAAGTAGCACGTCCAGATGGTGTTTTACCAATAATTTTTAAAGCATCTGCTGACCAGATAAAATGATCTGACCAGTTTTGCTGACGTGGGTTAAAAAGTTTAACTTCTGTATCAGTTTCTGGGTCAATTCCTGTTATGAAATTGTAACGTCTTTCATTGCAACGACGACAAGCAAGAGCGAGATTATCTAAATCATCACTCCCCCCCAAAGATTGCGGTTTGATATGATCGACTGAAAGAGGAGCAGAACTCAGCAGTTCGAGATAGTGACAATATTCACATCGGAATTGCGCTCGCTGTCGAATTATAGTGTAGAGCGACTTAGGAACGACCATTTGCTTGAGCAGCTATAACGGCGTTAATATAACTAAATATTTCGTCGAGTTCGCCAATTGTTTCTAGTTCGAGAACTTCCTCTGAAGTCAGACTATCTGCTTTTTTCTTATCCAATAATATTTGCATCCGTTCGCCCAATTCATCAGTAAATTTAAAAAGGGTCAGATGATTGATGTGCTGTACTTGTAATCCTTTGGGAATGAGAACGGAAGGTTTAACTACAGTAGTCATAGCTAGGTAAATATTCTACATTTATATTCTTTCGATCGTAGCATTTGTTATATTTTTTGTCCGAGGGAGTCCGAACATTTTGGCAAATTCAATGAAAAATATACAAAGATAAATTGGTAATGAAAACCTCCCAATATTCTCCAATTTTACCTACGGCCCAAAACCAACCAATTTGTTAAAACTATTCCAGATGAACTTTTAAAACTCGTCGTGCTAATTTTGCATAAGTTTTGACGGTTTCATAAGGCATATTGAGGTCGGCGGCAATATCTTGCAGGGATTCGCCTGTTTCTCGACGGGCTAAAATCGTGGCGCGAGTTTGACAAATTTTACTCGCTCTTGTGCCACCTGTGCGTTTTTGTTGTTGCATAAGAAGGGTGGTTAATTGTTCGATGCGTTGGGCAAGTTGGGTAGTGGCAATCAGGGTTTCAATTTGGGGGATTTCTTGTTGCCAACCGAGGCGAGTTTGACCGAGGCCAAAGGGGGTTTTGTGGCCTGTGCCGCAGTAGGGGGCAAGATGAGCGAGACTGAAAAAGAGTTGATGAAATTCGGGGTTTTGGGAAGCATTGGCGGCTAAACTGAGTTCAATTGCTCCGAGAAAGCCCGTAACCGAGCCGCGTTTTCCGGCGGGGACTTTGGCGGTTTCGAGACGGTGACGCAAAATGAGGGTGTTTTCGTCAATCCAGTCGAGAAAGTCGTTTTGGTCTACGGGATGGTTAGAAAAGTTATTCCAGCGTCGCAAATAGCTGTGAAAGAGGTTGTTGGGGATGGGGAGGGGGAGGTGATGACCTTTGCTGCGGAAACTGGTGGGAGAGAGGAAACTCAGGGCAATTTTGGATTTGGGGGAGATTGCGAGAAGTTGGTTGTAGGTAGTGGGGGGGTGCGCGATCGCGATATTATCGATATTAAAGGTTACACCCCGTAAATTAATGGTAGGGGGTGGGTTTTGCAGCCAAGTCTTGAGCCATTGGGCTGTCGGTTGCGATAAGACGCTAATATGCCAGCGATAGGTTTCTTGGCTGTAGAGTTGGATGCGTTTCCCCACGGGGTCAATTTTGCCGTCGAGACGAGAAAGGGTAAAGGGCTTTTCCGATTGCCCATCGTGGAGGTATTGTGATAGTTGGGGGTTTTGCGATCGCACTTGGTCGAGAAACCAAGCATGAAGTCCCGTGGCATAGTTAAGGAATAGTTGCGTTTCTGCGTTTAAGGAAAGCTCAAAAACCAAACCGACTAACTCAGTAGAGTCGGGAAAACTTAAGGGTGGGGGAGAAGCGGATTTCGTCATAATTATTTTGAGGGGAAGTGAGGAAGTCAGATGGCAAAGGTTAGCAATATCTTAGCGTTACCCCAAAGTTTGCCTCAGCAAGAGTTGTTTGAGGTATTATTGAAACGCGATCGCGTTTTTATCGAGCGTATTATTTCCACGGGACAATCTACACCCCCGGTCGAATGGCTCGACCAAGAAACGGCGGAATGGGTGATTTTGTTGCAGGGACAAGCAGAGTTAGCGTTTGAGACAGGGGTCGCGGTTTCCTTGTCTGTGGGGGATTATTTGTTTATTCCCCCCCATCAAAAGCATCGCGTCGCAGCCACCAGCGTCAATCCTCCCTGCATTTGGTTAGCGATACATTTGTCTTAGTTTCTATTAAAAACCACCCGCAGATATAGAGATGTCGTCTATCTCGTTAACCCGTTTTCGGATTAAAAATCTAGGGCTTGATACCTAATTCGGTGCAGGATATAGAGATGCTAACCCGCCCTCGGATTGAAATCCACCGGCTAACATTATAAAGTCTGTTTTCACGGACTCTAAATAGAAACCAACAGCCCCTCTCCCTGTGGGAGAGGGGTTTGGGGTGAGGGCGATTCAAGAATAAGCTCAAACTTAGAGATGGTGGGCGATGCCCACCCTACTAATAAAAACTACCCTACTAACAAACAACCAACAACCAACAACAATTATTACATTTGTGCCTCGTCTAAATATATTTCTAGCTCTTTCGTCCGTTGTCGGGTACGATCGGCAATACAAGCAGAATACATTAGAGGCATAATACTTCCTCCGTCATAGCGACGTTGGTAAAATTCGCAGTCAGAATCGCGAAAAGGAATCCAAGCTTGTTGCGCTGCAATTAAGCGTTTTTCCTGGGTTTCATTGGTAATGGCTGCGCGTAATTCTTGGTAAACTTCGTTGAGTTTATCATCCGCTTCTTGTGCATCCAAAGCCGCACAATAATTCATATCGGCTTGGGTTTGAGCGTTATTGCAATCTACAGAATTAGGGGCTTGTGCGACGGTGTTTTCAGTCGGAGAAACAACAGAATTGTCTGTCGCTTTTGGGGGTTGGGTTGCGGGATTTTCTGTCACTTCTGCGGTTACGGTTTCAGGGGGAGAAGTTTCAGAAACCGGGGTAGAAGATGTGGCGGATTTAGAACAACTTAACACTAAAATGGTTAACGCGATCGCGCTGGTTCCGGCTAAAATTCTATTCATAATCCAGTCTTCCTCTAAAAATCAGGCTACTAAACAAATCACCGGAAAGACGAGGTATTCCAGAAAAAACAGTTTCCAAATAAATTGATAGAAACTGGCAATTTCGGTTTTAACCTCTAAATTTACGTTTTGCGATCGCCACCACAATAACCCCAACAATAGCAAATGACTCGCAACCATCAACACCGGATTTATTCCTGGTAACCTTACCAATCCAGCCAAAATCATCCCCAGATAGCACAGGGTAATAATAACTCTGGCAATCTGAAAAATCGTCGATTTACCCAGTAAAATTGTAAAAGTTGTAATGTTATATTGGCGATCGCCATCGGTATCGGGAACATCTTTAAAAATCGCGATCGCAACGGTAAACACAACCACAAACGCAGTCAACGCCCAAACTGGCGCATTTATCCGCATTTCTCCGCCAAACTGAGCGCTAAAATGCAAAAATAAGCCCAGATTCACAACAACGCCCCGTACCGTAAAAATACACAACGCCGCTAAGAAAGGAAAGCGTTTCAAGCGAATCGGAGGAAGGGAATAAGCCGTCCCAATGATTAAACTCACTGCAACCATCAGCAGCAACCAACTCCCCAACCATCCCGCAATAGCCAACGCCAAAACCCCCGTAACGCCGACAATCCAGCGACCTTGAAACAAAGTAAACTCTTTTGCAGCCAGGGGTAAATCGGGCTTATTTACCGTATCGATGGCAATATCTTCGAGTTGATTCAGCCCCACAATGTACACATTACCGCACAAACAAGCTATCCAAGCCCCTAGAAAATAGCCCAGACTCACTAAATTAACAGGATAACCCGTGGCCGCGATCGCGAGTAAAAACAGCGCCAACACGCTTAAACTCGTCCCGATGATAGTATGGGGTCGCGAAAATTTCCACAAGCTGTATAGCCAAGAAACAGGCGTTTGAGAGGAAATTGGAGAGATTTCAGTCATAGATTCATAATATCGATGCTTCCTAGCTACTAGGGTACTGAGGATTTGTTATTTGTTATTAGTTAATTGGGCTGAATTTTTCCTTAAAAGAAATCTGGCATATTTGGACAATTGGCGCGAAATAAAGTATTGGCCCACTGAATCGCCTTTTCTGTCCCCGCAATCAAGCCCGTCGCAGCCAACTGTTGCGCCGAATATAAACCCGCGTATAACGCCGCCATACCTCTAGAATTAAAGCTAAGGTCAGCGCGATCGCTCTTTTCAACCGTTGCTGTTCCCTGAGACAATCGCAACACCCATTTCCCTTCATTTTGAGGAATCACATCATCCTGCACTTCAAAATATAACTCCCCTTCTATCCCGTCAGGATAACCCCGCAACATCAAAGCCTGGGGGACATTCACCACCCGCAAAAACCAAGTATCGCTTTCGCGAATTTCTGCGGTTTGTTCCGGAAGACACAACAAACGCGGCTCAATTGTGCCACCATACCAACGACAATAATCTACTTGGGAGCGATAGTCAGAAATTAGCGTCCAGAGGGTTTGTAAAGCCCCAGGAGTCAAAGCTACCCAATCGCGAATTTGCAGGGTCAATCCCGCCTCAGAACGGTCTTGCTGATAGATAATATAACCAACGGGAATCTCGCCCTCTCGCAATTCATAAGCATAAAACGGGGCTTCTTCGTGTAATATTCTCGCCCAAAGAAACAAATGACGGTGGAGATAGCCATCGAAACGAGGGGCTAACTGCTGGTAAATCTTGTTTAGCTTAAAAATATCCGGCTTTTCGAGATAATATACTGAGCAGATGCGATCGCGCAACGCCAAATCCGCCAAAGGAATTTGCCACAAACAGCGCATTCCCGCTTGTTCGTAACCCACAGCCCGATACAAACGCTGCGTCGCCGGATACAGGGTAGAAAGCGGCACATTTTTGGCGTATAATTCCTGTAGGATCGCCCGTAACAACACCTTTGCTGCCCCCTGGCCGCGATATTCTGGCGCAATCCCCACCGCCGCAACTCCCCCTGTAGGAATCGCCTTACCGCCGAAATATTGCGCCATATTATAAATCGCCAAACCGCCTAAAACACCTTGATTTGAGCGCACAACCCGAAAATTCTCTATCCCAATTCCTTCTAGATAAGCCGGTACTTTTTCCCGCGCAAAGTTGAAACACTGACAGAGAATTTCACCCAAGCGTTGGGAGTCATTTTCAGAATGCAGAGGAGTAACTTCAAACATGGATTTTGCGCCGATGGGTGGGTGTGGATTTTGCATGATGTTGAATGAGAGGGTGTAATGCTGATGATATCTGGGTTTGAGGGCGATCGCGTTTCCCAACCAGGGGCGCACCTTATTTCATGCGGGTTTCAGCGATTTTGGGGCTTGACAACAAGGGAGTTTTCGATCCATAATAGGGCATCGGCGCAATCGAACCTTGAAAACTACATATTGTCTGGGTTTCAAATGCCTGCGGTCGCAATTACCTATAATCCCTATTAGGGATTGAAACCCCTTGCGCGTCGTGTAACGAACTCCCACCGCCGTCGCAATTACCTATAATCCCTATTAGGGATTGAAACAATTACTTCCCTAAATTCACTAGGGTTGGTAAAATGGGTCGCAATTACCTATAATCCCTATTAGGGATTGAAACAACGTATTTATTCAAGATGTAAGCAATAGTAGCTTAACGTCGCAATTACCTATAATCCCTATTAGGGATTGAAACCTTTCGGCTCACCTTCAACCTTCGATTGAGCAGATATGTCGCAATTACCTATAATCCCTATTAGGGATTGAAACCCAACTCCGGCATGAAACCACGCTGGAATAGTGGAGCGAGTCGCAATTACCTATAATCCCTATTAGGGATTGAAACCTTAGAGAGGT
>JBKHDX010000143.1:0-12914 GCA_046541115.1 Spirulinaceae cyanobacterium | reverse complement strand
TAATTGCATTATTGCCTAAATTAGAATCACAGACTATTCGCCAAAATAACACAACTCAATTTTCTATGACTTTCAGAAACGATTGCTGGTGGAAACATGAAGTCATTTACCAAATTTATCCCCTTACCTTTGCTGATGGCAACGGAGATGGCATTGGAGATTTAAAAGGAATTATCAAGCGTCTCGACTATCTCAATGATGGTAATCCTGATAGCACAACTTCTTTAGGCATTGATGCAATTTGGTTATCACCCATTCACAAATCGCCTATGGTTGATAATGGCTATGATGTTAGTGATTATTACGATATTTGTCCGATTTTTGGGACGTTAGCCGATTTTGAAAAGTTGCTCGCAGAAGCCCATCACCGTCAGATCAAAATCATCATGGATTTGGTGATTAACCATACTTCAAATCAGCATAAATGGTTTCAGGAGTCACAGGCTAGTCGTGACAATGGGAAAAGTGATTGGTACTTATGGCAAGACCCAGCCCCCGATGGTGGTGTTCCCAATAATTGGTTGTCTTATTTTGGCGGAACGGGTTGGACATTTGACCCGAACCGAAAACAATATTATTATCACAGTTTTGATAAAAATCAACCCGATCTTAATTGGCAAAATCAAGAAGTCAGACAAGCCATTTATAAAATGATTCGCTTTTGGCTAGATAAAGGCGTTGACGGCTTTCGTTTGGACGCTTCCAGTGTTTATAGCAAAGATAAATACTGCCGCGATAATCCGCAAAAATTTGGCGCAACTGATAAAAACGATTACAACAATCATTATCAACTGTATAATAAAAATCTACCAGAAAATCATTGCATTATTCAAGAAATTAGAGAAATCACAGATAGTTATGATAATCGAGTTTTGATTGGCGAAACCTTTATTGATAGCCAGTTATTTGACTCCAATCTTTTCTATGGCGTGCATCATAATGAACTGCATTTACCCCTCACCTTTGAATTTGCTTTTAGTCCTTGGTATCCGGGCTATATTCAAAGGGAAATTCAAAAAAAAGAAACCGTCACACCAGCCCGTCATTCGCCTGCTTATTTTCTCAACAATCACGATTTACCAAGGCATTTATCCCGGTGGATTGAGTGTAGTCTTTGTACCAATCCGGTTGGAATTGCCAAAGCCGCAGCGACGATTTTATTAACAGTTCGTGGGACTCCAATTTTATATTACGGTGAAGAACTTGGGATGGTGAATAATACTGAAATTCCACCCGATAAATTGAAGGATAAAGCAATAGACACAAGTCAGGATGAAAACTTAATTGAAGTTCGCGATGGGGGCCGTACACCGATGCAGTGGGATGCAACAGCCCAAGCCGGGTTTAGCTTTGGGAAAGATGTCGAACCTTGGCTTCCTGTTCATCAAAATTATCCTAATGTCAATGTGGAGAAAGAGTTAGCCGAACCTTATTCAATTCTCAATTTTTATCGCGCGTTATTAAAAATCCGCAAAAATAGTAAGGCTTTAACTCATGGTAGTTGGAAAACCCTAATTCATTATCCTTTTGAACATTTAGCTTATATTCGAGAAACTATCGAAGAATTGGTTTTAGTGATTATCAACTTTTCTTATGAAAAGCCTTTAGAAATGGATGAAATTATAGCGATAAGAAACTGGGAAGTTCTCTTATCTAATGTTTGGGAGATGGGAAAAGTTATAGAATTACCCGATACATTGCAACCTTTTGAGGTCACGATTTTGAGAAAAATTCCTGAATATCAAGATATTTAAGGTCAATTGTCTCAAACTCTGGGAAAAAACATCAAAAATTTATCATGAATAACGCAATAAAAATGCTGTTTGGTGATGTACGATCGCGCCGATGATACTCTGTACTCACAGCCTTGGGCGTTGGGTGTAGTAGGCCCTAAAGTTAACCAATCTCTTGAACGTTTACCTGGGGTTAAAACTCGCCTTGGTGATTGGTTAGCCGAACATCCTAATAGTAAAATTCTTTCGACGAAAACAGGTTATGACCGCGATTATCAAAGTTATCCCTACGGGAATTATGATACTAACGAGGAGCTAGTATTTCCAGTTCGCAATCAAGAGGAACGAACACTGCACCCTAAAGCCATTGTTAGCTATATTTGGGAGTCGGATGGTCAAACACCAAACAATCGTTTTTCGGGGGAGAGTCTTCAGTTTCTCCATCAAGAATTACAAGCAGTTGATACTCAGATTGTAGATTTTAATAATCGCCAAATTCGGGTGCGTTGGGATGAGGATTTGCAGACTGTTGTGGTGGAAGAATTAGATGGAACATTGATTCCAAGTTCTACGGCGTTTGCTTTTGTTTATCCTGCTTTTTTTGCTGAGTTTACCCAGTAATAGTATTGAAATTCAAGCGCGATCTTACTTTTAAAGTGGCGATCGCGCCACCTTTTTTAGATTGAGCGATCGCGAGATTTCCCGTCAACGGTAAAATAAAGCTTGCTTAATTTTCAATGCCCGTCTTATGAGCTTTGCTTTAATTTCACCGGATATTAGCTACGATCGCCTCCCCCTCAAAACCCCGATTCGCTTGGGCATTCTTGCGTCGGGGAGTGGTAGTAACTTCGAGGCGATCGCCCAAGCCATTGCTGACGGCAAACTCAACGCCACTATTACCATTGTTATCTACAACAACCCTAACGCCGCCGTCATCGAACGGGCCCGCCGTTTGGGGGTGAAAGCTATTTTACTCGATCATCGCCTCTACAAGCGCCGGGAAGACCTCGATCTGGCAATTGTGGAAACCCTACGCCAACATCAAGTAGATTGGGTAATTATGGCGGGGTGGATGCGAATTGTAACTTCGGTGTTGCTGGATGCGTATCGCGATCGCGTCCTCAATATTCATCCCAGTTTACTCCCCAGTTTCCCCGGTATTCGCGCTGTCGAGCAAGCTTTGGCGGCAAGAGTGAAGGTAACGGGCTGTACCGTCCATTTTGCCCATTTAGCGGTGGATAGCGGCCCCATTGTCATGCAAGCAGTAGTTCCGGTAATGGACGATGATACGGTTGAAACCCTACACCAGCGCATTCAAACCCAAGAATACCGTATTTTTCCCCTCGCGATCGCCTTGGCTGCTCATCAAGCCTAATAACCAATAACCAATTACCAATTACCAATTACTAATTACCAATGACAAACCGTGACAAGTTAAGGGTTTGGGCCTGTTGTCAAGTCCTGCGTAGGGGCGGGGTTTCCCCGTCCAATCCTCACCCATTTATCCCGTCAATTTTGTTGTTACCGCCGCCTCAAACTGCTGTATTCAAAGATAAGATTGGGCAAGGAAACCTTGCCCCTACAAAGGTTTAAGAGCATTCTTGACATTGTGGTTGTTGCTTTAACTTGTTACGACTGACCAATAACCAATTGAGGGATTTAGAGAAAAACCAACAACCAACAACCAACAACCAACAACCAATAACCAATAACCAACAACCCTAAAATGACTCCTCCCTTAATTCAGTGGTATCCCGGCCACATTGCCAAAGCCGAAAAACAACTCAAAGAACAACTCAAGCGCGTTGATGTTGTCCTCGAAGTGCGGGATGCGAGGATTCCCCTGGCTTCCCACCATCCTGACGTAAAAAATTGGATTCAAGATAAACCCCGTATTTTGGTGATGAATCGCATGGATATGATTCCCAAGGAAATTGGCCAAGCTTGGGGGGATTGGTTGCGACTGCAAGACGATATTCCTTATTTCACGAATGCGAAAAAAGGAAAAGGGGTGCGGGCAATTGTGAAGGCGGCCCAAGGGGCAGGAGTGGAGAGTAATAAGCGTCGCATCGCCAGAGGAATGAAACCGCGACCGGTGCGGGCGGTGGCGATTGGGTTTCCGAATGTGGGTAAATCGGCGCTGATTAACCGTTTGGTGGGGCGTAATGCGGTCAAAAGCGAGCGTCGGGCGGGGGTGACCCGTCAGTTACATTGGGTGCGGATTTCGGACGAAATTGAGCTACTAGACGCACCGGGGGTAATTCCTTGGCGCTTGGAAAATCAAGACGACGCGGTGAAATTGGCGATTTGTGAAGATATTGGCAGCGCGGCTTATGAGAATCAGCTTATTGCGGCGGCTTTTGTCGATTTGTTGGGCGATTTGGGTTATGGTGGTGTTTTGTCTCGCTATGGCCTCGATTTGGCTTTGCTAACCGGGGAAGAATATATATACAATTTAGCCGAAGCCCGCTATGGGGGAGATTTAGAACGAGTGGCCGTGTTACTGTTAAATGATTTTCGCAAAGGCGTGATGGGGCCGATTCCTTTGGAGTTGCCGCCGATTGAGGGTTGAAGTTTGAGATCGCGCTCTTGATAAGATATTAAAACAAAGCAATCTCAATCCTGCTGGGTTAATGGCTTAAAGGCGCGTTAACAATGCCCGACTCGCGACTTGTTTTGCATTCTCGGTCGCCCCTATCTATGAAAGTAACTTCGACGACACCAAGTATTCATCTTTGGCTGCCTAATATTTTTGAATTTAAAGGTGGAATTCAAGTTTATTCAGCTTTTTTTCTGCAAGCAATTCAAGCGGCTTTTCCCCAGTGGCGCTATGATGTTTTTATTAAACACGATCGCCAGGCCGATCCTCATTTTCCGCGATCGCCCTTCACGCAGTTTCATTGTTCGGGACAGTGGGATTTAGCCTTACGGACTCCGGCGTTTGCGTTAAATATTTTAAGTCAGGGTTGGCTGGCACAACCGGATTTAATCATAGCAACTCATCTCAATTTTACCCTGGCAGCTTATTGGTTGAAACGGTTGCGGGGGATTCCTTATTGGACGGTGGCCCATGGGGTAGAAGCGTGGAATATTCAGCGACCGAATTTACAACAAGCGCTACATTCTGCCGATCGCATTTTAGCAGTCAGTGGCTATACCCGCGATCGCTTGCTCAAGGAACAAAATCTCGATCCTGCGAAGGTGACAATTTTGCCGAATACATTTGATGAAAAGCGGTTTAAAATTGCTCCTAAGCCCCACCATTTGCTACATCGCTACAATTTAAAGGCGGATCAACTTATTATTTTAACGGTGGCTCGTCTCGATAGTACCGAACAATATAAGGGCTACGACCGCATTATTCAAGCTTTATTGAAAATTCGCCATTATTTAGATAATGTTCATTATATTTTAGTGGGAGAAGGGAACGATCGCCCCCGGATTGAGCGTTTAATTGAACAATTAGATGTTAAACCTTATGTGACTTTGGCGGGTTTTGTGAATGATGCGGAGTTGGTCGATTATTATAATTTATGTGATGTTTTTGCGATGCCATCTTTAGGGGAGGGTTTTGGTATTGTTTATCTCGAAGCCCTCGCTTGTGGTAAGCCCGTGTTAGGGGGCGATCGCGATGGAGCGGTTGATGCACTTTGTCACGGGGAATTAGGGGTTTTAGTGAATCCGAATAATGGGGAGGATATCGCCGATTGTTTAATACAAGTTTTAAAGAAAGTTCATCCGAATCAACTTGTTTATAATCCTCAAGCGTTGCGGGAAAAAGTTATTTCAATTTATGGTTTTGCCAGTTACCAAGAAACGCTCACTCAAATTTTTAATAATGCTCATTTATCTCAACGCTGTCTTGAATCCTAAGCTTTGGTTTTATGACGTTTAAAGTATTACAAGTCATTCCTTCCCTGGCCTCGGTACGCGGTGGCCCGACAGAAGTAGCGATAAATTTAACAAAAGCGTTACGCAAACAAGGCATTACCGTAGAAATTGTAACAACTAATGATAATGGTTCTGAATTGTTAGAAGTCCCGCTACAAAAGTTGACGACTTATCGCGGGGTTCCAGTGCGTTTTTTTCCCCGTTTTGATGTGGAATTAGGACGCGATCGCGGTTTTTTGTTTTCCCCCAGTTTAACCCAGTGGTTGTGGGAAAATGTCCGCAATTATGACATTTTAGATAATCATTATTTATTTTCTTATAGTTCGAGTTGTGCTGGCGCGATCGCCCGGTGGTTTAATGTTCCTTATACGGTGCGAACCATGGGACAACTTTCTCCTTGGGCTTTAGCACAAAGTCAACGGAAAAAACAGCTTTATGGGACGTTACTAGAACGAAAAAACTTAAATAAGGCTGCCGCAATTCACTGTACTTCCCTCGGAGAAGTTCAAGATGTTCGCAAGTTTGGTATTCAGACTTCAACCATTACTTTACCCTTGGGGGTTAATCTACCGGAGATAATTCCCAATGCGAAAAAGAAGCTTTGTTATGAATACAATCTCAATCCAGAGTTGCCAATTTTATTATTTTTATCTCGGTTGCATTATAAAAAACGCTTAGAACTTTTATTACAAGCGTTATATCAAATGAAAGCCGATCGCGACTTTTATTTATTAATTGCGGGGACGGGGGAAACGGCTTATATTCATCAAATTAAACAGCAAATTCAGGATTTAGATTTAGAAAACAATTGTCGGTTTATTGGCTTTATTACTGGAGAAACCAAAGATTTAGTATTGCAGGGTAGCGATGTTTTTGTGTTACCGTCGTATGCAGAAAACTTCGCGATCGCGGTGGCTGAAGCTTTGGCTGCGGGGACTCCAGTCGCGATCACCCCAGAGATTCAGATTGCACCGGAGATCGTCCAAGCTGATGCGGGATTGGTGGTAGAAGGGACAATCCAGGCGTTTGGGGACGCGATCGCGCAGTTACTCCAGTCTCCGGAGTTGCGATCGCAATACGGCAAAAATGGCCGAAAATTGGTACAAGAGCGTTTTGTGTGGGACGCGATCGCCAAACGCTTAATCCCTTTATATCAAACCATTATCGAGGATCGACCCTTACCCCCAGAAGCGACAACTCTTTTGAAATCACCTTAACATTATCTTTTTTAGAGCCAAAATGTCTTACTCTCAACGCCTTTTACAACAGGGTTCGAGTTTAACCCGTTTAGCCCATCAATCTCGGTTTAATCGCGTTTTAAAACTATTAGATAATCCCCCCTACCACAAGGTTTTAGATTATGGTTGCGGCGATGGTTTATTATTGAAAGTAGCTCGCGATCGCGGCTTAATTCAAGCAGGGTTTGGGGTCGATCTTGCTCCCCAAATGATAACCGCTTGTCTTGATATTTTTGCCGGGGATTCTGATTTTAAATTCTGTCAACCGGCGGCAATGCCTAACTTAATTCCCCTCAATAGTTGCGATTTATTTCTTTGTACAGAAACCCTAGAACACGTTAACAATCCTGCTAAAATATTAGACACAGTTTTGCCTTATTGTCAACCCCAAGCCAAAGTTATTATTTCGATTCCCATTGAAGTCGGCCCGTCTTTATTATTTAAACAAATAGGGCGTTATTTAGCGAACTTAAAAAGCCGTTACGGTTACGAACCTTACACCCCCAAAGAACTCTTTTCGGCGGCGATTTTATGGCAAACGAAAACCTTTCCCTCGTCCCATAACCAAGATGTACCCATTCGCAGTCATAAGGGCTTTGATTATCGAGACTTAGAAGCAACTCTACGAGAAAAAATTAAGATCGAACAACGCTTATTTTCGCCATTTCCGGTACTCCAAAACACCATTAACAGTACAGTTTTTTATATTGGCTCCGTCCGCTAATTTAACAGGAAATCTAAAATGTCTCATGCCGTCGCTCAGGATAATATTTGCTTGCATATTGGTTGCGGTTTAGTGGTGGCTCCCGATTGGCAAAATTATGACGCTTCTTTAAGTTTGAGATTAAGCAAACTACCCGGAATTGGTAAAATAGTCGCCCAAAAACTTTCTTTTCCAGATTGGTCAGATACCGCTTATTACGGCAACATTGTTAAAGGTTTAGATATTCAACCGGAAAGCTGCGATTTAGTCTATGCAGCCCATGTTTTAGAGCATCTGAGTTTGACGGATTTTCATATTGCTCTGGATAACATTTATTCCTATCTCAAACCGGGGGGAATTTTCCGGGCTGTGGTTCCCGATCTCGAACAGTATATTCAGTCCTATTGGCAACAGCGTCAAAATGATGCGATCGCGTCCCAAGCTGCCATTAACTTTATGACAGCTTCAGGAATTGGCCATTCGCGATCGCGCAAAACTTGGAAAGACCGACTCCGAGAAGCCCTGGCAAATCACCGCCATCAATGGATGTGGGATCGTCCTTCTTTACAAGCCGCTTTTGCCGAACATGGCTTTAAAAATCCGCGATTTTGTACCTATGGCGATTGGGCCGATCCGCGTTTTGCTAAAGTTGAATATAAGGATAGTTTTGAATATGCAATTGGTGTCGAAGGTTGCAAATGAAAATGCGTTTTTCTAAACGGCAAATATTAGCATTCAGTGGCAGTGCGATCGCTCTCTTAATTGCAGGAATTAGTGGTTTTGTAGGCATAAAGATTGCTCAGACTCGCCAAATTGCCCCGCAACCCCAAGCCATTTTAATGCTGGGGGGAGACTTTGAACGAGAACCTTTTACCGCCGCCTTTGCCCAATCTCGCGAAGATTTGCCGATTTGGGTGTCTTCGGGAATGCCAGAAGCCAAATCGCGGCTGATTTTTACCTCTGCGGGGGTTTCACCTCATCGCTTGCACCTCGACGATCGGGCTGTTGATACGGTGACGAACTTTACTACCTTGGTTAGCGATCTCAAACAACGCAACATCCGCCATGTTTATCTGCTGACTTCTGATTTTCACATGAGACGAGCCAGCGCGATCGCGACGGTGGTTTTAGGCAGCCAAGGCATTATTTTTACCCCTGTAGCGATTCCGTCGGGTCAAAAATCAGAGTCTTGGTGGCGAGTTGCTCGCGATGGCAGTCGGGCGGTATTGTGGGTGTTTACCGGACGTACAGGGGCCAGTTTGAACCCCCGTTTACCCGCTTCATGACCATTAAAAAACGTTTTTCTTGGCTTTTAGTCGGGGTTGTCCTCGCTTTTATTTTGCTCGAAAGCGGTTTGCGTCTCGGTTTGGGCTTAGGCTATCCCGTTTTGAGCATGGCAGACTCGCAAACCGGGTATCGCTTCCAACCGAATCAAAACCGCCGCCGCTTGGGAAAAAAACTGCAATACAATCAATATTCCCAACGGTCTGATTTTGTAACCCTGCCGAAACCTCAAGCTACCTTCAGAGTCTTGATGGTGGGGGATTCGGTGCTGAATGGTGGCACTCCCATTGACCAATCCCAAACCATAAGCGAGTTACTCGAAACAAAACTGGCTTCCGATCATCCCACCGTTGAAGTTTTGAATGCTTCGGCGGGATCGTGGGGTATTGGCAATCAATTGGGATATTTACGCAAATTTGGCTTTTTTGAAAGCGATATCTTGGTTTTACAAATCGGGACTCATGATTTGGTGCAGCCCACCAGTACGGGCGATCGCGTGGGTCGCGACCCCAACTATCCCAATCGCTTGCCTTTATTGGCAACTCAGGAGTTATGGCAGCGTTATTTAATGCCGAGGGTACAACGGCGATTTGGGTGGAATTCGTCGAGGGAAATTCCGACAACTTCGGATTTAGAAGCGCAATTTCAGGAAAATATGGCAAATTTGACTGAAATTATTACTTTAGCTCGTCGCGAGTCTCTCCCGGTTTATGTTCTTTATACTCCCAACTGGGTTGATGTGTTTTCTCCCAACCCCAATCCCTTGTATAAAGCCGAATTTTTTGCCCTGCTCAATCGCCAACAAGTTCCAGTGGTCGATCTGCAAAACTTATGGTTGTCATTACCTGCAACCACTGTTAAAACTTATTTTCGCGATAGCGTTCACTTGAGTGTATCCGGCAATCAAGCGATCGCTAAAACTTTGCGATCGCGACTATCCCAATAAACTTTCAGCACAAAAAAATCAACAATTTAAAACAGGGCAAAAACTTTACACAACTTTTACAAAACACCCCTTAGCCGCGTATAAATACAGAAAACCCTTGATGATTTTATCGCTAACTTTCCCCAGACTTGCCAGAAAGAATGAATTATGATATCCGTTCTTTGGGGACAGTTTCAGTGATTTTACGGTAATCTGGCAAATTGCGATCGCAATTCCAGAAGTGAGCATTCCTGGCTTAGAATGGGGTAACCTGTGAAAGTCCATTCGTTTTTCTACCCTTTGCGTATAATTTGAGCAAGTTAATACGAGTTAGCTTCATTGCTCATCCTTCTTCACACCCTATCTTTCGGGCTAAAGTCAGGGAACTTAGCTCAATTTAATTGATTCAATGCCCAATTTTTGCGAGTATTTTTTAAGATAACTTTTACAGGCATAAGTTATGGCTTTAGTCAATAACTTCAACGAGATTAGTTCCCTCGCCTAACTCTTAAAATTGGCCCTGACAATGCACGCTCATTTTCAAATATTATTCTCAAGGCAAAGTTGGGCATGATTGAAAAACATCTACCTAAGTTTTTGTTTATTCCTTTTAAACGCTCTCGAAATTCTGCTGTTTCTTCTGCGACTTCTGTCCCTTTACAAAGTCGTCAAAACTTGTTAATAGCTACGCAGTTTTTCCCCCCAGATTATGCAGCAACCGGTCAACTGATTGCGGAATTAGCCGCCCAACTAAGTCAGCAAGGACTCCGCATTAAAATCTTTACGGCTCAACCGGGTTATGCCTTCCAAAAAGAGTCAGCCCCCCAATATGAAATTGCCGAAGAAACCATTATTCAACGGTCGCGGTCGTCCCGTTTTTTACCCAAACGCATTCGCGGCCGCACGATTAATGGTTTAATTTTTTGCGTGCGAACCGCCCTTCACCTCCTCAAAGTTGCTCGCCGCCAAGACACCCTTTTACTCACCACAGAACCCCCCTATTTACCGTTTTTAGGATATTTAGCGAATTTGTGTTTTGGGTTGTCTTATGTGTGTGTTTTATACGATTTGTATCCCGATGTAGCGGTGGAGTTGCAAGTTGTCCCTAAAGATCACATCCTGGCTCGCTTCTGGGATTGGTGCAATCGTATAACCTGGAAACACGCTCAAAGTATTATTGTGCTGAGTTCGACCATGAAAGAACGAGTGATGCTCAAAAATCCCGCGATCGCGGATAAAATTGTCGCCATTCCCAGTTGGTCAAACCCCGTAGCGATCAAACCCATCGACAAACAAAAAAACTGGTTTGCTCAAAAATACAACCTGAGCGATCGCTTTACCGTTCTTTATTCAGGCAATCTCGGTCGCTGTCACGACATGGAGACCATTCTCGCGGCCGCCCTCGAACTCAAAAATGACCCGATTCAGTTTGTTTTTATCGGTCACGGCGCAAAACTGCAAGGCTGTATCGATTACGTCCAAGAGCATCAACTCAACAACTGTTTGTTTTTACCCTATCAAGACAAAGAAGTTCTCCCCTACTCCCTCACCGCTTGCGACTTGTCCTTGGTGAGTATTAGCCCCGGTTTAGAGGGTTTAGTTGCCCCCAGTAAGCTATATGGCATTTTAGCCGCAGCCCGACCCGTGGCCGCCATTTGCGAGCCTCATTCCTATTTACGAGACTTGCTAGACGAGGCTCGTTGCGGTCAATGCTTCGACAATGGCGATCGCGTTGCATTAGCCAACTATATCCGCTATTTAGCCAACCAACCGCAATTAGTTCGGGACTTAGGCCGTTCCGGAAGATGCTATCTCCTCCGCCACTGTACCCCTGAAATTGTCGCCCAAGAGTATCTTAAGGTTTTACTGAATCAGTCTTAAGGGACTGAGAGGGAGTGGGCAGCTTTTTCAGTTAACAGTCATCAGTAATCAGTCATCAGCCTCTAAGGGGCAGTGGGCAATCGAGGGGAGTGAAATTCTACCCCAAAAAGGGAATCGCAAACTTAGGTCTAGAGAGTAGATTTTAAAAAGGCTCAAATATCAAACCAAACCCAACAACGTCGCTAACAAAGCCTTTTGTGCGTGCATTCGGTTTTCAGCTTGATCCCACACCCGCGATTGCTTACCTTCAATGACCGCATCTGTAATTTCTTCATCTCGATGAGCCGGTAAGCAATGCAAAACGATCGCATCCGGGTCAGCTTCGTTAAGCAGCGCCCCGTTGACTTGATAGGGTTGGAAAATCGGCATTCGTTCGTCGGCCATGCTTTCTTGACCCATACTCGCCCAAACATCGGTATAAACCACTTGCGCCCCTTTGACCGCCGCCACTGGGTCTTCAGTTAAGACGATTTCCGATCCATTGGCGGCCATTGCGCGACCATATTCAATAATTTTGTCGTCGAGTTCGTAGCCGGGGGGCGTGGCAAAACGAACATTAATTCCCAACAAGGCACAGCCGAGCAACAGAGAATGGGCCACATTATTACCGTCCCCTAAGTAGGTCACAGTCAAACCAGAAAGCGTCCCGAAGCATTCCTGAATCGTCATCAAGTCGGCCAAAATTTGGCAAGGGTGTTCTAGGTCACTGAGGGCATTAATAATCGGAATTGTGGCAAATTTGGCAAAGGTTTCCAGGTCTTCTTGTTTAAACGTCCTGACCGCCAAAACGTCAAGATAACGGTCGAGAACGCGGGCAGTATCGCAAATCGGTTCGCCGCGGCCGACCTGGGTTACATTGGGATTCAAATCAATAACCTGACCGCCGAGTTGATACATGGCGACGGTAAAGCTAACGCGGGTGCGGGTGGAGGCTTTATAAAATAAAAGTCCGAGAATTTTGTTGCAGGTGATGGTAGTCTTGCCACTTTTTAAGTCGCCTGCCAATTTCAGCAAATCCCGAATATCATTGGCACTGAAGTTGGCAATTCCTAAAAAGTCTTGTCCCTTTAATTCCTTCATGACCCAGATATGAGTGGTTTAGACTTTAGATTTTAGAGGTATTGGAGGGGGAGGACAAGGGGTTTTTTCAGTCATCAGTTATCAGTCATCAGTCATCAGTTGTTGAAGCAGTAGGCAATCAGCCTGTAGGGGCGGGGTTTCCCCGCCCAATAACCAATAACCAACAACCAACAACCAAC
>JBKHDX010000142.1:0-12939 GCA_046541115.1 Spirulinaceae cyanobacterium | reverse complement strand
AAAAAGCGCTAGAACTCGATCCCAAATGGTTGTAGCATGATCGAAAGCCAAAATAACAAACTGATATAGACAAAATAGAATTATGGTGCTTTCGGTCAACGAGCTAAATTTTTCTCAGCAGGTATTGGAGTCACCGCATTCGGTTCTCGTTTACTTTTGGGCCCCTTGGTGTAAGCCTTGCTTGCACATTCAGCCGATCTTGACAGCTTTTGACCAAAAATGCCAAAATCCTTGGAAAATCGTCAGCGTGAATGCTGATGAAAACTTCAAGGTGGTCAATGGTTATCGTTTGCGGACATTACCGACTTTGTTGTTGTTTGAAAAAGGCGCGATCGCCCATCGTATAGAAGGTTTCCAAACCCGAGACGAATTGTGGCGGATTCTCAATACCCTAGAGAATCGAAGCTTAATGCTGACTTCTGCCTAACGCGATCGCGATTTTCAACTCCAAAATAATTATTGCTCCAGCCTTTAGCTCTACCGAGGCGAAAGGCTGATTTTTAGCCGCAATTTTTCCCCCTGCTCTACCCGCAGACATAGGCACATAGACAGGAATCTAGGCATAAATACTTTCTTAAACTAACAGATATGTCAAAATTGTTAACATTACACTGCAAACAATGAAGAAATATAAAGATAGGAATAGGTAATGGAACCGCTCTATCAATACGCCTGGTTAATTCCAGTATTGCCCCTCGTCGGCGCAATGCTGTTGGGAGTTGGCTTGATTTCCTTTAACAAGTTCACCAACAGCCTCAGAAAAATCAACGCGGCCATTGTCATTACCCTCATGGGTGGGGCAATGGCTTATGCGTTTGCTCTGCTGTGGAGTCAAGTACAAGGAACACCAGCCTTTTCTCGTAGTTTCGAGTGGGCCGCGGCCGGGGATTTTCATCTCGCGATGGGTTATGTCATCGATCCCTTGGCTACAGTCATGCTGGTCATTGTCACCACCGTTGCCTTTTTGGTCATGGTCTATACCGATGGCTACATGGCCCACGATCCCGGTTATGTTCGCTTTTATGCCTATTTGAGCTTATTTGGCTCATCGATGCTCGGCCTTGTTATCAGTCCTAATCTCGTCCAAGTTTATATTTTTTGGGAATTGGTGGGGATGTGTTCGTACCTGCTGATTGGCTTTTGGTACGACCGCAAAGCCGCCGCCGATGCTTGTCAGAAAGCCTTTGTCGCTAACCGCGTCGGGGACTTTGGCTTATTGCTGGGGATGTTGGGTCTGTATTGGGCCACGGGCAGTTTTGATTTTGGCGTAATGGGCGATCGCCTCCAAGAATTAGTCGCATCAGGCGCTCTCTGGTCGGGTTTAGCGGCATTATTCGCCGTTTTGGTCTTTTTAGGGCCTGTGGCAAAATCAGCCCAGTTCCCGCTTCATGTCTGGCTGCCTGACGCAATGGAAGGCCCCACGCCCATCTCCGCCCTCATCCACGCCGCCACCATGGTCGCCGCCGGAGTGTTCCTCATTGCCCGGATGTATCCCGTCTTCGAGAACATCCCCATTGCTATGAATACCATCGCCTGGACAGGGGCATTTACCGCCTTTCTCGGTGCGTCCATCGCGATTACCCAAAACGATATCAAAAAAGGTCTGGCTTATTCGACCATTTCTCAACTCGGTTACATGGTCATGGCCATGGGAACCGGGGCTTATACCGCCGGACTTTTTCACCTAATGACCCACGCTTACTTTAAAGCGATGCTGTTTTTGGGTTCCGGTTCGGTGATTCACGGCATGGAGGCGGTGGTCGGCCACGACCCCGTACTCGCCCAGGATATGCGCTTAATGGGCGGTTTAAGAAAGTATATGCCCCTGACCTCGTTTAGCTTCCTCATTGGGACGCTGGCGATTTCTGGTATCCCCCCGTTTGCCGGTTTCTGGTCAAAAGACGAAATTCTCGGTTTTGCCTTTGAAATTAATCCGGCGTTGTGGTTAATCGGTTGGCTGACCGCCGGGATCACCGCTTTCTATATGTTCCGAATGTACTTTATGACCTTTGAAGGACAATTCCGGGGCAATGAAGCAGAAATTCGCGAAAAAATCAAGGCAGAAGCCGCAACAGATGCAGAAAGCGAAGAAATGCTCGAACCTGCTTTCGCTCCCGGTGCGATGAATCCCGCCGAACTCGACCACGACAACCACCACCACAGCAGCGAACCCCACGAATCGCCCTGGACAATGACTTTCCCGTTGTTGGCTTTGTCGATTCCTTCGATTGCCATTGGTTTACTCGGTCGTCCGTGGCACAATGACTTCGAGATGTTTATTCACGCCCCTGGGGAGACTTTAGCCGAAGTCATGGAGGCAGCAGAACATTTCGAGTTGAACGAGTTTTTAATCATGGGTGGTAACTCTGTGGGGATTGCCCTAATTGGCATTACCCTCGCATCCTTGATGTATCTGCGAGGTAAAATTGATGCGAGCGCGATCGCGTCCAAAATTAAGCCGTTGTACCAATTTTCCCTCAAAAAATGGTACTTCGACGAAATTTATTACAGCCTCTTTGTGGTCGGTTTGCGTCGCATTGCCCGTCAAATGCTCGAAATTGATTACCGCGTGGTAGACGGGGCAGTAAACTTTACAGGTCTAGTTACCGTGGTCAGCGGTCAGGGCTTAAAGTACCTCGAAAACGGTCGCGTCCAATTCTACGCCCTCATCGTCTTTGCGGCGGTTTTAGGCTTTGTGGTGATCTCCAGTCTCGGTTAGCCCCAAGTTAGTTGTGTAGGGTGGGCATCGCCCACCAACACTCACTTTGGGCTTCCACCACTGCCTACAGTTGAGTTGGACGGGGAAACCCCGCCCCAACAAAGCTCAAAGCGGGCAACTCAGTCGTCACTGTCCAATGCCTCAAAAACTCTCCAGAAACTTAAATCCACTTTTTGACGCTGAAAGTCTCTCAAGACAAAGCTTTGAGCCATTTTGACAGACCATCCTAAGAGCCAAAGTTTCTGACATCTTTTTGGGGAACAACACCTCCCGCAATACAGGAAAAACAAACAACAAACAACCAACAACAAACAACCAGTAAATTATCGGAAAAACGTTCCACTTAGGTGCTGATAACTGTTGACTGTTGACTGACAACTGAAGAAGAATCCCTGTACGCTTAAATTCGTAACCCTCGACCTCGCAATTTCAATTTTTTGATATGAATTTTGCTGAATTTCCCTGGTTGACGACAATTATCTTATTTCCAATTGCCGCAGCCTTATTAATCCCCATCATCCCTGATAAAGATGGCAAAACCGTTCGCTGGTATGCCCTAACCATCGGTTTAATAGACTTTGCCCTCATTGTTTATGCTTTTTATACCGCTTATGACCTGAACCAACCGGGCTTACAAATGGTCGAAAGCTACGTCTGGATTGCAGACCTAGATTTAAAATGGTCGGTGGCTGTCGATGGCTTGGCGATGCCTTTGGTGATCCTGACGGGGTTTATTACCACTCTGGCAATTATGGCCGCTTGGCCCGTCACCCTGAAGCCGAAGCTGTTTTACTTCCTGATGCTGGCTATGTACGGCGGTCAAATTGCCGTATTTGCCGTTCAGGATATGCTGTTGTTCTTCTTGGTGTGGGAATTAGAACTCGTCCCGGTGTATCTCATTCTGTCCATTTGGGGCGGCAAAAAGCGCCTGTACGCCGCGACCAAGTTTATTCTCTACACCGCCGGGGGTTCGCTGTTTATCCTCGTTGCTGCCCTGACGATGGCGTTTTACGGCGATACCGTAACGTTTGACATGAGCGCGATCGCGGCCAAGGATTTCCCCATTAATCTAGAGTTATTACTCTATGGGGGCTTTCTCATTGCTTATGGCGTAAAACTCCCCATTTTCCCCCTCCACACCTGGCTACCGGATGCTCACGGGGAAGCCACCGCCCCCGCTCACATGCTCCTTGCTGGAATTTTGTTGAAAATGGGGGGTTATGCCCTGATTCGCATGAATGTGGGGATGTTACCGGATGCTCACGCCGTTTTCGCCCCCGTCCTCATTATCTTGGGGGTTGTTAACATCATTTACGCCGCCCTCACCTCTTTTGCCCAACGCAATCTCAAGCGCAAAATCGCCTACTCCTCCATTTCTCACATGGGCTTTGTCCTCATTGGGATTGCGTCTTACACGGACTTGGGCTTAAGTGGGGCAATACTGCAAATGATTTCCCACGGACTCATCGGGGCCAGCTTATTCTTTATGGTGGGCTGTACCTATGACCGCACCCACACCCTGATGCTGGACGAAATGGGCGGTATTGGGCAGAAAATGAACAAAGTCTTTGCCATGTGGACGGCTTGTTCTCTCGCGTCTTTGGCGTTACCGGGGATGAGTGGTTTTGTGGCTGAGTTGATGATTTTCGTGGGGATGGCTACCAGTGACGCTTACAGTTTCACCTTCAAACTGGTTGTGGTCTTACTGGCTGCTGTGGGTGTTATTCTCACTCCCATTTACCTGCTGTCCATGTTGCGGGAAATCTTCTACGGTAAGGAAAATCCTGCCTTGGAAGACGAAGCCCTCATCGATGCTGAACCCCGCGAAGTCTTCATTATCGCGTCTCTGTTGGTTCCCATCATCGGCATTGGTTTCTATCCCAAAATGATCACCCAAATTTACGACGCAACCACCACCGCTTTAACTGCCAGAATCCGCCAATCGGTTCCGACGTTGGTTGAGTCGGAGGCTGATGTGGCGTTATCTTCTGAGGTGTTACAAGCCCCAGAGATTGAGGCTGCGGTAAATTAATTTTGAGGCGATAATTCACAAACTAAAACCCCGGTTTTTTGAAAAAACCGGGGTTTTGTCTTTCAACTTCTCTATGAATTGTGTAACTTTAACTTCATCTGTTATTCGAGCTATAGTTATTACAATTAAGTTCCGCACATTAACTTAATGGTTTGAGTCCGTGAAAGCGGACTTTGCCCACATTAGCCCCAGATTTTAATCTGCGGGCGGGTGATTGGTTTTGACTTGGAATGACTATAAAACCCTTGCTGGTGGGCGATGCCCACCCTACTTTATAAAATTAAAAATATTGCAATTGAGGATGGGTACTTAATTATAGATGCTTAATTAGTGGAAATGCAAAGGCTCAATATGTGATTCCATTTTTTAAAGAGTATTTAAAAGATTCAGAATTATTTAGTCGAGTTGAAGATGCAATAGATGACATTTGTATGTATACAAATACTAATAAATCTATATTTAGAAATTAAAAATAATTGAAAAGCATAGTGTTACGAGCAAACGATTTTCTCTCTACTCGCTCGCTGAAATTATCGCGGTAATTGTCTGCGAAAAAACCGCTAGTGATTCGGACAAAAAATATTATCCTCTAGCTCTATTATTAACATCTCAATCCCAACGCATACAGCTTTTAAAAGGATCGCTACAGACTATGCAACAAGCCGAAGAAATAGCAAATTTAATTCACTCTTTTTTGGATTTAGAACCGTTGGCGACTTAATTCGTGTTAGGACGATTCTTGATGTGTGGGTAATTTCGCCACTAATGCGATAAAAACCGCCTTGACTGGCTTCTTAAAAGGAAAAAAGAGTTCACAGCCCCAAAAAATCTTGCTAGTGGGTGATGCCTATCTTATAGGATTAAACTTCAAAAATTCCATTTTATCCACCACTAACCTCTACTTTTATGTTTTCTCTGACAATGAATAATAATTTCCCAATCAGTTGCCCCCAAGCATAAAGGCTCCGATCTGAGGTCATGTCACCGAAAGCGATCGCGTAGTGCGTAGTCGTCTCGGAGTCAGCGTCATAACTGGTTAGGGATGAGTTTATCCGAAAAGCGCTCGAAGTGCCTCGACCCTTTGCCATGAGGTCGTTTACCGGTGCATCAACAATCTAATCTGCGATGAAACCTCAATCAAAATCAACCTACTTTTTTTTGTTAAGTTTTCTAAAGCGTTTTCGGCGCAATCTGAAGAATCTCTAAAGCCTGAACTCAAATCAAATATCCTGACTACAGTAGAAGATAGAGAGCCAAAAAGAACTTGTAAACCAAGAGCGCGAAACCAAGAGCAAACACTCTAACCAGTATTTACATTACGCAACATATCTTATGGCAGATTCAGTTCTTCATCGCCCGATTGCTTCAACTCCCGACCCGGTTAAAACGACTACCAGAATTCGTCGTCTCGTTTGGAAAATTGCCGTTGCGACTTTTTTGTTAATGGCAGTGGGAAGTGCAACTCGCGTTATGAATGCGGGTTTAGCTTGCCCCGACTGGCCCTTGTGTTATGGTCAATTGGTTCCCACCCAACAAATGAACCTACAAGTCTTTCTAGAGTGGTTTCACCGCCTGGATGCGGCTTTAATTGGCTTGAGCGCGATCGCCCTCGTCATCGATACCTGGTGGCATCGTCGCGTCTTACCCCAATGGTTACCCTGGGCTTCTGTCTTTGCCTTAAGCCTCATTGTATTTCAGGGAGTACTCGGCGGCCTCACGGTAACAGAATTGCTGCGTTTTGATATTGTCACCGCCCATCTCGGAACCGCTTTATTTTTCTTCTGCACTCTCCTGGTTATGGGGACGCTGCTGACTCCTTATCAAGCCACAGGCGCAAAGAATCCCTTACCCTGGGTTGGGGGGACTGCTGCCCTCTTGGTATATCTGCAAAGTTTACTTGGCGGCTTAATCGCTTCTAAATGGGCGCTACATCAATGTTTAGCCGGTTCGCAACTCTGCACGGTGATGAACAGTCACCTAATTGGTGTTGTCCCGGCGACCCTCAGCACAATTATTTTGGTCGTTTGGGCGTGGCGCACACCAGCGCTTAACCCAAAACTGCGTCAACTGGCAAATGCGGCGGGATTATTCGTGGTTTTGCAAATTCTGTTAGGGGTGGCTACCTTCAAACTCCACCTACAAGTCGAACCTCTCACCGTGAGTCACCAAGCGATGGGAGCCGCTTTACTCGGAACTTTGGTGGTCTTTACGGCTTTGGCCTTTCGCGATCGCCGTTTCCAAGCTCTTTCTAACTAACGGCTAACTTCTCACAGTTTACGTTACGAACATTTATTTCGATAGGATTTCTCTATTCATGGTTGGAACCAGTTTTCCGCGCAAACACGATAATTTCTTAGAAGTTATCAGAAGTTATTATCAACTCACCAAACCGCGCATTATACCCTTATTGCTGATTACCACCGCCGCCGCGATGTGGATTGCGTCTCGCGGTCAGGTCGATCCCTTGCTTGTCCTGGTGACCCTCACCGGAGGCACATTAGCCGCCGCCTCTGCCCAAACCCTAAACTGCATCTACGACCAAGACATCGACTACGACATGAAACGCACTCGCAAGCGTCCGATTCCTTCGGGTCGCGTGCAACCCCGTCATGCGTTAATGTTCGCGACAGTTCTCGGTATCTTATCCTTTAGTGTATTCGTCATCTTTGTCAACCTCCTCAGTGGCTTGCTGGCCATGGCGGGAATCGCCTTCTACATGGTGGTTTATACCCATGTCCTCAAGCGCCACAGCACCCAAAATATCGTTATTGGCGGTGCGGCTGGCGCAATTCCTCCCCTCGTCGGTTGGGCAGCAGTAACGGGCGATCTAAGTTGGACAGCTTGGCTTTTATTTGCCCTAATCTTTCTCTGGACTCCCCCCCATTTCTGGGCGTTAGCCTTAATGATTCGCGAAGATTACGCCCAGGTTGATGTACCGATGTTACCCGTAGTTGTCGGGGCAGCAGAAACCACCAAACAGATTTTAATCTACACTCTGATTGTGGTTCCGGTGAGCTTTCTATTGATTTATCCTTTAGGCGTTTCTGGGGCGTTGTATGGCTGTATTGCCGCTATCTTGGGCGGTATTTTCATCGCCAAAGCGATCGAGTTGCGCCGCAACCCAGAAGATTTACCTTTGGCAAAATCAACGTTTAAATATTCCATTCTCTACATGATGTTGCTTTGTGCGGGAATGGTAGTGGATAGCTTACCCGTGACGCAACAGTTAACGGCATCAGTAGGCGACTATATTCTAGGTTTCTTGCCCATGTAAGCAAGGTATGAAAATCCGCAATAGATAAAGAGGCGTAATGCCTCTTATTTTTTTATCCATTAAATAGTATGCGTATTGATGCTGGCGGCGATTTCAATAATAAAGCTTGACTTATATCTGTAGAGTCAGTTGTTGAGATAGCTCTTTCTTCAAGACAAGGATTTTCAGTTAACCATTCTCCTTCAATGGTGAGAGTTTGGCATAATTCATCGTCCAATATAATTTGGGCTTGGCATTTTCTAATAAAAGCTGTAGTTTTTGGTAGGACAAAACCAACGAACACTGTATGATACTCTTGTAATTTGAAAATGCCAGTTACTTGCATTTCAAAGTCAACCATTTTTTGTCTATATTTCTGCTACTTGAATTGCACCAGATGCTTTCAATAACCATTCAAAAGAACCATAAGGAAATGGAATATCTATTGCTTCCAGAGTAACCCAGAAAGAATTAGAATTTTCAATAACTGCATCCCACCAAAACCAATATCTCGGTTCATCTAAATCAAACCAACTGACCCATTCCATAACCGACCATCGCTCTTGTTCCAGTTCTTGTATTTGTTCTTCTCTTGAAAGAGTACGCCATCTAGCCGTATATTGTTCATCTTCTTCTAATGTTTTTTCTGCGGCACATTGTTGAATAAACCATTGAGGCAGTATTTTGAACCATTCTTCTTCGGACGGCCAAGTTCCTTCATATTGCTGTAGAACTAATGCAAGAACTTCTCTACAATTTTGGAGAACCTGCTCGGCATTCCCGCGACATTGAACGTTAAAAGTAATGAGAAAGTTTCCATAATCTACCCGATCTTCTGGATTAGATAAATTTGATAAATGCCTTAATTCATCTGCTGTTTTCATTAAATCATGATTTTTGAGTTATCTTTAGGAGTTTCATATAAATAATGATTGTGTTCGCTTGACCAATCTGCCGGGGCTTCTACTGTTCCGGCTAAGGCTTCTAAAGTATCCCAAGGATTAGAAGATTTTTGATTGTTTTTAGATTGTTCTGCTTGAGTTTTGATTAATAATTTGAGTGCTATTTCTATTACTTGTTCTGGATTTTGAAAGTTATGATTTTCTAATTGAGATTGAATGATATTTTCTAGTTCGGGGTTAAGATTAATCTTCATGAGTTTATTGGCTACTGATTGTGTTGACTGATATTTTAAAGATGACATCAAAAATTGTAGATGCGATCGCCAGAAATACTGTGCAAATTAATCATCCGCTAAATACCCTCCTCTAGATAATTTTCAACGCAATTATTTATCTCAATATTTCCTTACATTTATTCCGATTCGCGCCGCATTTCACTTACCCAAGCTTGAGCATCTTGACCTTTTAGTAAGTTGGGGGCAATTCCGCGAAATTCTTGTAGAGTTCGTCTAGATTCTATGTTTTTAGTTTCAGCAAGATACTGAAGTAGAAATTTATAATCATTATCTACCGTTTGATTGGTTTGTAGGGAATTTTCTTCTGGGAAACGCTGTTTCAAGTAATTTAAAATTTCAAGCTGTTCTCGATCATTTAAACGCTCGATTTGATGAACAATATTTTTGAGTTGGGAAGTCATAATCAGTCTGAAAAATTTATAAATAGTCTTGATATAGTGTTTTCATCTTAGGAGGATAATATCCAGTCAAGTTTTTATAGTTTTCTAATTTGCTCTTGTAAATCGACCGATTCATTAAAGTTATCCCAACTTAAACGGTGAATGTAGAGGTAAAAAGTTTCAAGAATATCGCACGATTTCGAGTTTACAGGCTTATATTTTAGTCAGTTCTCAAGAGTATTTGGTTGAGATTTTCCGACGAACAGAAAGGGATTTGTGGTTGCTACAAACTTATGAAGGATTAGACGCAATTCTGCAACTCGAAAACCCTACGCTGGATATTCCCTTATCCACAATTTACGCCACCCTCAACTTTTCTAACAATAACTCTTAACTGGAATAAGACCATGCTATTTTTTTTTAGATTGCTCTGCTTGAGTTTTGACTAATAACTTGATTGCTGCTTCTAACACCTATTCTGGATTTTTAAATCGATAGCTTTCTAATGGAGATTAAATTGTATTTTAAAGTTCGGACTAGAGATTAATATTTATAATTTTGAATGGCAAATTATTCATTCAAAAATTGAGGACGGGCAGCTTGGGTTTCTTGTAAAAGTTCGTCGATTTCTTGCCAACGCTGGTTTTTGATGAGGTAAATAATGTCATCGAGGCGATCGCGATATTGCGATAATACGGCTAAGAGTTGTTCTTGGTTGTGTTGCGCGATCGCGACTCCGAGTTCGGGATTGCCACCGCCGACGCGACTGGTATCGCGAAACCCAGAACTGGCAAGCTTTTGCGCCAAGGCGATCGCCTCCGCTTCGTCCGGGTTAATGCAAGTGTCGATCAAACCCGCACTTATGAAAATGGGTAAATGGGAAATCAACGCCACCGCGCGATCGTGGAGGTCGGGGGTGCTGGTATAAAGTTTAGCATTCAACAATTGGGTAATCTCAGTGACAGCAGCGATCGCCCGTTGCGGGGTTTGGTCTGTGGGAGTAAGAACATAAGGCGCACCCGCAAACAAATTCAACTGCGCCGCAGCCATACCTTGTTCGGCAGTCCCCGCCATCGGATGGCCGCCAATAAAATTCGGCCACATCGGACTACAAGTTTCCACAATCGACTGTTTAACTGACCCCACATCGGTCAAAATTGTGTCAGCCTTGATATGAGGAATTACGGTGCGAACCGTTGGCGCGATCGCGGCAAGGGGAGTACAAATAAATATAATGTCCACAGTCGCTAAAATGGCCGGATCGACACTGGCCACATTGACAGCGCCCCTCTGTTGGGCAAGTTCGCAAGTCTGCGGGCGACGGGAAACCCCAATCGTGTACAGTCCTTGCGATCGCAAATCTAATCCCAAAGAACCGCCAATTAAACCTAGCCCGACAATACCCACTTTCATAAACAGCACTAACCTGTAAAGTTAACTCATAGAGAATTACGATCCATGCAACCACAGCGATGAAACCCCGCGCAAGCAATTGATGCGATCTCGCCCCTAGGAGTGACCCAGATCGCCCATTAAGCCGAACCAGATAAGTGCAAGGAAACCAGAATGAATGTTAAAGAACTTGTAAATCAATATGCCGCAGGCGTTCGCGATTTTCGCGGCGTAAACCTTAACGAAGCGAATCTCCGGGGAATCAACCTGAGTGGGGCAGATTTATCAGGGGCAAGTTTAAACGTTGCGAATCTCAGTGGCGCAAATCTCAGTGGCGCAAATCTGAGCCGAGCAAAGTTAAATGTCGCCCGCTTGAGTGCGGCCAATTTGTCGCGGGCTAATCTCACTGGCGCATTTCTTAATGTGGCCAACTTAATTCGGGCTGACTTAGCCGAAGCCGAGTTACGAGAAGCCGTAATTGTCCGGGCAGAGTTAGTCCGGGCAGAGTTAAGTAGTGCCAATCTCAGTGGGGCGAATCTCAACGGCACTGATTTACGGGAAGCCACCCTCCGCAATGTTAACTTGAGCTATAGCAACTTAAGCGAAGTTAATTTGCGAGATGCGGTGATGACAGGGGCAATTCTCGAACAAAGCATTCTCAATGGCTCGGATTTGAGTCGAACGGATATGCGGGATGTGAATCTTCGAGACGCAGAATTAAGCCAAGCGAATCTCAATCGCTCCAATCTCAGTGGGGCAGATGTGCGTCGCTCGAATTTGCGCTGGGTGGATTTGAGTGGGGCAAATTTGAGTTGGGCGGATTTGAGCGATGCTAAGTTAAGCGGGGCAAATTTGATTGGTTCGGATTTGAGTCACGCTAACTTGGTCAATACCAGTTTAGTTCACGCGGATTTAACCCAAGCCCGTTTGATTGAAGCTGAATGGGTGGGGGCGGATTTAACTGGGGCAACTCTGACGGGGGCCAAACTCTACGGCGTACCCCGTTTTGGCTTAAAAACTGAAGGGGTGGCTTGTCATTGGGTCGATCTTAGTCCAGGGGGCGATCGCAGTCAAATTTACCGCCTCACCCCGGAAAAGGCCAAGCGCTTTTTTAACCAAACTCTACCCACCGTTCAAGTTATTATTGATGCTCCCTATACTCTCCCCGCAAACCTAGCCTTGGCCGCTTATTACGAGCGCATTGGGGAAGTTTATCCCCCCCTCAAGCAACCCCCCAGTGTAGAAGTCAGTTCTCGACGCACTTATCTAACTTTTAAAACCGACACAAATCAACATATTTTTGCCCTAGCTTATTGTGCAGTTTTGCCGTTTCGAGATTCTTCGGCGACTGAGCATTATTTAATGGCGGTTCTCGAACAATTGCAAGCGGCTCAATTTGACACCATTGGTGTGAGGGAACACAGCCAAATTCGTAGTATTTTGGCCAATCTAAAATCGGTTTACGAACAAATCAAGATTGTCAGAAAAGAAGCGGCGGCTTTTCAAACCGAAGCAGCCAAACCTTTTTTACAAGCCCCAACTCACACCATTTTAACTAATTCTAGTAATAAAACTTTAGATATTTACCTGCATCCGGCGTTTGGGCGACGAGGACGCAAGATTTCGGCATTGACGACTTATGATGGCGTAGATTTCCATCTGAATGTGAAACCGGAGTTGATTTTGCCCCCGGTTAAAACGGTATTGCAGTTTATTCAAGATTTCTTTGATGAAATTAAGCAGGTGGTTTAGGTCAGTTATCAGTTATCGCCTCATCAGTTATCAGTTTTTTGGGCAATCGGCGTGTAGGGGCGCTCTTTTCCCCGGGGTGAAGTGGGGATTTTACCCTGTTGCGGACGCGATCGCATAACAGTTGTTATGTCAGACATAACGCTTGTTATGTTGGCGGGTTTTGACCAAAAATAATGGGTCTCAAGCCTCGCCCTTGTAGGGCGACTTTATCTA
>JBKHDX010000141.1:0-12957 GCA_046541115.1 Spirulinaceae cyanobacterium | reverse complement strand
ATTTTAACGTTAAGTTGCCCCGTCTCGGCTTCTGAGGGTGTTAAAGACTCTCTGAATGTTTGTCCTGTTTTTGGGTGAGTGAGTCACTGACAACTCTAGACAATATCTAATTTTGTTAGAATTACTCAAAAATCTTCATTGATTTACTTATGGAAATTGCCAAAATCTCCGAAACAGGACAGGTTATTCTTCCCCCCCAAATGCGGAAGACCTATTGCTTGGAAGTGGGAACAGAAATCATTTTGACTGATACGGGAAAAGGGATTCTGATTCAACCCAAACCGCCTTTTCCTCCTACAACGTTAAATGAAGTGGCGGGGTGTTTGCCGGTTGAAGGTTCTCCTAAAACTTTAGAGGAGATAGAATCTGCTATTAGCCAAGGCATTCAGGAGCAATGGCATGATTGCCGTTGATACGAATATTTTAGTTAGGCTTTTGACTCAAGATGATGAAGTCCAGTATCAAAAAAGTCTGGAACTTTTTCAAAACCCCGAAATTTTTATTGCCGATACTATTATCCTAGAAACGGAATGGGTGCTGAGATTTGCTTATCAGTTTAAGCCGAATCAAGTTTGTTCGGCCTTGCGAAAACTTTTAGGACTCCCCAATGTTTACTTAACTAACCCGATGTTAATTCATCAAGCTCTATTGTGGCATGAAAATGGTTTGGATTTTGCCGATGCTTTTCATCTGGCACAAAGTCAAGATTGCGAGAAGTTCTATACTTTTGATGAAAAATTTATTCAAAAGGCAAGAGAGCTAACAAATTGTGATTGTGAAGTGAAAAAGCCAGACCCTTAGAAATGAATAGGAATAAAGACTAAAAAATCGAGTTTAAGAGACAATTTTTCTAAAATATAGTGACTTTTTGCGTTGTAGTCTATTGAGCATTTTAATTGTGCTTTTTTTCTGTTTCTAGGAACGGAAGAAAGTTAGAAAAATTACAAAAGGGTGAGGTTTATCCTCACCCTTACTGGTAAATACTAGCTTGATTTTAGAGTAATCAACCCTTCAACTTTTTACCGAGGATTTGATTCGTTAATTTCGGGTCAGCCCGACCGCTGGTTTCTTTCATTACCTGACCGACAAAGAAGCCTTGTAACTTAGTTTTGCCGTTGCGGAATTGCTCGACTTTATCGGGATTTTCGGCTAAAATTTTGTCGATAATTGCGTCGAGTTCGTCGGGGTTAGAAATTTGAATTAACCCCTTGGATTCGACCAATTTTTGCACGGATTTGACTTCTTGGGTTAAGAGGTCGGGTAGAATTTCCTTGGCGATTTTACCGCTAATGGTTTTATCTTCGATAAGGGCGATTAACTCGGCTAAAGTTTCGGCTTTGAGGGCAACTTCAGTGATGCTGTTGAGTTTTTCGCTATTCACATAAGCGGCGATATCCCCCATGACCCAATTGGCTACGGTTTTGGGGTTTGCGCCTTTAGAGACGGCGGCCTCGAAGTATTGGGCGACATCGACATCATCGGTAAGAATGCGGGTATCATAAGCAGAAAGGCCGTATTCGCTTTCGTAGCGATCGCGCTTTTGGGCAGGAAGTTCGGGTAGTTGCGATCGCCATTCTTCTAATTGTTTAGCAGAAACTTCAATCGGCGGCAAATCCGGTTCGGGAAAGTAGCGATAATCGCTCGACCCTTCCTTACTTCTCATGCTAATGGTTTTTTGCGCCCCTTCTTCCCACAAACGGGTTTCTTGGAAAATCGGTTCGCCTTTTTCAATGGCCTTGATTTGCCGTTCGATTTCGTAATCAATCGCCTTTTGAATGGCACTAAAGGAGTTCATATTCTTGATTTCGACTTTTACGCCAAACTCCTTTTGACCCACGGGACGCACGGAAATATTAACATCGCAGCGCAACGATCCTTCTTGCATATTACCGTCGCTGATGCCCAGATAGCGTACAATCCGCCGCAACTCGCGACCGTACTCTGCCGCTTCTTCTCCGGTGCGAATATCTGGTTCGGAGACAATTTCGAGTAACGGCACACCGGCGCGATTGAAGTCTACCAAAGAATGGGTCGAACCCGAAAGGCGATCGCTCCCGGCGTGAACCAGTTTCCCCGCATCTTCTTCCATGTGTAGACGAGTAATCCCGATTTTCTTGCGTTGAGATTCATTGCTTTTAATATCCACTAATTCAATTTCTAGCCAACCGTGTTCGGCGATGGGCAAATCGAACTGTGAAATTTGGTAATTTTTCGGTAAATCGGGATAAAAATACTGTTTGCGGTCAAATTTACTATAAGGCGCAATCTGGCAGTTCAAAGCGAGGCCCGTCTTCACCGCCGACTCCAACACCTTTTCATTCAGAACGGGTAACACCCCGGGATAGCCCAAACAAATCGGGGAAATATTCGTATTCGGCGGACTATCAAAGTTCGTCGAAACCGGGCTAAAAATTTTGGTTGCCGTGTTCAGTTGACAATGGGTTTCCAAGCCAATCACGGCTTCATACTTCGTTTTCGTCGGTGTAGTCATTTCAGTCATCAGTCATCAGTTATCAGTTATCAGCGATTGAGAGGAACGTTGGCCATCGAATGTCTTTTACCCTTGTTCATCATAGTTTTAAATCGATCGGAGGTGGGTTGGGTTGACACGACTCAATGGATGCGGCTTACTCCATCCTATACAGTCTCGTATCCCCATTAAAGCGAACAACCAACAACAAATAGCAAACAACAAACAACCAATCAATTATCATTGGCAAGAGATCGACAAATCGGAGTAAGTGTGGATGAGTGTAGAAGCAGCAACAGAACTGAGTGCCGTTTCCATTAAAGGCAACCTCGAACAATTCCTCGTTGTGCTTTCCGTTTCCCTGAGTGTGGCAACGATATCGCGGCTGTTTAGTTGGTTTCGGTCAATTCCCTACACCCTATTATTGGTAATTGTGGGTTCGGGTTTAGCCTTTGTAGATGTGCGCTTGGTCAACCTCTCCCCAGAGTTGATTCTCGAAATCTTCTTGCCGCCGTTGTTATTTGAAGCGGCGTGGAATATGCGCTGGAAGGACTTGAAGCAAAGTTGGCTTCCTGTCAGTCTTTTTGCCGTGTTGGGGGTGATTATTTCCGTGTTGGGGGTGGCTTGGGCGGTGAGTACCTTTACGCCCCTTCCTCTCCCCATTGCCTTGCTGTTGGGGGCAAGTTTGGCAGCCACAGACCCGGTTTCGGTGGTGGCGTTGTTTCGCGAGTTGGGGGCCAGCAAACGACTGACGACCATTATGGAAGGGGAAAGCCTGTTTAATGATGGTGTGGCGGTTGTGGCGTTTTTGCTTTTGGTGGGGATTCCTTTGGGGATTGAGGAGTTTTCGTTAGCAGGTACCATTTCCCGTTTTGGGGTATTTGTGGGCGTTGGTGTAGGGGTTGGGGGTTTACTGGGTTTCGGCATTTCCTACCTGACGCAACGGTTTGATTTGCCCCTCGTCGAACAATCTCTGACTTTGGTTTCGGCTTATGGGACTTATCTCATCGCCGAAGAATTAGGGGGTTCTGGGGTAATTGGGGTGGTCACCGTGGGGTTAATTTTAGGTAATTTTGGCTCTAGGATTGGCATGAACCCCAGAACCCGGCTCATTGTGTCGGAGTTTTGGGAGTTTTTAGCGTTTTTCGTTAATTCTATTGTCTTTTTGCTCATTGGCGATCAAATTAATTTCGGCAGTTTGGGGGGTAATATTGGTTTAATTGCGATCGCGATTGCTGCGGTGGTTGTCACTCGTATTATCGTGATTTTCGGTTTGGGGAATTTGAGTAATGTGTTCACCGAGATTGATATTAACTTCCGCGAACAAACGGTTTTGTGGTGGGGCGGCTTGCGCGGGGGCGTATCAATTGCCCTGGCGTTAAGTGTTCCAGAGATTTTGGAGGGTCGCCAAGAAATTATCGATGCGGTGTTTGGTGTTGTTTTGTTTACTTTGTTGGTGCAAGGTTTGACAGTCAAGTTTTTGCTCGAAAAGCTGAACCTTGTCGGCGACCAACCTTTACGGCAAGAGTTTTCTGAGGCTTTGGCCCGACGAACTGCCCTCAATCGGGTTTTGAAGTATCTGGCCAACTTGAAAGAGGATGAAATTAATGAGGAGGGCGATCGCGCGGCGGAGTTTTTGCGCTATCAATATAGTTTGGTGAAAGGGCAACTGCAAAGCATCGAGGAAGAACTCGAAGTTCTACGGCGCGACCATCCTGGCCTGATGAGTATCGAACTCGAACAAGTCCGCGAACGCTTGCTAGACATCGAAGCGGATACTTACGCTGAGTTGATTCGTTTGGGGGACCTCAACGAGAATTTATCACCTCTGTTGCGGGGGGCCATTGATGAGGCGATCGCGCGGACGCTTCATGAAGAATCTCCCACTAAGGCATAATTTACAATAGAGGCGTTGTGATGGAATACCAACGTCTCTCTTTTTAGCTAAAACTTATTGCTGACAGCCTTTCAAGGTTATGGAAAAAAACACAGAAATTCTGGACAAAATCCGCAAACAATTTGACTTCGAGCCATATCCCAATACTCCCCTCGAAACTTCGCCTAAAGATGATATTCAAAGACTTTATACCCATGACATTGTAACGGCGTATTATATCAGAAATAAGAAGGTGATTACGCCCGAAGGAAAACTAATTTTAGATGCGGGTTGTGGTTCGGGTTACAAAAGTTTAGCCTTGGCTCATGCGAACCCAGGGGCGAAAATTGTGGGTATTGATTTATCCGAAAAATCTGTTGAGTTAGCACGACTGCGCCTTCAATATCATGGCTTTGATAATGTCGAGTTTTTTGCAATATCCATCGACGATCTGCCCAGTTTAAATTTAGAATTTGATTATATTAACTGCGACGAAGTTCTCTATCTCATGCCGGATATTGAGGAAGCTTTAGAGATTATGGCTTCTGTCCTCAAACCAGATGGTATTATCCGCTCTAATCTACACAGCGCTTTACAACGAACCAGTTATTATCGAGCGCAACAGCTTTTTAACATGATGGGATTAATGGATGATAATCCCGAAGATATGGAAATTGATATTGTTCAAGAGATTTTTAAGTCTTTAAAACAAGAGACGATTATGAAATCGATGGTGCGGATTGATGTCGAAAATCCTGAAAGTAAAACTGATGTTTTAATGAATTATTTATTACAGGGAGACAGAGGTTATACCGTTCCCGAACTTTTTGCTGCTCTTAGTCAGGCCAATCTCGAATTTATTAGTATGGTTAACTTTTGGCAGTGGGACGTAAGATCGCTTTTTCAAGAACCCGATAATCTGCCAGTTTTCCTCAGTTTAGCGTTACCCGAAGCAAGCAGGGAAGAACAACTGCGGATGTTTGAACTCATCCATCCGGTGAATCGCTTACTGGACTTTTGGTGCGGTCATAGGGACGAAGGTCAGTCTGTGATTCCGGTCACAGAATGGAGTGATGCAGATTGGCAAAAGGCTACAATTCACTTGCATCCTCAGATGAAAACAGATCGCGTCAAAGAAGAACTACAACAGTGTTTTCAACAACTGCGACCGTTCCCAATTAGTAAGTTTTTGCCAATTCCGGGTCGGCCTGAAAGTTTCCTAGAGACGACTGTGGCCGCTTGTTTGATGTTACCGTTGCTGGAGTCCCCCCAGTCGATGGCTTCTTTGGTAGAACAGTGGTTGCGCTTGCAGCCCGTTGACTTAGAAACCCGCACCCCCAATCAACCTGAAGTTGTGTTCAAACGCTTACAGAATGTACTCACGGGACTCGAAAATTTTGGTTACATTCTGCTAGAACTGCCAAGCGAAAAATAAAAATCGCTGGACTTGCCCACTGTACAAGGATTTTACCCCTTCCTGGAAAAAAAATTCTGTCTCGGTGATAGGTATTGCCGCCAATGTGGGTAAGTTACACTCAGGAACGAACCAAAGCCCCAAGCTACCTTATTTTTGGATATAGACCCAGGAGAGAGTATAAATTATGAAACGTGACTTTCAAGCCAAGTTCTTAATGCACCTGAACGGCAAGAAAAAAGCCGATGAAGGTTTCACCCTGATTGAATTACTCGTTGTTATTATCATTATTGGTATTCTGGCGGCGATCGCGCTACCTTCCTTGCTCGGTCAAGCCAACAAAGCCCGTCAAGCAGAAGCTAGAAACAACATTGGTGCGATCAACCGCGCACAACAAGGTTTCTTCTTAGAAGCACAGTATTTTGCCACATCCCTTCCCGAACTCGCGGTAGGGATTACACCGAAAACCGAGAACTTCGAGTATAAACTCGATCCGAAATCCGAAAAGCCTGGCAAATCCGTGGCGATCGCGAACCCTAAAGCCATTAACGAGAATAGTACGCTCAAGGCTTACTATGGTTTAGTAGGTACAATTGCGGGTAACGACGAGACTGGCGAAGTTTTAACCATTGGTTTATTGTGTGAAGCCAACACCCCTAAAATCGCTGCGATCAATGGTGTTAATGACGCACCTTTAAATGCCGACGATCCTCAATGCGCGGACAACTATAAATCTTTGCAATAAGAACAACAGCGAAACAAAAACAACGTGAGGGGTTTAACCTTCTCACCGAGAAACTCCGAAAAGCCTCGCCCTTTAAGGGTTTGGAAATCTAGGAATAAAAAACGAGCGGTTCATTACCGTTCGTTTTTTCAATTTGCTATCGTCTTCACAACATTATGCAACATCCACAACAGCAAGCTGACCAAGCCTTTCTCAACGCCGATTACCCCCAAGCTGCCCAACTCTACGAACAAGCGGTCAAACTCGAACCGGAAAATCGCCGTTTGTATTGGTATTGGGGGTTAGCGTTGCTGTTGCAAAACCAAGCCACCGAAGCCCAAACGACTTGGTTGTTAGGGGTGATGCAGGATGAGGATACCGAAGCCGCCACAGGGGAGTTAGTGGCGGTTTTAGAGACAGAAGCCCAACGGTACGCACAAGCAGAAAAACTGAGCGAAGTTGTACAGATTCGCAGTGTCATTCAAGAATTGGCCCCAGGAAAGTTAGAGAATTTATTGAAGCTGTACGAAACAGAAATCGAGTTAAATGTTTATACGGGCGATCGCCTCACGGAATTGGGTTTATTAGAATATCTACAAGCCCAACATCCCCTTCCCCTTACCCCAGAAGCATTAATCGCGTTTACGGCCAAAGTCGTCGAATTTGACCCGTTTCACCCCAATAGTTTCGCTTTAGCCCAAGCTTGTTTGGGCTATCTTCAAACCATTCCCCAAGCCGAACAATATCTCAATGCCATTTTTCCCAAAGCTCAAAAACTTGCCGAAACGCACAAACAACCGGGATTTGCCATTCAATATTCCGAACTTTGTTGGCAGATAGCCCCCGACAATCGTAAAATACTGCACGATTTGGTGGGATTGTATCAAAACGCCAATCAGCACGAAACAAGCATTGAAACAGCACGACATTACTGTGCATTATCGGCGAATCAGTCCCTTTCTGACCGCATGGCAGCGAATCAACAACTCTTACGCAGTTTAATGACCGCAGGGGGCTATTGGCAAGAAGCCGAAGCCTTGTTTTACACGCAGCAAGAGTTATTGCAGGAGTTAATCGCAACTTATCCCCTCGAACAACTGCAAGTGCCGCATATTATATTACATAACTTTTTTGCCCCTTATTTTGGGGATAATCCAGCGCAGATGCGGAAAGTGCAGAATCAGTTGGGGGAATTGAGTCAAACCAAGTTACAGTTAACAGAACAAGACCGCGTTTCTCGCTATCAACAACAACATCAAAACAGAAAAGCCCATTCTCGTCTCAAAATTGGCTATCTTTCGGGGTGTTTTCGCTATCATTCGGTAGGGTGGTTAGCTCGTTGGTTAATTCAATATCACGATCGCTCGCGCTTTGAAGTTTATGGCTATTTTGCCAACTGCGATCCGGTGATTCCCGATACCCTGCACGATTGGTATTTAGGGCATTTTGACCATACTTATAAGTCATCCCAAAGCCAAGAGATTGCTGACAAAATCGCTGCTGATGAGATTGATATTTTAATCGATCTCGATAGCGTCACCTCTGGGATTAATATGTATGTCACCATGCTCAAACCTGCCCCGATTCAAGTGAGTTGGCTGGGGTGGGATGCGTCGGGGATTCCGGCGATTGATTACTATATTGCCGATCCTGATGTGCTTTTAGACGAAGCTGAAGATTATTATGCCGAAAAGATTTGGCGATTGCCGCAAACTTATATTGCTGTAGAAGGTTTTGAGGTGGGTGTCCCGACGTTGCGCCGTGACGAGTTAGGAATTCCGGTCGATGCCATTGTGTATTTCAGCGCTCAAAGAGGCTATAAACGCCATCCTGAGACGACTAGATTGCAAATGCAGATACTCCAGCAAGTCCCGAATAGTTACTTTTTAATTAAAGGGATTGGGGATGAAACTTCGATTCGCGCCTTTTTTGAGGAGTTAGCGGAAGCAGAAGGGGTGAGTCGCGATCGCCTGCGTTTTTTACCCATTTCTCGCAGTGAAGCCGAACACCGCGCTAACCTTAGTTTAGCGGATGTGGTGCTAGATACCTACCCCTACAACGGCGCAACCACCACCCTCGAAACCCTGTGGATGGGAGTCCCGATGGTAACCCGCGTGGGACGGCAGTTTTCAGCCCGCAACAGCTACACTATGTTACGCAATGCAGGTATTACCGAGGGCATTGCCGAAACCCCCGCAGAATACGTCATTTGGGGGGTACGCTTTGGCACAGAAGCAGCATTGCGGGCCCGGGTAGCCTGGAAATTGCGGCAATCTCGTCATTCTGCCCCTTTGTGGAATGCGCGACAATTTACTCGCGAAATGGAAAAGGCTTACGAGCAAATGTGGGAGTCGAAATACAGTCCTTAGAACCCCGGTAAGCCCCAAACCTGGGGGTCAAAATCCGTAAGAGAATCGATAATTGCATCGGCGCGATCGTAGTGGTGGCGGTCGATTTCCGGGTTGGGGACAACGATAACTGACATCCCTGCCGCGATCGCGCCTTCCATCCCCGCGATCGCATCCTCAAAGACCAAGCAGTTTTGGGGGTTTGCATCCATGCGTTGAGCAGCAAGTAAAAAGATATCCGGGGCAGGTTTGCCTTGTTGCAGTTCGGGATCGTCCCCAACCACGATACAATCGAACACAGAAAACCAATTTTGATGATGGGTAATTTTGAGGCGGAAAGGTTGCCTAGAGGAACTGGTCGCCACTGCTTGGGGGATACGATGGGCTGCAAGGTGTTTGGTAAGATTTACTGCCCCCGGTAGGGGTTGTGCGTCGGGATACAAGCCGTAAATAAGGTTTTTACGTTCCTCAGTATAAGCTTCCGGGGTGAGGGGGAGATCGAGGTGTTCGGTGATAATACGGGCAGTATCGAGGGCAGTGCGTCCGGCGACGAGCGATCGCACCTGGCGTGGAAACGGTTTACCATAACGATGGGCGATCGCCTGGTTAACTTGAGTTTGCAGGGGTTCGGTATCGAGGAGGATGCCGTCTAAGTCGTAGATAACGTGAGTAATCGGGTGAGTTTGCGTCATGGATTGCGCGTTTTGAGTAGAAATATAGCATGGCTGCCAGCTTCGTAAAACCGGCATGATTCATAGTGAGAGTTATACTCCACCCTAGCGCCGTGACACAGCTAAAATGAGGCTTTAAGTAGGGTAGGTTAGGCGGCTAAAACCTACGCTATGACGGCAATAAGCACAATCCGCCGTAACCCACTGTTTAAGGCGTGTCGCGGTACTAGACTGTCGAATGAGTATCGCTTCTAGAGTGAAGAAACCCGGTTTTAGGGGAAAACCGAGTTGTAGAGGGAATAAGCCACTCAAACGCAAAAATTAAGTAATCACCGTGGGTTCATCCCGTCCGGTAAACTCGCGAATTTGCGCCACTTCTTCGGCCAAGGTAATCAAAGATGATAACGCTTCTTGGGTGTCTTGGTCGTGCTTGCTAGAGTCGGGTTCGTAGCTTTCGAGGTAAACTCGTAACGTCGCCCCCTTCGTCCCCGTCCCCGAAAGGCGGAAAACCATGCGCGACCCGTCGGTAAAGCCAATGCGAATGCCTTGATGTTCGCTGACACTGCCATCTACAGGGTCAGTGTAGCTGAAGTCATCGGCGTATTTTACCTCATATTGACCCAACATCTGACCGGGTAAATCGCTGAGTTTGGCCCGCAACGATTCCATCAACTGATTTGCCCCAACGCTGGCCACTTCTTCGTAATCGTGACGGGAGTAGAAGTTGCGACCGTAGGTTTTCCAGTGATCCCGCACGATAGCTTCAACGGATTCTTGACGGACTGCGAGGATATTCAACCAGAATAACACCGCCCAAAGACCATCTTTTTCGCGAACGTGATTGGAACCCGTCCCGAAGCTTTCTTCACCGCAGAGGGTGGCTTTCCCCGCATCGAGGAGATTACCAAAGAACTTCCAGCCCGTGGGAGTTTCGTAGCAATCAATCCCCAAATCCTCGGCCACGCGGTCAACGGCGGCACTGGTGGGCATCGATCGCGCCACACCGGCCAAGCCATCTTTGTAACCCGGTACGAGTTTAGCATTGGCCGTGAGAACCGCCAAACTATCACTCGGTGTGACAAAAAACTGCTTGCCTAAGATCATATTGCGATCGCCATCCCCATCGGAAGCCGCCCCAAAATCCGGTGCGTGGTCGCCAAACATGATTTCGACGAGATCGTGGGCATAAACTAAGTTTGGGTCGGGATGACCGCCGCCAAAGTCCTCTAAGGGCGTACCATTTTGTACCGTCCCGGCAGGTGCGCCTAAATGCCCTTCAAAAATGGCGCGGGCATAAGGCCCGGTAACCGCGTGCAACGAATCCATGCACATCCGAAACTTACCGGACGTGAGGAGGTTGCGAATGGCGGTAAAATCAAAGAGCGATCGCATCAATGTCGTATAAGACTCCACCGAATCAATTACCTCTACCGCCATCGTTCCCAAGGTCAACGACCCAGTGCGATCGAGATTAATATCGGCAGCTTCGAGAATCTTATACTCGTCAATCACCTTGCTGCGCTCAAAAATCGCCTTGGTCACCTTTTCCGGGGCCGGGCCGCCGTTGCTGGTGTTGAACTTCACCCCAAAATCCCCTTCGGGGCCGCCGGGGTTGTGACTCGCAGACAAGATAATGCCGCCAATTGCCTCGCTTTCACGAATGATGCCAGAAGCCGCCGGAGTCGAAAGAATCCCCCCACAACCCACCAACACTTTACCAATGTCGTTGGCCGCGGCCATTTTTAGAATTGTTTGAATGGCAGTGCGATTGTAATACCGTCCGTCTCCCCCCAATACCAAGGTTTTGCCCGCTTTGTCTTCGAGGCTGTCAAAAATCGCTTGAATAAAGTTTTCGAGGTAATTTTCCTTTTGGAAGTCGGGGACGGATTTACGCAATCCCGATGTTCCCGGCTTTTGATCGCTAAAGGGTTTGGTCGCAATAGTTTGTAAGTTCATGAGAATATCACGCGCAGGCTGGATAACTTCGATTACGGTTCTATTTATACCGTTAATGGGTTACGCCAAAACAGTCACCGAAGAAAGAATTGTCGGGATTTTCCCCGTCAAGCCCCGGCTGTAACTAACGCACCCAAATGAAAGCCGAGAGAAAACAACATTGACAAAAAGATGCTCTCTTTCGGCAAATTGGGTATCCTCTTTCTTTAAGCTGACACCTAGGAAGCATTGCGCCCCCAGGCTTGCACCTTATCCATGCAAAACTCGTTTTAAAGCAGCCAGCAGCAATAAAACGTTTTCAGGACGACTGTTGAAGCCCATTAGACCGATGCGCCAAACTTTACCCCCTAATTCCCCTAAACCGCCGCCAATTTCAATATTATAGTCGTGGAGGAGTTGTTGCGCGATCGCCTTGCCATTTACCCCGTCGGGAATGCAAACGGTGGTCAGGGTCGGCAGTCGAAATTCGCGCTTAACGTGGCATTCTAAACCCAAATCGTTCAAACCGTCCCAAAGTAGCTCGGCGGTGGCTTGGTGGCGCTGCCAGCGTGGTTCTAGACCTTCTTCGGATACCAAACGGAGGGCTTCTCGGAAGGCGTAATTCATGTTGATGGGGGCGGTATGGTGGTAGGTGCGATCGCGTCCCCAATACTTGCATAATAAATTCATATCCAAGTACCAATTCGCCACAGGAGTGCGTCGGGCTTTGAGCTTCTCGACAGCGCGGGGACTCATGGTAAAGGGAGACGCACCGGGAGGACAACCCAAGCCCTTCTGAGAGCAACTATAAGCCAAATCCACGCCCCAAGCATCCAGATACAGGGGAACGCCCCCCAAACTCGTCACCGTATCCACCAGCAGCAAGCAGTTGTACTCGCGACATAATTCTCCCACCCCTTCGAGGGGTTGTTTGGCCCCGGTGGAGGTTTCCGCGTGGACGAGGGCAAGAACGGCGGGACGATGGGTTTCTAGGGCTTGGCGGAGTTCTTCGAGGTGAAACACCTGTCCCCAGGGCTTCGCGATTTTACGCACATCTGCGCCGTAACGTCCGGCCATGTCTACCAAGCGATGACCGAAATAGCCTTTTACCCCGACTAAAACGACATCTCCCGGTTCAACCATGTTGGCCAGAGTCGCTTCCATGGCGGCGGTTCCCGTTCCACTCACGGGGAATGTGACCTCGTTGTGGGTTTGCCAAGCGTAGCGCAAAAGCGTCTGAATCTCGTCCATAATTTCGAGAAAACAGGGGTCGAGGTGACCGACTTGGCGCATGGTCAGGGCTTGCAATACGCGGGGATGAGCGTTGCAGGGGCCGGGGCCGAGAAGTAAGCGGGGTGGGACTTCTAGTTGGGCAGTTTGACAGCGATGGGTTTCGTCGATGGCAATGGGGAGATTCATTTTTATAGTTGTCTGTTAAATTGGCTACATTACTTTAGAGTAGCCGAATTTGGGGGCGCTTTTGCTTTAACTGGCGCGAGGAATGGCAATGCTTTGGTGA
>JBKHDX010000140.1:0-12961 GCA_046541115.1 Spirulinaceae cyanobacterium | reverse complement strand
AATTCTAAATCCTGGGAGGTGAAATGTTCGCCGCGCAAATGAGGATTGTAGAAAACATAGCTTTTGTACAAACCGTAGGGAATCAACTCTTTGCGTCCCATGGTTTTGTTTTCTTTGCCTTCCTTGGCTTCGGTGACGGCTTGACGAGTGATGGTCAGAGATTGCGTCAAAACCCGGTCATAGCTTCGTGCGTGGGAAACTTGAACCGGGCCCCAAACTTGCCCTGCTTTTAATCCTGTGGTCAAAACAGCCCCAAAGGTGCGGATGTCGTAGAAGTTGGCTTGCATCCACTTACTAACCTCTTGTTGTTGTTCGGGACTTCCCCCTTTAGATGGAGATTTCACGGTTAAGTTTCGTTCCTTGTAACCCCGTGCGATCGCGTCATTGAGAACGGTTCCTTCTTCGATAAAGATTTTGTAAATCTCCCGTTGTTCTGCGGTCATTGCGCGACTGCGAAGTTCGATGTAGTTTCGCACCTTGCGCTTAATACAAGCATCTGTGACCAAGCCTTGCTGGGTTTCCGGGTCGATGCGGGGTTGGTTTCCTGCGTCGGGATCGCCGTTGGGGTTGCCGTCGGTACAGTCAAACAGCAGAATTGCGTCGTGTTTTTTGGTGATGTCGAGGTGTTTGGTCATGGTTGGTTTTCTCGTTAATAAGGTTTTGTGTGCTAATCCAGTTATCAAATCCCACTGATGGGTTTAGTCCGTGAAGGCGGACTTTGCCGTGTTGGTTCCCCGGATTTCAATCCAGGGGCGGGTTATGGGGATAGATGGTATGTCTAGATTGGGTATGAGAGTGTTTTGGGAAAGGAAAGATTATTCGCTGTCTTCAGCATTGGATGTTTTGCTGAAATACTCAGCCCGGGCTGTCCCAAAACCCAGGAAAAACTGCGCTTGTTCGCGGGTGTTGAAGGTAGTCGGTAGCTTGGTTTTACTGGGGTTGTAGCCGAGGGCAGTAAATTCTTCGTTTAAACGTTTTTTGAGGTTTTTCAAAATGCCACCGTATTTTTCTTGGGCTTGGCGATCTTCGAGATGATTGGTAATGCAGCCTTCATATAAGCGGGGAAAAACTTGCGCGGGAGTCGAAGAAAGTAATCGCAGCGATCGCGAAACGTTGGTATCTTCACGGGAGAGGTTTTGGGCGGTATATTGCGCCCAGTGCATCAAAAAGGCGATGCGACCGAGATAATAAGCGAAAACTTCCGAACGGGGTGTTTCTGAGTTAGATTTCATGGTAGTTCGACAATAAAAAGCGAGGGCTTTGGCGCGGTCTAGACTCCGCATGGTGTCTTGTTCTTGGCATATACGATCGATGACTTTGATAGCAAAGTTTTCCGGTAGGGCTTCCCCAAATAAAGCCGATCGCACCAAAGCCAAGTCAATGCGATCGGTGTGTTCTTTATTCGGTTCGCGAAACGCCGCATTCCGCAACCGCCATACAGGAAGGGCATAGCCGTCTTCAATCAGTTTTTGGCATTCCACGAACTGTAACGCAGACTCTTTCAGGGTTTCGGTACTGCGTTCGTCCCAATGACTGAGGGCAATGCGGCCTTTATTGCCTTTGAGGACTGCCAGATAAAAGGATTCCGATTCTTCGGTATCGGGCAGTTCTGAGGGCTTTTGGGGCGTTTTAAACAGGTTTTCGGCAATTTCGGAAGGAGCATCCCAAAATTGCGGATCGATGCCTTCTGCTTCGCGATTCCCCCAGAAAATAAAGGTTTGATTGCCTAAACGATAGTGATAGGAGTCGTCTTTAAGCAAAATATCCAGGGTTTGGTGAACTGCAACCGCCGGAACAAAACCAATAGGGGCATTGGTGTTGCCGTCCCATCCGTAGGCTTGATAGGCGGCTTTGTCAAAGGAAACGATCGCAGCCCCCGAACTTTGGGTATTGGGAACCCCTTTGACCATTGCGGGCATTTTGTCGCGAATGGTAGGGCGATCTTCTCCGGTGAGTAAGCAAGTTCCGGGGGTTGTGCCTTGTTCTCGGCTGTAATATTCTGCCCAAAATTCTTGTATTTTGGGGCGTTGGGTAACGGCTTGGCTGTCGAGAAGAAAGATAATGCGATCGCGATACCACCAAAAGCGATCGCGTTCTTTGGGATTACCTTGTTTATCGTTAGGAGGGGGAATTTCTGCGCTGACTTGAGAATCGATCGCCTCAATATCGCAATTCTGAATAAAATCTCGTACCAATTTCGCCCCTTCGTCCTGGGTTGCGTCGATACATTGCTGCAACAACTCCAAATACAGTTGATGGCGACGTTCCCCTCGTTCCCCAATCCCAAACACATATTCTGCCCCATCGTCAATCAGCAGGGCTTTGTCGTTATTGCGCCGTAAATCGGGAACGAGCAGCTTTTCCCCGTCTTTATCTTTGCCTTGCTTATCTTTGCTGGTTAATTTCTGCAAATAGGGCGTTTTATCGCTTAATTCTATCGCCCACATTACGCCGATTTCGCTGTAGCCGAGGGGCGGTTTCTTGAAGTGGTGGGAGAGTTCGTAGAGTTCCCGTAACATTTACCCTACCTCCATTTCACCGTCGATTAAATGGGCGTGGAACAGTTCGGGAACGACTCGACCTTTGATAAATTGACGAGTAGCCGGATCGCGCCAACTGATTTTACCTTTTTGGTCGGGGATGAAATGCAAAGCTTTGGGCATCATTCCCAAGTCGCGATCGCCCTGGAGTTCTGGGTATTTCTCTAAATCCACGCGATCGCCCTCAGTAGCCCAAGCGAAAAAGGCGGGATACTCGCGACAGCCAAAAAAGGGCTGTTTGTAACATTGGCCGCGATCGACTCGGCGTTTGAATTGGGCGATATATTTATCGGCGGTTGCGATCGCGTGGGGAACTGTATCAATATTGAATTTCACCACATACGCCGGATCGCGCAGCAGAACATGATTGCGTTGGGCGCGATCGCGATCGATGAAATACCGCCCCACACCGCCATCATTGAGCCATTTTTTCGCGGTTTGGACGCTTTGCTTTTTTTGTCCCATGTTGCGCTGCATCGAGAGAGTTTGAATCGGTTTGAGGACGGTAATGCGGCGCACCACATACTGAAACTCTGGCTTCCAGAAAATTGCCTCTAGCATTCCTTTGGCCGCAGAAGGGGTTAACACGGGGTAGGTGTGGGGTTCGGCTTTATATTCCGGTCGCGTGAACAAGCCATAATCCCCCCAAAATTTGATTTCTTGCATTACAAGGGGTTGAAAATCAGTACGTCTATATTAATCCGTGTTAGGATGTTAAATCATTTAAATAAGCTTAAAATTTATGGCATATTGGGCAAGAATCACCGAAGACGACCGCAAACAACCCCTACCAGACCACCTCAAAGGGGTTGCACAACGCACGAAACAGGCGTTACCGAGAGATTTACAAAGCCTGGGTTATTATGCCGGACTATGGCACGATCTGGGCAAGTATCGCCGGGAATGGCAAGATTATTTACAGGGAAATGGTAAAAAATGCACTCATGCGGCTTATGGTGCAAGGTTAGCCGTAAATCAAAGGAAAAAACCCGTTCCAGCCATGGCTTACGCGATCGCAGGACACCACACGGGACTTCCTAAAGCGAGTTATTTCATCACAAGAGATTTTAAACAGAAATATAGCAAAGATTGGGAAAACGCCCTAAAAAATGCCCAAAGCGAGATCGAAAACTTCCTTCCTGAAACTCTCCCCGATATCAATTTACCAACGTTGCGACGGGAGTTTGCGATTCGGATGTTATTCTCGGCTTTAGTCGATAGCGATCGCCTTGATGCTGCCAATTTTGAAGAAGCTGTAAAAAGCGAAAACCCTTGTGAATCAAGGGTTTTGCCATTACAAAACAGTTTAAATCCTCGTCCGCAGACTAATTTCAATCCGCACGATCTCAAACCCGCGACATCAGAAATTAATCAACTGCGAAACGTCTTCGCCTCCGATTGTATCGCAGCCGCGACCCATCCTAAAGGCTTCTTTCGTCTTACCGGAGTTTGTGGAATCGGGAAAACCGAAAGTAGCCTGCGTTGGGGCTTAATTCACGCAGAAACTCACCAAATGCGGGGAATTGTCTACGTCGCACCCATTAAAGTCATTATCGAACAAACAGCCCAAGTTTATCGCGATCTTTTGGGAGAAGATAACGTCCTCGAACATCATAGCGGCTACGAACCCAAAACCCAAGACACTCGCAACTATAAACTGGATACAGAACGCTGGGATAAACCCTATATTGTTACCAGTGGGGTACAGTTCTACGAATCCTTATTTTCCCATCGTCCGGGTCAATGTCGCAAACTTCACCAACTGCGCGATCGCGTTATCCTCATTGACGAAGCCCAAACCATTCCCCTCGATCTGGTTATCCCGATTTTAGATGTCCTCGAAACCCTGGTACAAGACTGGGGTTGTTCGATTGTGTTGATGAGTGCGACACAACCGGATTTCAGTCGTTTGACTTTTTCTGATTCTCAGCCTTTTTTACAGTTCTGGCGCAATGCTACAGATATTATTCCACGCGATCGCATCACCACGCAATATCAACAACTCCAGCGCGTCACCTACCACCTCACCCACGAAACCCCCTGGACTTGGGACAACCTCCTCGACGATATCCAAGCATCAGGACACAATCAAAACCTCATTGTTGTTAATACCACCAAACTCGCTCGCGAAGGGTATCAAGCATTGCAGAAACGCTTTGGGGATAACACCTTTCACCTCTCCTCACGAATGTGTCCTCGACATCGCTTCCAAGTCTTAAATGAGATTAAAAAACGCCTCGAAAACGCCTTACCCTGTTATCTCATCAGTACCCAAGTCATCGAAGCCGGGGTGGATATCGATTTCCCCCGCGTCTATCGTCAACTCGCGCCCCTAGACTCGATCGTTCAAACCGCAGGACGCTGTAACCGCAACCAAAATCAATCCCCCGAAAACGCCGTGGTGACAGTCTTCGATCTCCCCAAACCTTCCTCCCCTTCTGAAGATTACAAAAAGCGCATCAACATCACAAAAGCCGTCTTCAACAATCACACTTATCCCCTGAGTACAGATATTCTCCCTGCAATTCAAGCATATTTCCAAAGACTCTATAATGAAATGAACGCAGGCGGTCAAGAAATACAGACATTACGCCATAATTATGATTTTCCTGCTGTAGATAAGCAGTTTAAAATTATTGCTAATGATTATGCTGCCTCAGTCGTTGTTCCTTGGCAAGAAGGCGTAACGCGCATTAACGTGCTTTCCTCAAAAGACTTTCTTACCCAAGCCGATTGGCGTTCCATTCAAGCTTATTTTGCCACCGTTCCCGCAAAAATAAACGATAAGTCCAATCCCCACATTGAAAATAAACCTAACGGCTTACAAATTTGGACGGGAGAGTATGATGAAAAATTAGGTTGTTTGGAATAGATACAGCTTTATTTTTAAGTGGTTTAGGGTTTGGATTTTTTAAGAGAGCGCGATCGTTTTCGTTTTCGTAGGTTGGGTAGAACAAAGTGCAACCCAACAAAGAGCGAGAGTTGTGTTGGGTTTCGTCACCTCAACCCAACCTACTGTAGAATTAAGTATTTAAAAGTTTTATCCAGCCACGAACAATGAGATTTATTAACCCCAAAACCGACTACGCTTTAAAAAAAATATTTGGTTCGGAAGAAAGCAAAAATATTCTCAAAAGCTTTCTCAATGCTTTGATTTATGACGGTGAAGCTGTCATCGAAGATTTAGAAATCATAAATCCCAATCTTCCCCCAGAGTTACAAGGCTTAAAAGACACTTACCTTGACGTTAAAGCTAAACTCAATGATGGCACAATTGTCATTATCAAAATGCAAGTTTTAAACGTGCAATCTTTCGGTAAACGGGTACTATTCAACGCTGCAAAAACTTATGCGTTTCAACTGCAATCTGGGGAAGGATATCGAATGCTAAAACCCGTGATTGCTTTAACGTTAACGGATTTTGAAATGTTCCCCAGCCGCGAACATTATGTTTCTCGGTATATTTATCGCGAGAAATCCGATAGTTCCCTTTATCCTGAAAATGAAATTGAGTTGGTTTTTGTCGAATTACCCAAATTTGCAAAAGAACTCAACCAACTCGAAACCATTACCGAAAAATGGATTTACTTTATTAAATCGGCGCGATCGCTCACCGAAATTCCCGATAATATGGATAATATTCCCGAACTCAATCAGGCTTTTGTTATCGCAAATCAAGCCAACTTAACCCGCGAAGAACTCGAAGACATCGAACGTCGTGAAATGTTTATTTACGACCAACAAGGAGCGGTTGCTTTAGGCCGAGAAGAAGGACGACAACAAGGTTTAGAAGAAGGCCGAGAAGAAGGTCGAGAAGAAGAAAAACGTGCGATCGCGCGTAACTTGCTTTCTCAATTTGATGACAACGCGATCGCGCAAATTACGGGACTTAGCCTCGAAGCCGTACAAGCCTTACGTCAAGAAGAATAAAGTTTTGGTCAAGAACCCCGGTTTCTGTTATCACATTCTAATTTAATTGAGTAAGTTAGGAGAAACCGGGGTTCTGAATCCTCACGATTGATTATATTCAATCGCGATCGCCCTCTTTCCTTTTCCTTCAGCCTCTACAAAACCGATAATTTGACTTTGATTATAGCCCGCTTCTTGTAACTGCTGTAAACAGGCTTCTGCGGCTTCTGGGGGAACGCTGGCGAGTAACCCCCCGGCAGTTTGGGGGTCGAATAAAAGCTGATATTGCGGTAATTTTTGCAGAGTAGCAGGAACAGAAATTTCTGACGCGATCGCGAGATTTTGAGGTTGCAAGGAACTTAAAATTCCGGCTTCCACCATAGCAATTGCACCATCGAAAAAGGGAATTTTGTCAAGGTTGATTTTAACGGATACTTGAGAAGCTTTGACCATTTCCAGTAAATGACCGCACAAACCAAAACCTGTAATATCAGTACAAGCAGTTGCGCCGTTTTGCTGGAAGATTTCAGCACTTTTTTGATTACTCAAAAGCATTGATTCGAGGGCTTTGTCAATCCATTTCCCTTTGGTTTGATAGACGCGATCGCCTGCAAATAAAATACCGGTTCCCAAGGGTTTCGTTAAAATTAAAGCCTGATTGGGTTTGAGATTATTTTGAGTTAAAAGGCAAGATTTTTGCACCATCCCATTACAAGCCAAACTCAAAGCCAAGTCTTCCCCCTCGGTAGTATGTCCGCCAATTAAACTAATCTGATGTTCGGCTAAAACTGCTGTGACTCCAGCTAAAACTTGATATAAAATTTCAGCTTTTACTGTTTCCGATCCATGAGGTGATGTGACTTGTGTTAAAACCGTTTTTGGAATTGCTCCCATCGCAAAAATATCGCTTAAACTGTGATGAGTGGCAATTTTGCCAAAGGTAAAGGGGTCGTTAATTAAGCTCGTAAAACCATCAATAGTATGTACTAAATACCCATCGCGATCTTCTGGGGATATCTCCACAACGGCCGCATCATCGGGAGCATTTAAACCGAGAATAACAGACGCATCTGAAGTTAAATCTAGACGTTGTAAGGCAGATTTTAAAGTATCATTGCCGATTTTAGAACCACATCCGGCGCAATACATAACTGGGGGTGTTGCTTCAGATTTTCCTAGCTCCATCTTGGCGGGTAAATTGCTAAAACGGCGCATAAAATCCCGGTCAATTTTATCTTTCCATAACCACAAAAAAGGGGATTGCCAGCTTAGTTTTCCCCAGGACGCGATCGCGTTACGATTTCCTGTACCAAGTAAGGCAAGATAACGCTTTTGGGGATAATAGTTTTGTAGGGATTTATTCAGAATAATATTTCTGAGATTTTGAACTAAAGGCTTGCCTTGACGTACCGCAAAAACCCCGGCTTTGGGATGAGGAGAATGGTGCATGGTAGCAATATCTCCCGCCGCAAAAATAAAGTCGTGGGAAAGAGATTGTAGGGTGTTTTTAATTAAAATAAAACCTTTTTCATCCGTTTCTACATCCGATTCTTTTAACCATTGGGGGGCAGAAGCTTGAGTAACCCAAAATACAGTATCGCAGTTGATATTTAAACCCGAAGCACAAATTACCTGAGTCTCGGTCACTTCTTTCACCGTTTCCCCTAGATGCAGGTGTACGCCTCGCTGCTTCAAAGCTTTCTCAACTCGACGACTTGCCCCAGGATTATGCCCAGAAAGAAGGGTGTCGCCGCGATGAAATAAATGTAACTCTAGATGGCTTTCCGGTTGATGGGCTTGGCGAAAACAGCGAGCGAGATGGGCTTGTATATTAAAAGCTAACTCAACGCCACCTGCCCCACCGCCGACAATGGCTAAATGAATCGGTTGTTGCGGTGCGTCTTGCACTTGGGCGACAATGCGATCCCATTGGGGCAGGAAATGGGACACGGGTTTGGCGGGAATGGCATAACGATCTGCCCCTGGAATTGTAATCGTGTTGGGAGTGCTACCAATGTCGATTGATAGGTAGTCAAAGGTAATGGGGGGGCGATCGCGACAGATGACTTGTTTTTGTGCCACATCCAGTCCCACGGCTTTATCAATGTAAAACTCAGCCCCCGCAAATCTTGCCAAACGACGCAGATCGATGTGGGTGTCTTCGTAATCGTAAAACCCCGCCACTTGTCCCGGTAGCATCCCAGAATAGGGGGTGTAAGCCACATCGTTAAGCAGAATGACCCGGATACCCGAAAGGGGATTCATGCCCCATTCCTTGAGGGCGATCGCGTGGCTGTGACCCCCACCGAGAAAAAGTAACGTTTTTTTCCAAACCGACATAATGATTTCTCTAATCGCTGCAATCCATTGTAGGACGGGCATTAAGTCGCGATCGCCCTCCTGAATAAAACCCTGCTTTTGTAAACAAATGTAACAAAAATGCCGTCATGCTGGCTTGCTGTCTTGACAGCCCGAGGAAATGCCGATAACGTTGTATGACATACCCGGGTACAAACTTTAGACAAAGAGATGCAAGACAAGCAGAAAGTCACACTATATCTCCCACCAGGACTTCATCGCCAACTGAAAATCAGGGCAGCGGTAGACCTAGACTCTATGTCAGCAACGGTTGAGAGAGCCTTGATGTTCTACCTAGAACATCCAGAGTTAGTGGACGAGGCCGAAGCAGCCTCTCACGGGAGAACCCACCGCGTTTACAACTGTCCGGAGTGCCAAAGCGCTTTAGTACAGCGAGAAGGCGAAATGGTCACTCTCAAAAACCAACCTAGTGTTGTTACCGAAGAAGTCCCAGTAGAACAAGTCCAAGAAACCCTAAAGTCTAAATCCAACACCGATCTGCAAGGAGAGGAGACTTTGGTTCCCTGTTAAAACCGAGGGGATTGCCAAGCAACGAGGCTAGGGAATATGCCGTATACAAGGAATGGTCGATGGTCATGAAAGAAGAGCTAAATATCCTTATACAAGCTCAATATCCCCTGATCTACCTCGTCACCCCAGAGGAGGAAAGAGCAGAAGCAGCGATCGCCAAGATTGCTCAAATGAAGACAAAGCACCGTCGCGTGTTTGTCTGGACTGTGACCCACGGCATCGTTGAATATGGTCAACCCCGTCACATTACCCAACACAATACTGTTTCCCCTGAAGCAGCGATTCAATGGGTAGTGCAACACAGAGAACCCGGTATCTTTATCTTTAAAGACCTTCATCCGTTTATCGACTCCCCAGCCACCACGCGCTGGTTAAGAGACGCGATCGCCAGCTTTAAAGAAACCGAGAAAGCGATCGTTTTGATGTCACCTTTCCAACAAGTTCCCATCGAACTGGAAAAAGATGTCATCGTCATCGACTATCCCCTGCCTAACATGGCAGAACTTAACCTGGTGCTGTCTCGCCAACTCGACCAAATCAAGACGCGGCGCATGACCACCGAATCAAGAGAAAAACTCCTCAAAGCTGCATTAGGCTTAACCAAAGACGAAGCTGAGAAAGTTTATCGCAAAGCTTACGTTAAAGCCGGGCGCTTAAGCGAAGAAGAAGTAGAAATTGTTTTATCTGAGAAACAACAACTGATTCGTCGTAACGGTATTCTTGAGTACATCGAAGAAGACGAAACCATCAACTCCATTGGTGGCTTAGAAGAACTCAAGAAATGGCTCAAGCAGCGTTCTAACGCCTTTACCGAACGCGCCCGCGAATACGGTCTACCCCAACCGAAAGGAATGTTGATCCTGGGTGTACCCGGCTGTGGTAAATCTCTCATCGCCAAAACAACGGCTCGTTTGTGGGGCTTACCCTTACTGCGCTTAGATATGGGTCGCGTATATGATGGCTCCATGGTAGGACGCTCGGAAGCTAACCTCCGCAACGCCCTCAAAACTGCCGAATCCATTTCTCCGGTTATCCTCTTTATCGACGAACTCGACAAAGCTTTTGCAGGCGGTACAGGATCGGCTGATTCCGATGGCGGTACATCTAGCCGGATTTTTGGGTCCTTCTTGACTTGGATGCAGGAAAAAACATCTCCTGTGTTTGTGATGGCAACTGCTAACCGCATCGAACGATTACCCGGCGAGTTTTTACGCAAAGGTCGCTTTGATGAAATCTTCTTCGTGGATCTCCCCACCACCGAAGAACGCCAAGATATTTACAGAATTCACTTGAGCAAGCGTCGCACAGACATTTCTCGCTTCGATTTAGTGCAGCTTGCCAAGATGTCCGAAGGTTTTTCCGGGGCAGAAATCGAGCAAGCGATTGTGGCTGCAATGTATGAAGCATTCGCCCAAGACCGCGAATTCACGCAGCTTGATATTATCGCCGCGCTCAAAGCTACACTGCCTTTGTCCCGGACAATGACAGAGCAGGTCACCGCCCTACGGGATTGGGCGCGACAACGAGCGCGACCTGCCGCGTCCTCCGTTGCGGAATATCTGCAACTGGAGTCTTAACAAGCTTTCTTCTGCGTTTCCTAGCAGAAGCAAAGGCTGACAGTCTCCCACTGTTAGCAGTACAACCTAAAATCCGTCTTTGACGACGGTAACTCAAAACCCAAATTGTCGTTTTAAATTAGTTTACGAGGAAATCCAAATGTCTCACTTCAGTACTCTCCGTACCAAGATCGCCGACGTTGAAATCTTAAAAACCTCTTTGCGCGACCTTGGTATCGCCACCAAAACTGAAGCCGATGTCCGCGGTTACAACGGTCAACGTGTTCGTGCTGACTTGGTTGCTGTTCTTGATGGTGAATACGATCTCGGTTGGTCTTGCAATAGCGATGGCACCTACGATCTTATTGCTGACCTCTGGGGTGTTGCTAAAAAGCACAACCAAACCGAATTAATCAACTCTATCAATCAAAAATACGCCGTTAACAAAACCTTGTCTGAAGTCAAGCAACGCGGCTTGCAAAATGCCAATGTTAAATTAGTGGTTCAAAAGTAATTTTTGAAGCGCGTTCCCAAAGGAAAGCGGGTTAACTTGAAAAAGTTAGCCCCTTTTTTTTGTGGGTTATTTGTTAGGGGTTGTGTCAAGCAACCCGCAAACCCGATCGCGACTGTAAGACGGTTTGATAATAAGCTTGGAGTTGACGAGTAGCCGCCGACCAACCCCAACGTTCCGCTTCGATACGGGCGTTGCTACGGAGGGTTTCTCGTTCCTCTTGGGCGGCTAATAAGCGTTGAGTCGCCGCGATCGCGCCCTGGGGATCGTTGGGTTCAAACAGGTAGCCATTGGCCCCATCCGTAACGATATCGGGAATGCCACCAGACCGCGCGGCCACCACCGGACACCCCGCAGCCATGGCTTCGAGTAACACCAAGCCCAGAGTTTCGGTACGGGAGGGGAAGACAAAGGCATCTGCCGAGGCAAAAGCCGAAGCTAACTCTATCCCTTGTAAGTAGCCGACAAAGTGGGTTCTCGTGCCTTTAAAGTGCTGCTGAAGGACTTTGCGGTGCGGGCCGTCCCCGACGATCGCGAGGCGGGCGTTAGGAATCGCTGCGAGGACGGGTTTAATATTTTCGATTTCTTTTTCCGGGGATACCCGACCGACATAAAGTAAAAGCGGGTCTCGGGAATGGCCTTGTGAAAGGCGATCGCGCATTTTAGTTGATTTCAGAGACGGTTGAAACATATCGGTATCGACTCCCCGTTGCCATAAATCTAAATGCTCGACTCCGTGCGACCGCAACTCCTCTACCATCGCCGTTGAGGTGCATAAATTCAACTGGGCTTGATTGTGTACCGCCCGGATTAACTCCCATAAAAAGCCCTCAAAGGCTCCAAAACCGTAATGATGAAGATATTGAGGTAAATGGGTGTGATAAGAGGCTACCAGGGGAATATCGAGGGTTTTGGCGTAATAAATTCCGGCTAATCCCAACACCGCCGGATTGACCACATGAATAATATCCGGTCGAAATTCCTCTAGTGCCTTGCGAATCGTCGGACGAGGAACGGCAATTTTCAATTCAGGATACATCGGCAAAGGAAACGCCGATAACCCGTGAATTTTTGCCCCTTGGTGTTCCTTTAAGCCCCCATCGGGACAAACTACCAAGACGCGATCGCCATTTTTCTGTAACTGTTCGACGGTATGGCGCAACCGCGTCACAATGCCATCAACTTTGGGCAAAAATGTTTCGGTAAATAAAGCAATTCTCATTTCTTTTAGGGTTCTCGCGATCGATCGGTCTGGGTTAAGCCATGCAAGCCAATCGCCACAATCATCCAACCCCCCAAAACCCCCACTCCTTCGGCAAAACAGTTGATGCGGTGGCGCATTTCTGCCGCTTGTGCAATTTCTAACTCTTGCACCGTTGCTGTCCCCGACTGCGCCAAACGCTGATAATTTTCATGGCTGGCGGTTAAAGCTGCCCATTCAGGAAACAAAAAATAAGCACTGATGGCGGTTAGGGACAAGCCCGGCAAGACAACACCCAGCAGGAGTAAGCTTTTGGCAAAAAACATCGGTTAAATAATCAAAGGGCGCGATCGGC
>JBKHDX010000139.1:0-12985 GCA_046541115.1 Spirulinaceae cyanobacterium | reverse complement strand
TTAACTCTCTTTTTTTGACGCATACTGTACTACACTTTGAAGTGCGGAATGGGGGATTCAAGTCAACCCTAGCTTTATCTGTAGTGGCGCGACACACCTTGAATGGTGGGTTACGGCGGATAGCTAGATTGCAGTCATAGCCTGAGTTGTAGCCGCCTAACCCACCCTACGTTAAAGCCTCATTTTAGCTGTGTCATGTCAGTAGGATGCGTTCTGGACGCATTCTACATCTTGCTAGTGGTATGATCGCGATCGCGATTACAGCAAAGACTATAGTCATTATAATTAAGTTCCGCACATTAACTTAATGGTTTGAGTCCGTGAAAGCGGACTTTGCCCACATTAGCCCCAGATTTTAATCTGCGGGCGGATGATTGGTTTTGACTTGGAATGACTATATCATTCAATAGTCGGACTAATCTAACTTGCATTAACGATGACTGATATTTCCCAAACCTCTCGACTACAACAGGCAATCGATGTTGCGGAAGCCTTATCATTAGAAGAACAACAACTATTGCTGGAAATTTTAGCAAAACGCCTGCATCAGAAACAACGCCAGCAGCTTTTAGAAGAAGTCCAAGAAATTCGTCAAGAAGTTGCAGAAGGCAGTATCAAATATGGTTCTGTGAAGGATTTTTTAGCGGAGTTGGATGCTTGAGAGAACTTGCCTGGAGTCCAAAATCTTTGCGTGCTTTTAAGCGTATGGTTCGTCAAAATCCTCAATTACGTTCCATGATTGAAGAAACTCTAGAACAACTAGCCGCAGACCCTTTCCATCCAACATTAAAAACTCATAAACTTTCCGGCGAACTTGCTGGAATTTGGGCTTGTTCAATCGACTATAACTATCGCATTCTTTTTGAGTTTGTGGCTAACCCAGAAGAAGACAAAGAAGACGCAATTCTCCTACTGAATCTGGGTGACCATGATGATGTATATTAAAACCTGACCAAGGTTTCTGCTGCTAGTACGTTACGCTTTTGTGCTTCGCATCCTACTATCTACATCAAATACTTGGGGTGTCTTATTAGTCGTTTAAGATTTAATCGTAAGGATACAGAACCCCGGTTTCTGCGGTGAAAATTTGATTGGCTGGGGTAAGCAGATAAGAAACCGGGGTTCTAGGAATGAGTTAGTTATTTGATGTTTTTGTGGGTGAATGATTTAGCATTTTCACCGGAATAGGTTGCGGCAATTTGACCATTTCCAACTACTTGATATTTGTAGGTTACTAAACCTTCTAAACCAACAGGACCGCGAGGGGGCATTTGTTGGGTGCTAATACCAACTTCTGCGCCAAATCCATAGCGGAAACCGTCAGCAAAACGAGTAGAACAGTTATGATAAACACCAGCCGCATCGACTTGGTTTAAAAAGGTTTGAGCGGTGGTAGAATCTTCGGTGAGAATTGCGTCGGTGTGCTTTGAGCCGTAGGTGTTGATGTGGGTAATTGCAGCTTCGACGGAATCAACAATTTTAACAGCTAAAATAAGGTCGCTGTATTCAGTTGACCAGTCTTCTGCGGTAACAGGTTTAGCCTCAATTATGGACTGAGTTGCTTCATCTCCGCGCAATTCTACATTGGGCATTTTCGCTTTTAATTGGGGGAGAAATTCGGGGGCAATTTCGCGATGAATGAGTAGGGTTTCGATGGCGTTACAAGCGGCGGGATATTGGGTTTTTGCATCAATGGTAACTACAATTGCTTTGTTAAGATCAGCAGCTTGATCTACATATAAATGGCAAATTCCGTCAGCATGGCCAAGGACAGGAATGCGGGTGTTATCCTGCACATAACGGACGAAGGAATTAGAGCCTCTGGGAATGATTAAATCGACATATTCATCGAGTTCTAACAATGCTCGAATTTCGGCTCTGGTGGTTAAGAGTTGAACGACATTTGGATCGACTTTGGTTTGGGCTAAGGCTTCTCGAATAATGCGGGTTAATACTTGACAAGATTGCAAGGCTTCTTTACCGCCTTTTAAAATTACGCCGTTACCGGATTTAATAGCTAAACTGGTAATTTGAATTAGGGCTTCGGGACGGGCTTCAAAGATGATGCCTAACACGCCTAAAGGACAGGTGACGCGCTTTAAAATTAAGTTTTCATCTAATTCGCGATGAATCTGAATTGTGCCAACCGGATCGGGTAATTTGGCCACATCATTCACTCCCGCGATCGCGCCCTTTAATTTCGTCTCACCCAGCTTTAAACGGGCGTACAAGGCTTGAGAAATGCCCTCGGCTTGGGCGGCTTCACAATCGGCTTGATTGGCGGCGATAATGTCCTTCTGGGACGCTTCGAGGGCTGTGGCAATTATCGCGATCGCGTCGTTACGATCTTGAGTGGATAATACCGCAAGTTGACGGGCTGCGTTGCGGGTTTGTTGGGCAATTTCAGTTAATGAGGGGGTTGCTAAAACCATAGTTTAAAAGGCAGTACCAATTTTTCGATACTGCTGACACTCCTTTATCCATACAAATGTTCGATATGGTTTTATTTTACCCTAGTTTGTTCTTTACTTCTATGGGGTGGTTACGGTTTTTGAATCTGAATTTCAGTAAAGTTGCGTTAATTTTCAGGAAATTTTAAGCTTGGTATGATTGAATTATAAACTGATGCCAAATTAAGCCCTTTTGGAGAGTAGTTTATATTTAATTATAATCGCTTTAGGAAAGGGTCAGTTTATTGTTAATCTTAATAAATTGGCTTGTCATTGTCATTGTGCTTAAATTTTTATGTTGAAAAAGTTTTTACCGATTCAAACCTGGAGTCTAAAATCTCTAATTTTTGCCCTGGTAACTTGCTTTCTTGTTGTGGCTTGTCAGAGTTCGCCCAATGGGATTAACTCTGGCAATATTAGTGATGCTGAAACTAATTCAATTAGCGAACTTAAATTTGGGGTCGGGCCTTATTTTCCCACACCCAATGAAAATCGCGAACAGTTCGATCCTTTTTTCCAACGATTAGCTGAAGCGGTAGATTTACCTGCTGATATTACAGTAACCGAGGATTGGGTGGGTATTTCAGAAGCTTTGCGATCGCGCACTTTGGATGTAGCTTGGTTAGGCCCTTGGGGCTATGTTTTAGCCAATCATAACGATCCATCTATTGAGGCGATCGCGACGGTAGAATACAAGGAAAATCCAGTTTACTATTCCGTGTTAATGGCTCGCGCTGATGCCCCTTTTGATACTTTAGAAGAAGCGATCGCGCAAAGTCAAAATGACGAAAAACTACGACTCAGTTTAGCCGATGTAGGGTCAACTTCAGGCTGGTTAATTCCCACCGCAGAATTTGAAAGATTGAGGGTAAATCCTAAAGAAGTTTTTGATTACAGTGAAGGAGCAAGTCACGCAGCCCAAGCGATCGCAGTCCTCAGCGATCAAGTGGATATTGCTTCAGATTATGACCGCAATTTAGATGTTTTAGAAAGTACCGGACGTATCAATAAAGCCGACCTCAAAATTATTTGGCAATCCGACCCTTTACCCAACGATCCGATTGCTGTGAGAGGAGGATTACCCGATGAAATTAAAGCGAAGCTACAACAAGCTTTAGCTGAAATATCCCCCGAAGAAGCTAAAGAATTATTGCCGGAAAATTACACTGGTTTTGTCGTTTCGGATGGTAAAAATTACGAACCAATCCAGAATGCGGGTAAAGCGGTAGGCAAGTTGGAATAAGTTTGTTGTTGGTTGTTGGTTGTTAGTTATTGATTATTGGTTATTGGTTGCAGAATTTCTTAACGAGAGATTTTAAGTAAAGCTAATTCAGTCGTTGTAAATTGTAAATTCATGGTAGTTCCGCAAGAAAAAATCAGTGATTATTCTCCTTCGATTGACCAAATATTGGAAAGAGAACAAAAACGAAAACGCGGAATTGGCTATATCTTAAAACAAGGCTTCGGGCTGATTCTTATTCTGGCTTTATTTATTGCCAGTTGGTATACCGCCGAAGTTTCACCGCAGATTTTTTGGGAAGGATTACCCCGATTAGGATCGTGGGTCGAGCGAATGTTTCCCCCCGATTTTTCGGAGTTTCCTACCTTTTTAATTGCCACTTGGGAAACCCTCGCGATCGCGATTGTGGGAACCGGAATTGCCATTATTATTGCCCTACCCCTCGCATTAATAACGGCTCGGAATCTTACCCCTTTTCCTCAAATTGCGTTTATTTTACGCATGATTTTAAATTTACTGCGAGGGATTGATACGGCAATCTTTGCTTTGTTTTTTGTTTCTGTCGTCGGATTGGGGCCTTTTGCAGGAGTCTTGGGAGTCGCTTTTCATACCACAGGATCGATGACCAAACTCTATACAGAAGCCTTAGAAACTATCCCCATGAAACCCATCGAAGCGATTAAAGCAACCGGGGCAGATTCGATGCGAATTTTTGCCTTTGCGGTGTTGCCAGAAGCTTTACCCGGACTCACCAGCATTAGTTTATATTTGTGGGAATTTAATGTCCGTTCTTCTGTTATTTTAGGCATTGTAGGAGCCGGGGGAATTGGTTATGAATTGCTGGTGAGTTTGAAATTACTTGATTTTGGCCGACTCAGCACTATTTTAATTTTAATTTTATTGATGGTGAGTTTGATTGATGGGGCTAGTGCTTATCTTCGCAAACAGTTAAGTTAAATGATGCTTGTTGTTGAAAATCTCAGTCAAAGTTATTCGGAAAATAACCCGGTTTTAGATAATGTCAGCTTCGCGATCGCGCCAGGGACATTTACCGCTATTTTAGGACGTAGTGGAGCCGGAAAAACCACCCTGCTGCGCTCAATTTTGCGACTGCATCAACCCCAAAAGGGTCGAGTTTGGTTTAACCACTGCGATCTGTTAACTTGTTCGTCGCGAGAATTGCAAAAACAGCGTCGCAATATTGCCACCATTGCCCAACAATTTAACTTAATTCCCCGTCGCACCGCCCTCGAAAATTGCTTGGGGGGAAGGCTGAATGAAATCGCGCTGTGGCGTTGTTTTTTGAGCCGTTTTCCCCTCCAATTGCAGCGAGAGGGGTTAACTGCCCTAGCGCGAGTAAACTTGCTTGAAATGGCATTTCAGCGAGCCGATCGCTTGTCGGGAGGGCAACAACAACGAGTGGCGATCGCGCGGGCTTTGACCCAAAATGCCTGTCTCATTTTAGCCGATGAACCCGTCGCCAGTCTCGATCCTCAAAGCGCCCATCAAGTTCTAAGTTTACTGCGATCGCTTTGCGACCGAGAACATCTCACCGTAGTTTGTAATTTGCATCAAGTTGAATTCGCTTGTCAATATAGCGATCGCATTCTGGGATTAAACCAAGGTAAACTCATGCTCGATCGTCCACCATCTGAATTAAAATCTTCTGATTTTCAGCAAATTTATCAATAAGTAAACGAGAAAGACTATTTCTATCTAATTTGAGAATTATACTTTGTATTTTTGAAATTCATCCCTTAAACTTCCTCGCGATCGCAGCAACTCCAGAAAATTTATGAAATTGCCATTATCAAGATATCCTTCTGTTGAGGGAGGAGTTTCGCTTTCATTTTCTTTACCTTTGTTAATAGTTGCAAAGATTGTAAATACAAGAAATATTTAATTTATGGCTAATCAAACTCAAGAAAAACAACAAACCTTTATCGAAAAAATCATCGAAAATAGCGAATTACAAAACATTAACGATGCCCAAGCTGCTGCGAAAATTGTCTTTCGCGAGTTGCGCGATATGATGCCCACGGATGCCATTGAGCGCACCGAAAAAGAATTACAAGCAGAAGCACCAGAATTGAATATGAGTGTTGCTCAATTGTGGATCGATCCGAATGTAATGGTGGCATTTTTCAGTCGCATTAGTCCGATTCGCCAGCTTTCGATTGGTTACGATACCTTCATGTTGCGTCTCAAACAAGAAGCAGCATTACCCGAATCCGCTTCTCCGGAAAATGTCGCAAAAGCCGTATTTTCAGCCACCAAAGCCGAACTTTCTCCTGAAAGAATCCAAGAAATTCAAGGCTTTTTACCCGACCAACTCAGCCAACTGTGGCAACAAGCCTAATGAAAAGCATGACAGCTTAATTTAGCAGAAAGCGATCCGACGCGATCGCTTTCTTTTATTTTTATTAACGAACTCTTAATACCCCAATAACCCAGAATCGACCCGCCGCATTCTATACTCCCAGAGGATTGTCGCGAAAAAGGATATCTATGTTCGAGTCTTGGTTTCGTTCTGTGGGTTATGCTGCCTTGTTGTGGGGTAGCTTATTGTGGCAAAACAAGCCCCTCACCGCCCAACCCATCCAAAACTTTTCCCCCATTCATCGTTATGTCATTGACGGGTCTGCGGCTGAAATCGTCGCGGCCACCAGCGATGGTAATGTTATTGCCTATACGAACAAAGACGAACAAGACGTAGGCATTATTGACATCCGCGATCCGCGAAACCCTCAAAAGCTGGCAATTGTAGACGTTTCTGCTTTGGGAGAACCCACCGCGATCGCGATTACCCCCAACAATCAATACGCCTTAGTTTCCATTCTCGACACCAGCAGCGAAGAAATCGCCAATCAACAACCGGGAACTTTAATATTTATCGACCTCGAACAAGGCAATATTGCCGGACAAATACAACTCGGCGGCATTGGCCCGGATAACCTGAAAGTTACTCCCAACGGTCGCTTGGCGGTCATTGCCATCGAAGACGAAGAAGACGAAGACAGTTTACCCGGCGATCGCCCCGGTTCAATAGATGTAGTCACCCTCGATTATGATAACCCCAACCAATCGACGGTCAACAATATCGGCCTTGATTTGATGGGCATTGACGGGGTAAACTACGCCACCGACCCCCAACCGGAATTTGTCGCCATTTCCCCGGACGCAACCACCGCCGCCATTAGCTTACAAGAAAACAACGCGATCGCCCTGCTCGATTTATCCGCCCAAACCGTTACCCGCGTCTTTAGTACCGGAGTCGCATCTCATACCGCCGACCTCATCGAAGACGGCGAAATTCGCTTTAACCAAGCCTTCCAAGGTCGCCGCGAACCCGATAGTATTGCCTTTACCTCCGATGGCCGCTACCTCCTCACCGCCAACGAAGGGGACACCGACCTCGAACGTTTTGGAGATAATGTCTACTCTGGGGGACGGGGTTGGACGATTTTCGACCTCGAAGGCAATGTTGTCTATGATAGCGGCAGCAGTCTCGAACAAATCGCCGCCGAATACGGCCAATACCCTGAAGGACGTTCGGAAAATCGAGGCATTGAAGTCGAAGGCATCGAAGTCGGACGTTTTGGCGATCGCGATTACGCCTTTGTCGCCTCCGAAAGAGGTAGTTTCCTGGCCATTTACGACCTCAGCGACATCACCGATCCGCAACTGATTAACTTCTATCCCACCGGATTAGCCCCCGAAGGCATTGTGGCCCTTCCCCAACGCAACCTTGTCCTGACCGCCAACGAAGACGACGGGACGATTGACTTTTTCCAAGCCAATCCCGGCAGAAGTCAAAGTTATACCCCCATGCAACCCCTCCTCAAAAGTGCCAACGAAACCACATATTTCGGGGCATTAAGCGGCATGGCGATCGCCCCTGGCAATCCCAATCAAATCTACGCCGTCCCCGATAATGCCATGAGTCCCTCGCGGATTTTTACCCTCATGGTTGCAGGCCCCGAAGCCACGGTCAGCGAAGCCATGATGCTGCAAAAAGACGGCCAACCCGCCGCTTATGACCTCGAAGGCATTGCCATTAATCCCAACGGCGGTTTTTGGTTAGTCAGTGAAGGCGACAATCGCGAAGGCCGAGAAAGTCCCAATCTGCTTATTCAAGCGAGCGATCGCGGTGAAATTTTAGCAGAAATTCCCCTCCCCGAAGCTGCCGCCAATCAAATTACCCGTTTTGGCTTTGAAGGAGTCACCACCAACGCCGATGGGTCAATGGTTTATGTCGCCGTACAACGAGCGTTTGAGGGGGAAAATATGGTGCGTATCGGCGCTTACGACACCCGCAGCGAGACTTGGGATTTTTACTACTATCCCCTCGATAGCGATAACGCCGCCGGATGGGTCGGTTTGAGCGAAATTGCCCTGGATACAGACGGCAGTTTGATCGTTATCGAACGAGACAATCAAGGCGGCGAAAATAAAGCCCGTAACGTCCGCGTTAAGCGCCTTTACCGCTTTTCCCTCGATAATCTTGCACCGGGAGACACCGTAGAGAAAGAGTTGGTTCGCGATTTAGTCGTTGAGGATAACTGGTACGAGGAAAAAGTCGAAGGTCTGGCCGTGAGCGATCGCGGTTACTGGATCGTCAGCGACAATGATGGCGGTATGACCTATACCCGTTTATTGTTCGTGCCTCGTTAGGTTATTGGTTGTTGGTTATTGGTTTGACATCTTCATCAACCTGTGTAGGGGTGAGGTTTCGCGCATACAATCTCAACTTTAGGGTTAGGAGGATTTGATGAGCGCGATCGCGTCGCTCAAACCTCAACTTGGACGGGGAAAAGAGCGCCCCTACGAAAAAACCGATCATTACACCCTACACAATGTCTGAACAATCTCGGATTTTTCGTAACAAAAAACACAAAAAAAACCTGTAGAGATAGCGATAATCTCTACAGGATATTCGTACTTTGGGAAAGCCCCAAACGACGCAACAAAATTTACAGTTTGGGTAACTGTAAGCTAATTTCTACCCTAGTCGGGATGCTGCTGTCTTCTGTCATTTACACCAAGGACAAAGGACGAATGACCGATGACAATTAACGGAACATACTGCTGACAGAGCTATCTTCGTGAATGCGCCAAATAGTTTCCCCAATCAAATTTGCAACCGATAAAATTCGCAGTTGCGGGAAGTGTTGGGACTCATCCAAAGGAATCGTATTGGTCACGATCACTTCCTCAAACACGCCACTGGACAAACGCTCAATGGCGGGCGGCGAGAAAACAGCATGGGTCGCACAAGCATACACCTGACGCGCTCCATGTTCGCGTAACAATCGCGCTCCTTCGGTAATTGTTCCGGCGGTATCGATCATGTCATCAACTAACACGGCGGTTTTACCCTTGACATCGCCAATCACATTCATCACCTCAGCGACATTGTGAGCTTGACGGCGTTTATCGATAATGGCCAAAGGCGCATCATCAAGCTTTTTCGCAAAAGCCCTAGCGCGGGCCACACCGCCCACATCTGGGGAAACCACGACTAAATCCGGTAAATTCTTACTCATCAAATATTTGAGAATCACCGGAGAGCCATAAACATGATCGAAGGGAATGTCAAAATACCCTTGAATTTGAGCCGAGTGTAAATCCATCCCGACAATGCGATTGGCTCCTGCTTCGGTCATCAAATTCGCGACAAGTTTTGCCGTAATTGATTCGCGACCTGCCGTTTTCCGGTCGGCGCGAGCATAGCAATAGTAAGGAATCACTGCTGTAACTTGACGGGCTGAAGCCCGCCGACAAGCATCAATAATGATTAAAAGTTCCATCAAATGGTCGTTGACCGGCTGGGAACAAGGTTGAATTAAATAAACATCGCAACCCCGAATTGATTCTTGGATTTGGATATAAAGTTCCCCGTCGGCAAAGCGTTTGCGAACCATCGGGCCCAAATCCATCCCCAAGTAACGGGCAACTTCTTGAGCAAGGGGGACATTCGATGACCCTGAAAATAACCGAAGGCGGTTGTTTTCAGCAATCGGAGGTAGCGGTGGCTGAAGGTTAATAGTGGCTGTACGGATCACGGTAGGTTTTTGAACCTCAATTCACGGCAATCTTATCATTCAGATTATTCCATTATCGAGGAATCCAAGACACACCTAGGACAGTTTTTTACGGTCGCAGTACAATAAGAAATCGATCAATTCGCGAGAAATCGCCCTCAGTGTGGGCTTTTGGCTTTGAGCTTAACCCGTCAACTCTGGGTCAAAAAATCCTGGTTAATTGCTGGCGCGATCCCCAAAATCTGGGCTTGTAAGTTCAACCCGAATCAAGGTTTTGCCATCATTGCGCGACCTTCTACCCCATCGGCGATAGAATCAGGCTTTTCACAGTGTTGTCACTCAACCCGTTGTTAATTGTTAATTGTTTTAGCCTGGTATGATGTTACATCAGCGTTACGGCGCGATCGCCCTTTTATCAAAACTCGCCTATGGCGCGACTTATCTCGCCCAAGACCAAGGCCGCTTTAACGAACTGTGCATTCTCAAAGAACTCAATTTATCCCATTTAAGCTCCTCTGACTTCGCCGAAGCCCGCGATCGCTTTCTTAACGTTGCTAATCAGCTTTATCGCCTCAAACACCGTCAAATCCCTGCTTTTCGCGCCACCTTTACCCAAGAGCAACGATTATTTTTCGTCCAAGATTACATTGAAGGTCAAAGCCTAGAAGATATTTGGCAAGCTCGGCAAAGTCAAAACCGTACCCTAACCGAAACCGAAGTCCGGGAATTGTGTCAGCGCTTACTGCCCGTCCTCGATTATCTCCACCGCCAAAACTTCGTGAGTGGTAATATCAACCCCGCCCACATCATTGTGCATCCCACCCTTGCCACTCCCAATCACCTCGAACCCGTATTAATTGGCTTAGATGCTCGTTGGGCCTGTTTGCCGCCGCAACACCATCCTTACAGCCCTCCCGAACAACGTCAAGGGGATTTTCTCACTCCCAGCAGCGATTTATACAGCCTGGCCGCTACTGCCGTTGTGGTTCTTACCGGGCAAAATCCCGAAACCTTGTACGATTCTGCCAGCGAAACCTGGCATTGGCAAGACCAAGCCGAAGTTAGCGACGATCTCGCCGCCGTTTTCCAGCGAATGCTGCAACCCAACCCTCGCGATCGCTATGGTTGCGCCCTAGACGTTTTACAAGCCCTACAACCACCGCCCAATCCAGAAATCGGCACTTTTGCCCCCCTAGCCCCCTTAAACGGCGACTCAGCCCCAGATTATCCCGAATCCCGTCCGGGGATTACCAATCCTGTTATGCTCATCGGCATTACTCTCAGCTTGGGTTTAGTCGCAGGGATAAGTGCTTGGGCCTTAGTCGCTCATTTGTCTCAACCGACGGAGATCACTTCGACCTCTCCTGTCGCGATTCCTACACCCACTGCCCCACCTACCCCTGAACCGACCCCCACCCCTGAACCTAACTTTCGCGAGCGTTTAACCGTCCCTCCCGGTCAAATCCTGCAACAAAGTGGCACATTGCCCCCCGATACCACTGCCGAGTATATCCTGCGGGCTTCGGCTAATCAACAACTCGCGATCGCCCTGGCCAGCGAAGGAATCTGGTTTACCCTACTCAAACCCAATCGCGAAATCGTCGAACTTAGCGCCGAATTGGTTAAAGATTGGCAAGGCACAGTTTCCGAATCCGGCGATTATATTCTGCAACTGATCTCAATTCCCGGCTTATCCCCTGCGGATTACCAATATCAACTGGAAATTGCTCTAAATAATGGCATTTCTCCTGTTCCCTCTCCCTCTCCTACTGCGAGTCCCGAGCCAGTGGATTCCGATGAAACGGTTGTCACCCTTCCCCCCATTACCGAACCCGTACAAGTGCAAGGTGAAACCAGTCCCCAACGCCGCCAAAGCTATCGCATCCCCCTCGAAGCCGGAAAAACTCTAGAAGCGCAAATCCTCTCCGGTCGCGTGACGTTGAATGTCTATTCCCCCGACGGTCAACCCATCACTGCCGCCCAGGGGGTACAGTATTGGCAAGGGCGCATTTTACGAGGGGGAGAATATCGCATCGACGCGATCGCAAATCAACCGCGAGAATTTACCCTTAGCCTCAGTTATCTAGAGTAAATTATCCCATGACCTTGTTAATTACTGGAACTGATACCGAAGTCGGTAAAACCGTTTTAACCACTGCTTTAATTGCTTATTGGCAAACTTATCGCAACTTAGCCGACTTGGGCATTATGAAGCTGATGCAAGCAGGCGTAGGAGACAGCGAACTGTATCGAGAACTATTCGATTTCCAGCAATCTCAAGAAACCCTAGTTCCCCTTTATTTCAAAACGCCGGTAGCCCCTCCCATCGCCGCCGTTCAAGAGGGGTTAGACATCGATTTAGGCAAAGTCTGGCAAGCCCTGACGCAACTGCAACAAACCAAAAAAACCGTATTCGTCGAAGCCTTGGGGGGCTTGGGGTCTCCGGTGACTTGGGAGTTAACTGTGGCCGATATTGCGCGAGATTGGCGTTTAGAGACTATTTTAGTCGTTCCCGTCAAGTTAGGCGCGATCGCGCAAACCGTCGCCAATGTAGCCCTTGCTCGTCAATCGCAAGTTAAGCTCAAAGGCATTGTCCTCAACTGCGTCACCCCAGACGCTCAATCCCGCTTAGACGATTGGACTCCCCCAGAGTTTATTCAATCTCTCACCCAAATTCCCGTTTTGGGAGTTATGCCTTATCTCGACTCTACCCGCGATGTGGATAAACTCGCTCAAGTTGCCGCGAATCTCGATCTCTCTTACCGTTGAAAAAGCAAGCCCACATCGTCATGTTTGATTCGATGTTGGCAGGATGTCACCCTTTCTTTGGCCCATGTCTAACGAAGTTAAGCCAATACCAGAACCCGAAAAACCCAAGCTACCCACCTACTCGTTTGAAGTGATGACGGTTAATCGCCGAGGCGAGGTTGTTGAAAAACAGCCCGGTCAAGCGTCTTACTTCCGGGAAGACTTAGGCAAGGGAGTCAGCTTGGATATGGTGTACATACCGGGGGGAAGCTTCATAATGGGCGCACCAGAAGGAGAGAAGGATAGCGATGACGACGAACGCCCGCAACACCCAGTCACTGTTCAACCCTTCTTCATGGGCAAATACGCTATAACTCAAGCCCAATGGCGAGCCGTAGCCACATTACCGAAACTGGAACGAGACTTGAAGCCAGACCCATCAGACTTCAAAGGGGATAATCGACCCGTAGAAAAAGTAAATTGGTACGATGCGGTAGAATTCT
>JBKHDX010000138.1:0-12990 GCA_046541115.1 Spirulinaceae cyanobacterium | reverse complement strand
GTAAACAATGGAGGGACTTTGGCAACAACCAATAACTAAAACTGACACATAGGTATTGCGTTTAAATGTTCTCTCAGGAGTCGCCACAAGAGCTTCTGAGCGATCGCGACTAAGCCTAACCTCATTTGTGCTAACTGGGGTTGATTTCGCTGCACCTCGCCCCATATACGGCAACTGCGTTCAAATTGCAACCAAGCTTCACTCAGACGACGAGCAGATTTGAGTTGCGCGGTTTCTGGAGCGATCGCAACGCCATCAAGCACATCCCAGATTTGTCCTAATAACGCCCATTCTACCGGATGCTGTAAGCAGATAGAGGCATTTTCAAAAACCCTTTGCGGTTTTCGCCAATGCCACGGCGGTGCAGCATCAGGATTGACTAATTCAATGATGCGCGATCGATGGGCCATTTGCAACAAGGAACAACAGCGTGCGTGAGCATACTGAATCGGAAACAACTCGGCTGTCAGTGGAATTTCCCTGTTTGGGAGTGCGTCAGCAACAGGCTCATCCTCAAGACTGTATTGTAACCAATCAACAAAGGCGCGATCGCACAGTTTCCCCTCAATCCATCCTCCCCCAATGACCTGAAACTCCCACTCCGATTGCTGTTGCATTGCCATTTTGACAAGGGATTGAGCGATTTCCAGCACCGCTTCTGAATGCTTACCACTTAGTTGCAGGGCGATCGCGCTACGATAACCCATAACCGTATTATTTCGGATACGACTCGCGGAAATTGCCCCTAAGTGGCACGAATTCTCCGTAATTTCTAGTAAATTTCCGGAATCTTGAAGTGCTTGCAAAGCAGCCTGAAGATAACCTTGAAATCGCGGTTGTTGCGCGAACAATTGTATACACCTTTTAACAGAAAACACCAAAGTAACGTATTTTTTGATACTTTGATTCTAAGTAGTATTTTTAAAAATTAATTTAACACCAATGGCATTTTTGCCCATGCAATCTTCACCTTCACCATCAGAAGCATCTCGGCCCTTCTTAACTTGGCAGCGTATCATCGACTGGGCCCAATCCCATTATCGCGATCGCATCTTTAACAAAGACGAGCGCGTTCCGGCCCGTTCTGGCTTATTATACCTAGTCCAACGGGGTTCAATTCGCTTAGTGGGAACTGCCCAAGTCAACGCCACGTCACAAAACCACGAAACCGGAGTCGAAGACGCATTTTTGGGATTTGTTGGTGCAGGTTCTCCTTTTGAAATTGTGGCACAATCGCCTTTTAACCTTCAAGCCTACGCCCACGTCGATCAAACGACGGTCATTTGGATGTATTGGCACGATTTAGACAACTGGCCCCATTTTCGTCGAGAAGTGTTAGATGCTTTTCGCTATCAACACCAACGCAAACTGCTGTGGTTGAGTACCCTCGGTCAAAGACGCACCATCGACCGTTTATTAGGGCTAATTACCCTTTTAATTGACGAATGCGGCGAACCCACCGAACAAGGCTATCGTCTACCTTATCCCCTGACTCATGCTCAAATTGGCAGTGCTATTGGTTCGACGCGAGTAACGGTAACGCGGTTGATGGGAAAACTCAAACAACAAGGCTTAATTTATCTTGAAGACGATAACTTAATTTGTCTGCCTTATCGCTCAGAATTAGGCAGTCACCAACAACCAATAACTAACAACTAACAATGACTCAACTGAAATTATGGATCGGGTCAATCTTGATGTTAACCGGATCGATCGAGGGCGCGATCGCGGCCCAACCCTTTGCTCATCCAACTCTGTCAACCCCAAACGAGCTACACGAACCCTTATCGCGGCAAGAAAGCCTCCAAATCGCTCATTATGACCCAGAGGTCATGGAAGCCCTAAACCGCGAAATTCGCCAAAATCCGGACAATGCTGAAGCTTATCATCAACGGGGTTTACTGTGGATTCACGTCGAAGATTACGAAAAAGCGGCTCGAGATTTTAGCGCTGAAATTCGCATTAATCCCAATGCTGCCGAAGCTTATAATTTTCGCGGTACAGCCTTATTTTGGCTCGAACAATTTAACGAGGCTCTTGCCGATTATAATCGCGCTATTGAACTCGATCCCACCCTAGCAATTGCTTACTTTAATCGCGGTTATATTTTCAGAAATAATAGCGAAATTGACAAAGCGATCGCGGACTTTCAACAAGGAGCAAAACTTGCTCAAAACCAAGGAGAAAGCGAGCAATATCAAGAAGCCCTTGTTTTGATCGAAGACTTAAAAGCCATCGAAACTTTAACACATCAACAAATCTTTGAACGAGGCTTAAACAAAGCTCAAACTAGCGATTACATCGGCGCGATCGCGGATTTTAACTATGTCTTAAAACAAAGCCCCGAAACCCTCGAAGTCTACTGCGAACGAGGTATGGCTAAAATTGCCTTAGGCCAATACGATAGCGCGATCGCCGACTTTAACCAAGCCCTTGAAATCAATCCCCGTTATGCCGACGCCTACAACAAACGCGGTCAAGCTTATGCCGACTCCGATCGTTTGCAAGCGGCTCTGACTGACTTCGATCGAGCGCTAGAATACGACCCCAATCTCGCGATCGCTTACTACCATCGCGGTCGCATCCGAACCCAACTCGACCAAAGCAATCTGGCTTTACAAGATTATACAAGAGCGATCGCCCTTGACGATACCCTCGCCGAAGCCTATTTCCATCGGGGCTTCACCCACTACGAACAAAATAATATCCGGGACGCGATCGCGGATTTACAACAAGCGGCCAACCTATTCCAAACCCAAAACAATCTCCTGCGCTATCGCCAGACCTTATCCTATCTCAATATGATGCAGCAATAGTTGTTGGTTATTACCAACTACCAGTTACCCATTATCAACGACTTGTTAAAGAATTTGAGAAAATAGGACTCATAGCCAACAACCAACAATAAAAAGAATGCGAATCCTACAAATTATCCCATCTATTTCCCTCGTTTATGGAGGGCCTAGTCAGATGGTGAAAGGACTGTCTGGGGCTTTGGCAAAGCAGGGCGTTGATGTTACCATCTTGACAACTAATTCTAACGGCGATGTGGGACAACCGCCTTTAGATGTTCCCCTCGAAAAACCCATTACCCAAGATGGCTATACTGTCATTTATTTTCCTTGTTCCCCGTTTCGTCGCTACAAATTTTCCCTCGATTTGTTGCGGTGGTTGGGGAAAAATGCTGCAAACTACGACATTGCACACATCCACGCTTTATTCTCTCCCGTGAGTACAGCCGCGGCCAGAGTCGCGCGATCGCATTCTCTCCCCTACATTCTACGACCCCTCGGCACCCTCGACCCCGCCGATTTACGCAAAAAACCCTATCTCAAGCAAATCTACGCTACACTCTGGGAAAAAGAGAATATTGCCAAAGCCGCCGCCATTCACTTTACCAGCCCCCAAGAAGCCAAAATATCCCACCGTTTCGGCGCAAAAACCCAGGATATGATTGTCCCCTTGGGGGTTTCCCTGCCCCGCCCTTTTCCGGCAATAGGAACGGCTCGCGAACGTTGGCAGATTCCACCGCAAAAGCCCCTTATTGTCTTCTTATCCCGCATTGAACCCAAAAAAGGTCTGGATTTACTTTTGCCCGCCTTAGAAGCGCTTATAAAGCAAGGTATTGATTTTCATTTTGCCCTAGCCGGAGCTAATCCTCAAGACCCGGACTACGAAAAGCAAATTCGCGATCGCATTGCCCAATCGCCTCTACAACAGCGTACCACCATCACGGGATTTATTCGCGGTGCAGATAAAGTTTCCCTCCTGCAAGACGCAGACCTTTTTGTGCTACCGTCTTATTACGAAAACTTCGGCATTGCCGTTGCTGAAGCCATGGCCGCGGGGACTGCGGTAGTAATTTCCGACCAAGTACATATTTGGCCCAACGTGAAAGAAGGGGATGCGGGTTGGGTGACGAGTTGCGAAATCGAAGCCTTGACAAATACCCTCAAATCTGCGTTAGAAAATCCCGAACAATGGCAAATTAAAGGTCAAAACGCCCAAACCTACACCCAAAATCATTATAGTTGGGACGCGATCGCGACTCAAACCCACCAAGAATACCAAAAAATTCTCGCCCGAAAAAATAGAATAAATGTGGCACAATAAACGGGGAAAAGTTCACGGAACGCGCAACATTTAATTATTATGACTAAATTCGTATTTGTAACGGGTGGTGTCGTTTCCAGTATCGGAAAAGGCATCGTCGCAGCCAGCTTGGGACGCTTACTCAAATCCCGCGATTACTCAGTTTCCATTCTCAAACTCGACCCCTATATTAACGTTGACCCCGGAACCATGAGTCCCTTTCAACACGGGGAAGTCTTTGTTACCGAAGACGGGGCCGAAACTGACCTCGACCTCGGTCACTACGAACGCTTTACCGACACCTCCATGTCCCGTCTCAACAGTGTCACTCAGGGTTCAATTTACCAAGCCGTCCTCAACAAAGAACGTCGCGGCGATTATCAAGGGGGAACCGTCCAAGTTATTCCCCATATTACCAACGAAATCCAAGAACGGGTTAAAAGAGTGGGGAAAAATACCCATTCTGATGTAGTTATCGTCGAAATTGGCGGAACCGTCGGGGATATCGAATCGCAACCCTTTCTTGAAGCCATCCGTCGCTTTCGCAAAGAAGTGGGCCGCAACAACGTCCTGTTTATGCACGTTACCCTCATTCCCTGGATTCCTTCAGCCGGGGAAATGAAAACCAAGCCTACCCAACATTCTGTCAAAGAATTGCGATCGCTAGGGATTCAACCGGATATTTTAGTATGTCGTTGCGATCGCCCCCTCGATCCGGGTATAAAAGAAAAAATATCCGAATTTTGCGACGTTCCCGTAGAATCGGTCATTACCGCCGTTGATGCCAGCAGTATCTACGAAGTCCCCCTGATTCTCGAAGCCGAAGGTCTGGCTACCCAAAGCCTCTCTCTCCTCAACCTCGAACAACGCCCACCGGAATTATCTCATTGGCAAACCCTGGTCGAACGGATGAAAGCCCCCTCCCGCGAACTCGAAATCGCCTTGGTGGGGAAATACGTTCAACTCAGCGACGCTTATCTATCTGTGGTCGAAGCCCTACGTCACGCCGGGATTGCTGTAGATAGCGATGTGAAACTACGCTGGATAAGTGCCGAAGACATCGAAAACGACGGCCCCGACACCCACCTCAACGGCGTAAATGGTATTGTCGTCCCTGGGGGCTTTGGTATTCGCGGGGTAGATGGTAAAGTTCACGCTATTGCTTATGCCCGCGATCGCAAAATTCCCTTCCTCGGTTTATGCTTAGGAATGCAATGCTCCATTATCGACTGGGCCCGCAACGTTGCTACCCTCGATAATGCCAATAGTGCCGAATTTGACCCCGAAACCCCCAACCCCGTCATCAACTTACTACCCGAACAGCAAGATGTGGTCGATCTCGGCGGTACAATGCGTTTAGGGTTATATCCCTGTCGTCTTACCCCCGACACCCTCGCTTATCGCATCTATCAACAAGAAGTGGTTTACGAACGTCACCGTCACCGCTACGAATTTAACAACGCCTTCCGCAACCTTTTCTTGGAAACAGGCTATGTGATTAGCGGCACATCCCCCGACGGTCGCTTAGTGGAAATCATCGAATATCCCGACCATCCCTTCTTTCTCGCGACCCAATTCCACCCCGAATTCCGTTCGCGACCCAACCAACCCCACCCCTTATTCCAGGGTTTCGTCCAAGCTGCCATTTCCACTTATCCCGACCATAGCACCACCTTCTCGGAGGAGTTTGTCACGGCAGAAGTTTCTTAGGCATCATCTTCAGTCATCAGTTTTTTGGGCAATTGGGGTGTAGGGGCGGGGTTTCCCCGCCCAATAACCAATAACCAATAACCAACAACTAACAACAATTCATAATTCCTTGTGGGTCACTGGGTTAAATTAAACTACGAACGGAAAGAATATATTATCGACCTCGACCGTATTAGTGCTTTTGCCCTAGCCCCTAACGGTCGAGTAACCCTGTGGTTGCCGGATAGTTCTATTCCCCTCATTTTCAGCGACCAAGCCGAACCCGACGAGTATTACAAAATATTAAATCATATTGACAAAATTACCGCCCATTCTATTAGCGGAACTTGGATGCGTTTGGAGTGCGATCGCAAAGAATATATCATCAACCTCAACCGCATCAGTAGCTTTTGTCAAGCAGGACATAAACTCATTTTCTGGCTACCCGATTCCGGTATTGACATCACCCTTACCGCAGAAGCGAACCCGGAAGCTTATCAAAAATTACAGGATTTTATTCACCGCATTACTGGAGAATCCTTTTCAGATTAAACGCCAAAACCCCCGTAAAACACCAGAACCCCGGTTTCTGAGGTCAAATTCTGACACAATCGAATCAGCCGACAAAAAACCGGAGTTCTTAAACCTCATTGTCTATTCCATAAAATAGTTGTAGCGTTCACGTTGTAATTTAAAAGTTTAGCGAACCGAGACAGTTTGCTTATCAGTATGTTCTAGGGAAGCCTCGACAGCTAATCTAGTTTTCACCTGGGAGCCGTGGGTAAAATAGAACAGACTACCGATAAAGAAGCCACCACCAATAATATTGCCGATAGTGACAGGTAGGAAATCCCAGAACACCATGTCCATACCTGTGATAGGAGCGCCTAGAGCCTTACCGACGAGAAGGAAAAACATATTCACGACAATATGCTCCATACCCAGGGCTACGAAAGCCATAATCGGCCACCAACAAGCGAGGACTTTACCGGGGACAGATTTGCTGACCATACCAAACATTACGGCCATGCAGACCAGGAAGTTGCACACAATACCCCGCACAATGAACAGCACGAAGCCGTTTAGTCCCATCTCTTTGACAGCAACGGACTTAGCCATGGCGATAGCCATGAGCTGTTCACCAACATCGTTAGGTTCAATGGTTCCGGCATTAGTAAGGGAATAGCTCATGAGCAGTGCTGCCATCAGACAGCCTAGAAAGTTGCCCCCATAGACCCATATCCAGTTTTTGAGAGTACGATTCCAGGTGACACGGCCAGCAAGCAAGCCCGCACAAAACAAGGCAAAGTTACCTGTGACCAACTCCATACCAAAGAGGACGATGGAAACAAACCCCCAAGGGAACAAAGCAGCACCAAGGAAGGGAAGACCCGATTGAACCGAGATGGTAACCGCTAAGGCTGTGGCAACCCCTAGGGCTAGGCCAGAATAAAAACCGCGCATGAGTAAGTCTTTGATTTTGAGCCGAGCCTTCGTTTCACTTGCTTTAACAGCCGCAACCATTAAGTCGGCAGGTGCAGTATAGTCCACTATTGTATTTCTCCTTCTGAGTACTAATGAAATCTGTGCGTTAAGTTCTGGTTAGTCGATAAGCTCTACTGAACCCAACTCTTTCTATGCTTGATTGCAAAATTGCAAAGTTTTGTGAATATTAGCTCGCAAAAATTAAGAATAATGTAATTTTTGAAACAGTTTAGAGGTGGTTTATTCTGAAAGCGCATTTCAATCATGCAAATAAAGAATGTTTAAAAACCTCGATAGCTAGGCCCAAGCATTGTGGGTCGCAAATCGCTTGTATAGCAATTGCCAAAGTGGTCAGGACACTGCTTCCATTCCGAAAAAACAAGCCCCTCTCGGAGTGGGAGAGGGGTTGGGGTGAGGGCGACCCATCAAATGTTCTAACTGCTTTACTTGCTGCTACAGCCAGTAGTAACGCACCGCCTTAACTTTCCCATAAAATAGTTGCAGCGTTTACGTTGTAATTCAATGAATCAAAATGACGTTTTAGCCATTGTTCTTAAACATCAAATAGAACTACAAAAAATGGGAGTCAAATTTCTTAACTTATTTGGTTCGTTTGCGCGAAATGAAGCTAGAGAAGACAGTGATGTTGATTTTTTTGTAGAGTTTAATCGTCCCGTTAGCTTATTCGATTTTCTTGCCATTAAACTCTATCTTGAAGATATTTTAGGGCGTTCTGTAGATTTGGGAACATTAGAAACCCTACGAGAAAATTCACGAAAACCTGCTCTTCAGGATGTAATTGATGTCTTCTAGAAAGTCGTTAATCGAAGCAGGAACTATTTGATTATATTTAACTTAATAAAAAAACGCAGTGAAATTACCAAATTTTTGCCATCTTTAAAACAAAACCCGGTAAAAAAGGATCGCCTTTTACCCTTTCTGGCGACTCTAAACATTCAACTTCGGCTTGAGATCGATAAACATAAACGCGCTTATTTTTGCGGTCGATTAGCCATCCTAAAGATGCCCCATTTTCGAGATATTCTGCCATCTTGTTTTGTAACGGTTGTAAATTATCGCTAGGAGAACGTAATTCAACCACAAAATCCGGGCAAATCGGCGCAAACTGGGCTTGTTTTTCTGAGGGAATCCTATTCCATCTTTCTAATTTAATCCAAGCAGCATCAGGAGAACGAAATGCACCATTTGGTAGTTTGAAACCTGCCGAAGAATCAAAGTCTATCCCCGTCCCATTTTCATCTGACCAAATACCCAGTTGTTGAGTCAGTTTGGCGTTATGATGTCCCGTTTCACTCCCCGTTGGGGACATAATAATAAGTTCTCCTTTTGCACTACGTTCAATCCGATAGTTGGCGTTGACTTGACAGAATTGAAAAAACTGTTCATCTGTCATGTCAAAAGCTGGATGCGTTTGTAAAACCAAAGGGTTATTATCAAAGGTTAGCATTAGCTTATAAAAGCACAATGTAAATAGCTCAATTTTAGCTTAAAATTACTATGATTTTGAAATTGAGGCAAAGCCTCGTTATTTACATCCCTTGGTTCTACCCAGGAACGAGATAAATTATTGCTATTTTCTGACAGTAACAGTCAAAGAAACGCGATCGCATTTTGTATTATTTTTATACTAGGCGAGAAAGTAACCGGAGAAATGCCAGCACGAGATTTATATCACGATACTGTTAAAACAGCTTTAATGAAAGCAGGATGGACAATTACCAACGATCCTTTACGTTTAAAATGGGGAGTCAGAGAGCTTTTTGTGGATTTAGGCGTGACCAAACTCATTGCTGCCCAAAAAGCCGAACAAAAGATCGCCGTAGAAATTAAAGGATTTACTAATCCGTCTGTTGTCGCCGATTTAGAACAAGCACTAGGGCAATATTTAATCTATCGCGCCATATTAGAGGAAGTTCAACCGGATTGTTTACTATACTTGGCTGTCCGTCAAATGACTTATCAAGGGATTTTCAACGAACCTTTGGGGGAGTTAATTCGCCAAAAATATCGAGTCAATTTATTGATCTTTAATAATCGCAAACAGGAGATCGTGCAATGGCTACCGTAGAGCAATATCGCCAAATTATCCAAAGTCAATTAAAAGAATATACAGAAATTCCCTATGCTTACGGGGATTTACAATGTCGGTTAATTGTTAGTGACGATCTGAATAATTTTTTACTAATTACTCAAGGGTGGGAAGATGAGGTGCAGGTGCATGGTTGTTTGGTTCACGTGGAACTAATTGGCGATAAAGTTTGGATTCATCGCGATGGCTTAGAAGATGGTATCGCCAACGATTTAGTCAGAGCCGGAATCCCGAAAAGTCAGATTGTTTTGGGATTTCATCCGCCAGAAGTACGTCCCTATACAGAATTTGCGGTGAGTTAAAAAACTGTTCGTCTGTCATGCCAAAAGCTGGATATGTTTGCAAAACCAAAGGGTTATTATCGTTAGTCAGCATAGCTGATAACAGCAAACTGTAAATAGCCTAATTTTAGCTGAAAATGACTATGATTTTAAAATTCAGGCAGAGCCTCGTTATTTACATCCCTTGGTAGAACAAAGAAACGAGATTTAACTAAATAATGGTGACTTGCATTGACCACAAATTGGGTTGCCTTGATAGTATTTTGGAACGCGATTTTTGCGATTGCAATGGGAACATTTTACGATCCAAGAATCAAAGTCAGTATCTTGGCTGTGTTTGGCATAATTACTTGAGTTATTCAAATAACGCTTTCTTCCCCGTACTTTTGCATACGAGTGTTTCATAAATAATGACGATACTCTAGGATAGAATAACAAAGTGTTAATTTGAGAAGATTTTTTCTTACCGCTCTTACACCAGTTACAAAAATGCTCGCAATTATTAAAAAATAGATCGTAGCCTGATTTACCAAGTTTATTGATTGCTCGCTCTACAACTATCTCTGCCGAAAAACAAAAACTGGAAGAGCGTTTTACATAAACGTTACGATTTAAAGCAAATTCATCAAAAGCAACTGCTTTCACAGTACCAGATTGATGTTTTCCTTCTAAGTGAACAACGACATCACGATAGTATTTATTTCTGTAATTAATATCACCACAGTAAATTCCGTGATGATAGTGCGGATTACACGAATAAAACAAATGATCGCCAGGTTCAATTACTACAGAATCCATAAGACTGTTTGATCTCAGAATGGGGATAAAGATAGAGATTTCTACATCTCGATAAACTTAAATTTCCCAAACTCTTGTCCCAAGTTTTTATGCTGTTGAAAATATTTCTGTTATTGGAGTTTAAAAGACAATTTTTCTCAATCCCAACTTTCCCGTTGCTTGTCTTATGTATAAATGACCAATGATACCCAATCTGGTTTCGAGATATCCCCTATCCCGTTAACCCGCCCACGGATTGAAATCCGGGGCTAACGAGTGCAAAGTCCGCAGAGGCGGACTAAATCAATAAGTGGATTGTGGTAAGCGGATTTGGTATGACACACAATTCCCGCAACTAGCGTGTTTTGCACCGCCTGGCATTCTAAAATAGGAAATTGCGTCTCCAATAAATCGCAACCCCTAAAACATCAAACCTTTAAAATGCCCACTTTAAGCCAACCTGCAAACCTAACCTTTCCCCTGACTGCGGTCGTCGGTCAAGAAGCGATTAAACTGGCCTTGTTGCTAGTCGCTGTCGATCCGCGCCTTGGGGGAGTCGCGATCGCGGGACGGAGAGGAACCGCCAAATCCGTCATGGCCCGCGCCATTCACGCCCTCCTACCCCCCATCGAAATCGTCAAAGATTCCGACTGCAACGAATCCCCCGAAGAAGTTGCCGCTAAACTCGGCGTAGAACCGGAAAGCCTGGAAACCGAGATTGTTCGCGCCCCCTTTGTACAAATCCCCCTCAACGCCACCGAAGACCGTTTAGTGGGGTCGGTGGACGTAGAAAAATCCGTTCAGCAAGGAGAACCCGTATTTCAACCGGGACTGTTAGCCCAAGCCCATCGCGGCGTTTTGTATATCGATGAAATCAACCTCCTCGACGACCAAATCGCCAACCAACTCCTTTCCGTCTTAACCGATGGTCGCAACAGAGTCGAACGAGAAGGCATCAGCATCGAACATCCCTGCCAACCTTTGCTGATTGCCACTTATAATCCTGAAGAAGGGCCGCTGCGAGAACACCTGTTAGACCGCATCGCCATTACCCTCTCTGCGGACGGCGTACTGGCCTTAGATCAACGGGTGGCCGCAGTAGAACAGGCGATCGCGTACACCACTTCCCCCCAAAATTTCATCGAACAATACGACGGCGACAGCGACAGCATTAAAACCGATATCCTGCTGGCGCGAGAATACCTCAAAGACGTAACTATCAGCGAAGACCAAATCCTCTACCTCGTCGAAGAAGCTGTACGCGGAGAAGTTCAAGGCCATCGCGCCGAACTCTATGCCCTCCGGGTTGCTAAAGCCGCCGCCGCCTTAGACGGTCGCGAACAAGTCACCTCAGACGATTTGCGTCGGGCGGTAGAACTCACTATCGTACCCCGCGCTACCGTCATCCAAGAACCACCCCCAGAAGAACAAGCGCCCCCACCCCCACCACCGCCTCAAGACCAAAACCCCACGGATGAGGACGAACCTGACCAAGACCAAGAGGAAGAAGAACAAGAAGACCAAGACCAAGAAGAAGAACAAGAACAAGAACAAGAACCCCCTAGCATTCCCGAAGAATTCGTTTTCGACTCCGAAGGGGTGATTCTCGACCCTAGCGTCTTGTATTTCGCGCAAATGGCGCAAAAGCAGGGAAATTCCGGTAGCCGTAGCATTATTTTCTCCGACGATCGCGGTCGCTATATCAAGCCTATGTTACCGAAAGGGAAAGTCCGCCGTGTCGCGGTAGATGCGACTCTCCGGGCTGCGGCCCCTTACCAAAAATCTCGCCGGGAACGCTATCCCAACCGTAAGGTTATCGTCGAACAAAGCGACCTCCGGGCAAAACGCATGGCCCGTAAAGCCGGGGCGTTAATCGTGTTTGTGGTGGATGCTTCGGGGTCGATGGCGTTGAATCGGATGCAGTCGGCTAAAGGGGCGGTGATGCGCCTTCTCACGGAAGCTTACGAGAATCGGGACGAGGTAGCTTTGATTCCTTTCCGAGGGGAACAGGCGGAAGTGTTACTGCCTCCAACTCGTTCGATTTCCATGGCCCGCAATCGCTTAGAACGCCTCCCCTGTGGCGGTGGGTCGCCTTTGGCCCACGGTTTAACTCAGGCGGTTCATGTGGGGATGAATGCCAAAATGTCCGGGGATATTGGCCAAGTGGTGATTGTGGCCATTACGGACGGTCGCGGTAATATTCCCTTGGCGCGATCGCTCGGCGAACCTCTCCCTGAAGGTGAAAAACCGGATATTAAAGGGGAATTACTGGATATTGCCGCAAAAGTGCGAGCTACGGGCTTTAAATTGCTGATTATCGACACCGAACGTAAGTTTGTGTCTACTGGCTTCGGGAAGGAGTTGGCAAAACAAGCCGGGGGGCAATATTATCAACTGCCGAAAGCCACCGACACCGCGATCGCAGCCATGACTAAAGACGCGATCGCATCGGTGAAATAGTCATTGGTCATTGGTCTTTTGTCCTTGGTAAGGGCATCAGATCAATGACCAATGACCAATTACCAATTACCAATTTTGGGAATAACCAATAACCAA
>JBKHDX010000137.1:0-13030 GCA_046541115.1 Spirulinaceae cyanobacterium | reverse complement strand
TTTGTTATTGGTTATTGGTTGTTGGTTAGCCGATTGCCCAAAACTGATGACTGATTACTGATGAGGCGATAACTGAAAAAGCTGCCTACTGCCTAAAAAACTGATGACTGATAACTGATAACTGATAACTGATAACTGATTAAGAAAGCTGCCGTTTCAAAGCTTCTAGACCCGCCCAACGGCTATCAATAGCCCCTTGACTGGGGGAATCATCAGGGATAATGGTTTCGCAGTCTTCCGCTTGGCACATTTGTTGCAAGGGTAGCGCCAAACTTAACTGCTCATAAAGCCAGGTTTCCGAGTCAAAATAGCCCCTAGGCGGTAATTTTTCCGAAAAATCTTCCAGTTGTAATTCCCGTTCGAGGGGCAAGTCTTCGTCAAACTCGGCTTCATCTTCGAGCCAAATTAATTCTGTGGTGTCGAGGGATAAACGCTGGTTGTAATGGCGCAAACACCGATGACACGTTAAAGTCGCGATGGTTTCGGCTTTGGCGCTAACTTCTAGATAGGTCCGGCAATGTCTGACAAGAATGCGACCGCGAACGGGGGTTAGGGTTTCGAGTTCGGGAAGATTTTGGTGAACGTCGAGTTCGACGGTTTGGGCTGGTGCGTTAAGCAGGGAAGGAATATGGAGAGGTTTCATAATTCGCACCTATTCAGCAATGGTTAATCTGCCAAAAAATTATAGTAAATTGCCGAGGTCTGAAAGTTTAGGCTTCTTCGGCAGTGGTGGCGGTTTTCAACGACACGCATAAGCGGCGATTGGGTTCTGTGCCTCGGCTTTCGGTGTGGATGTCGGGATATTCCTGAAAGAGGTTATGAACTTGGCGACGTTCCGCCGAGGACATTGCTTCTAATTCTACGGGTTCCCCTGTGGTTTGAACGGTTTTCGCCACGTCGGTCACGAGCGATCGCAATTGCGCTTGACGTTCTTGGCGATAACCGTTCAACTCTAGGGTAAAGGGTTTTTGCTCTTCGGGGGGGAGTCCCAAGTTCACAATCGCGTTAATCAAGTATTGCAGCGCGTCAATGGTGTGACCTTGTTCGCCAATCAGATGTTGAATTTGCTCGGCACTCAAGGCGTTAGCGTCGATGGCTAACCACACAGAGTCACCCACCGGTTCTTCGGCTTCTAGGGGGGTAACTAAAGCCGGATATTGCATCAACTGAAGTAGTTGTTCGAGCCACTGTTTAGCACGCTGCACGCGATCGCTCATGATCTCTAACCAGAAGTTTTTTCTTTCTTTTTGGAGCGTTTGCGCTCAAAGGGGAGTTGTTCTTTCCCTTCTGTGCGTTTTGCTTCTTTTTCTTGCTGTTCGACCAGTTTTTGTAAGTTTTCCGGCAAGGGTTCCCGCATGAGAACAAAGGTTTGGGCGGTTTGGAAGATGTTCGCTACCACCATGTACATCAATACCCCGGCAGGTAAGGGAATAAACAAGAACATCCCAGAGAAAATAATCGGAGTGAACTTGCTAATCATTTGCTGCTGTTGAGCGCTGGGATCGTTGGCTTTCCCTTGACCGCTAGAAGTCAAGGTTTGGCTGAGATAGGTACTCAAACCAAAGAAGATAATCATGCTGACGATATCCCAGTTGATGCTGCCGTCGTCGTTGGTTGCGCCACTTTTACCGAGGGCATTCACGAATAAAAAGCCCGTGTTAGCAGCAATCCCGGGAATCGTACCTTGCAGGGTCACTTCACCCGGCGCGAGGGCTTCAATGGTGCCATCGGGGTTAACTTGTACCCGGTCTTCCCCTTTGGTAACTTCCCATTGGGGTTTGACGTTGCTGTTGGGATTTTCGGCAATCAGGGTGTCGAGAGATTTGCCTTCGGGGGTTTGAAATTCTAGTTGAGTTGTCTCACCCACGACTAATTTATTCCCGGTGGGCAATAAGGCTTCAATGGGATAGTGAGCGCCGTTGTCCACATAAATGTTTTGTGGTTTAGTGGTGTAAACTTGGGGTGCGATGCGCTCGATTTGCTCTTTGGGGAAGATTTGAGCGTCAACGGTGTAGTTGATATTGGTGAACGGCGATCCCCGGAGGGTGGCAAATAGGGCGAACAGAATCGGCATTTGTAGCACGATAGGCAAACATCCTGCGAGGGGATTGCCAAATTCTTTGTAAATTTCCCCCATTTCTTTTTGGAGGGTGGCCGGGTCGTCTTTGTGACGTTCCTGCACTTCTTTAACGCGCTTTTGCATCACCGGTTGAGCGATGCGCGTCCGTCTCATGCTGCGAATTGATTTCGCACTGAGGGGATATACGGCAAAGCGAATCACTAAAGTTAAGGCAATGATCGCAAAACCGTAGCTTGGCACAATCCCGTAAAAGAAATCCAGGATTGGCAGCATGATGTTGGTGGATAGAAAGCCGATACCGAAATCCATGGGTCTGAAGTCAAGCTGTGCTTGATAAGGTGTCGTTTGCTTTGATTGTTACTTTTATTAATACCGTGAAAGTTGGCGCGATCGCCGGGAAAATTTACCGGAAAACCTCACCCCCTTAAAGAAGTCGGGGAAAGCTGGGGAAACTTTCAAACCCTGAATTTTTCAGTTTCCGCCAGTCTGAGCGACTTGCCTGACTCATCGTTTTTAGCGAGTTTTGATAGCTTCGATGGGAACACCCGTCTTATCGGCTGCTCGTTCGGCAATATAGTTATAAACTTCGCGATATCGCGGCATTGCTCGCATTTCTAAGCGGCTTTTATCCCGTAATGTAATTACGAGATCGCCCCATAAACCTACGCCTCTGGCCACTTTGACAATTTTGACAACTTCGGCATATACGACATCGGTACGTTCGCGCCCTTGCCAACCCCCGGTTACGGAAATGCGCCGGTCAGTAATTTTGTAGCGCAACCACAGCGCTCTGACCACGGCTCCAACGGTAAGGGGTAAACAAATTACGGTAAATCCGAGCAAAATATTAAATATTAAATCGCCAATATGGGGGCCGCCTTCATAAAATGTCGTTTCTCTAATGCCCATGCCAGACCTCAGCTTGTATTAACAACTGCTTTAATTCTCGCAAAAAATGTTCATATTCGCACGTCTGAGCTTCTGACTTCACCACGATCGCTATTTTCCAACCGGGTTTTAAATTAGGTAAATATTGGCGAATAGTCGCTCGAAGTTGGCGTTTAATCCGATTCCGAACCACTGCTTTTTTACTCACTTTTTTACCGATTGAAATCCCAACTTGGGTGGGAGCGTCAGTCGCAGTAAACCAGGCTCGCAGTATAAGACAGCGGCCCCGGCGTTTGAGTCCTTGGGCGTAAACTTGTTGAAAATCTCGCCGTCGTTTGAGTCGATGAGCTTTGGGCAACCCCACTTTGGGTTAATTTGTAAAAATAGCGATCGCCACAGGATAAAATCTGTGGGAAAGGAATGCAGGAAAAACAATGAAGCCCCTAGACGGCAAGGCGTTGACGGCCTTTACGCCGACGGTCATTAATGGTACGACGACCATTTTTTGTTTTCATGCGGGCGCGAAAGCCTGATTTTCTTTTTTTCTTGCGGCTGGTGCCGCCGAGGGTACGTTGAGTCACGATCGATCTCCTTGGCGCTGTTACAAAAAATCAACAGTTTTCTATTATATCGCGATCTCTACAATTAACCATGAAAAGTTAATAATTAACAGCAAGTTAGAGGCAGTGGGTATGTCGGGGCGGGGAAACCCCACCCCGACACGGGATTTGACCCCAGTCAGAACCCCTGAAAAGGACTAACTAATCGTGATGATATAAGTGCCTAAAGCGCGGGGTTGGGGGGCTTCTCCGGGAGGCTGAACGAGAAGATTAAAGTAAAACGTGCCGCCCCAACGGGGATTGCGAACGTTTGAGAAAACCAATTCTGCTCCTTCACCCGACGGAATTTCAGCTTCCATTGTAATTAAAACTACATTGTCGTCTTTGTTCCAAACAACTTCTTGGATGGGGAGAGATTCACCGTTGGCGCGGACTTCAATTTTGTCTACATCAAATTGACCGTTGGTTTTATCAAAGTAATCGGGATAGCTGATAGCCAACTTTTTAACGGCGGTTTCCATTTTGTTGGCGGGAATGCGGAGGCGGTAGCGGTCAATACCGTTGCGGTTGCCGCCAAAATCTAAATGATAGTTGAGTTCGTTTTGGCGTTCGACACCGCTAAAAATGGTCAAACCGGGATTGCTTTGGGCCCAGGCACGCCATTGGGTTGCACCAAGGACACATCCGGCCAAGACTAAGGTTGAAGCTAGTACACGAACTTGATGGAACCGCATAAGCATTTACTCACAAAAATTAAACGTAATGTCAGACAATAATCGAATATGTTACTAAACTTTAAGCGCGATCGCCCTCTTTCGTCAAAGGCAGAAAAATCCCCCAATTAATCCCTATTGAAAAGAATAAGAGAGGTTGAGCGCTTCAAAAGTTCCCCAGACTTGCTAACGAATTAATAAGACAAGGTTAAAAATGTCCGCAGATTTTGGGGATCGGCCTAGGATGCGTGAAGTGAATCCTAACGGTTAACAGCCCTGAATAGTAGTGTTTGCTACCGTTAGCTATTAAACCACAACGCCAACGCCTAAAATTTTAAAGACTAGAGGAGATTCTATGACGATTGCGGTTGAACGAGACACAGGTGCAGAAAATACTGTCCCAAACGCCCGTAAAAAAGTTGGAATTCCCAAAGAAATTTATCCGGGTGAATGTCGTGTTGCTGCCACACCCAACAACGTCAAAGTTTTACAAAAACAAGGCTTTGAGGTTTTAATCGAACAAGGAGCAGGAGAAGCGGCGAATTTTAGCGATCGCGCTTATGAAAGCGTGAATTGCCAAATTGTACCAGATGCCACGACTCTCTGGGAACAAGCGGACATTATTCTCAAAGTCCGTCCGCCCCAAAGCGAAGAAGTAGACAGACTCCCTGAAAAGAAAACCATCATTAGCTTTATTTGGCCGGCTCAAAACGGCGAACTACTCGATAAACTCGCCCAACGCCAAGCGACCGTTTTGGCAATGGATGCCATCCCCCGTATTAGTCGCGCCCAAAAGCTCGATGCCCTGAGTTCCATGGCGAATATTGCGGGCTATCGCGCTGTCATTGAAGCGGCTAATCAATTCGGACGCTTTTTCACCGGACAAATTACCGCCGCCGGAAAAGTTCCCCCAGCGAAGGTGATGATTATTGGGGCCGGAGTCGCGGGACTCGCCGCCATTGGTGCCGCCCGCAGCTTAGGGGCGGTGGTTCGCGCCTTCGATACCCGTCCGGTGGTAAAAGAACAAGTGCAAAGCTTAGGGGCAGAATTCCTAGAATTGGAATTTGCCGAAGATGGCACGGGTTCGGGCGGTTATGCCAAAACCATGAGTAAAGAGTTTATCGCCGCAGAAATGGCGCTGTTTGCCCAACAAGCCAAAGATGTTGATATTATTATCACCACGGCGCTGATTCCGGGTAAGAAAGCTCCCGTACTCATCACGCGGGAAATGGTTGAAAGTATGAAACCCGGTTCGGTGGTGGTGGATTTGGCCGCCGAACAAGGGGGAAATTGTGAAGTTACCCGTCCTAATGAAATTTATCAATATAACGGCGTAACGATAATTGGTTTGACGGATTTACCCAGTCGCATGGCGGCGCAATCGAGTCAACTGTATGGCACAAACCTCTGTCACTTGCTCAAAGATATGGGCGGGGCAGAAGATTATAAAGTTGACCTCGAAGACGAGGTGATTCGCGGTGCGTTAGTCCTTAAAGAAGGCGAGGTGACTTGGCCGCCGCCGCCAAAGCCCACCCCGGCGAATAATGCTCAAAAAGCGCCGACACCCCCCACGCCCCAACCCGCAAAAGCGGAAGCCGACCAAAAACCAAGCAAAATGGTGTGGGTTTGGCTGAGTTTAGCGGGACTTTCCCTGTTAGGGATTGGTTTGGGTGCGCCTCCTTCGTTCTTATCCCACTTTATGGTGTTTGTGCTGTCGTGCTTTGTGGGTTGGCAGGTGATTTGGAATGTATCCCCGGCGTTGCATACGCCGTTGATGAGTGTCACGAATGCCATTAGCGGGATTGTGATTCTGGGGGGGATGTTGCAAATTTCCGGGTCTTTGACTTCGGCAACGACGATTTTAGGCGCGATCGCGATCGTGGTTGCTACGATTAATATTGCCGGGGGTTTCCTCGTCTCCCAACGGATGCTCAATATGTTTCAGAAGTAAAGAAAGAGTTGTTGCGTTGGGTTTGAATAGGGCAACGCAGCAACATATCTTTTCAGAATCTCTACACAGACGACGTACATTCAGAACTTTGTAATTATGTCTAATAGTTTGATAACGGTCGCCTATATTGCGGCGAGTGCCTTGTTTATCCTCAGCTTGGGCGGCTTATCCAAGCAAGAAACCGCCCGACGGGGCAATTTCCTCGGCATTCTGGGGATGTTGATTGCGTTTGGGGCTACTGTTGCCAGCGCCCAGGTTACGGGTTACGGTGTGTTGGTTTCGACTTTGTTACCGGGGATTGTCATTGGTGCCTTGTTAGCAGCGCGAGTGGCCATGACTTCGATGCCCCAGTTGGTGGGTATTTTAAATAGTTTTGGCGGTTTAGCATCGGTTTTAGTCGGTTTTGGTGCGTTTTTACAAGCTAATACGGCTTTAACTGGAGTAGAAGCTACTATTCAAAATATCGAGATTTATGTGGGTGTATTCATCGGGACGGTGACGTTTACCGGGTCTGTGGTTGCTTGCGGTAAGTTGCAAGGAATTGTGAGTAGTAAGCCGATTGCGCTACCGGGTCGCCATTTTGTTAATTTGGGTATGTTAGTCGCGATCGCGGTGTTGCTTGTACCCTATATGCAAGGGGGAGAGGCAGCCTTAACTTATCTGGGTATTTCCTGCGCGATCGCAGCCGTTTTAGGGGTAAACTTAGTTATTGCCATTGGTGGCGCAGATATGCCAGTGGTCATTTCTATGCTCAACAGCTACTCCGGTTGGGCGGCAGCCGCGGCCGGGTTTATGCTGTCCAATGACTTACTCATCGTCACCGGGGCATTAGTCGGTAGTAGTGGCGCGATTCTGAGTTACTTCATGTGCAAAGCCATGAATCGCTCGTTTATCAACGTCATGGCTGGCGGTTTTGGCGAAGGGGCCGGCGGCCCGGCAGCAGAAGTCACCGGGACAGCCACCCCCACCACTGTTGAAGAAACCGTGGAATTGCTGGACAATGCCCGAAATATCATTATTGTTCCCGGTTATGGTATGGCAGTCGCCCAAGCCCAACATCCCATTTCCGATATCACCAAAATCCTCCGCAAGCAGGGTAAACAAGTTCGCTTTGGCATTCACCCCGTGGCGGGTCGCTTACCCGGTCACATGAATGTGTTACTAGCCGAAGCGAATGTGTCTTATGACATTGTGTTGGAAATGGACGAAATTAACGATGATTTCCCCAACACTGATGTAGTTTTGGTGATTGGTGCTAATGATACGGTGAATTCGAGCGCTTTAGACGACCCCAACAGCCCGATTGCGGGAATGCCTGTGATGGAGGTATGGAAGGCGGACAATGTGATTGTCCTGAAGCGCAGTTTATCCAGTGGTTATGCTGGCGTGCAAAATCCCTTATTCTACAAAGAAAACACGATGATGTTGTTTGGGGATGCCAAGCAGAATACTACGGCAATTTTAGCGAAACTCAGCGAGTCGGCTACTCCGTCTAAGGTGTTGACGACAGCGTAATTTCAGTTACCGCCTCAACAGTAATCAGTTATCAGTTTTTTCGTTTACAAGCTCGCTTATGCTGTATTTAATTCAGCCTTGCGTGCTTTTTTATTGTTAGCTTCTAGCTTATCCCGATAACCCGCCCATTTTAAAATCTGGGGCTAACGAGAACAAAGTCCGGCTTTGCGAACTGTAGGAATAAGTTAAGATTGGGCGAGGAAACCTCGCCCCTACAGAGGGTTTAATAATTTAATAACCAATAACCAACAACCAACAACCAACAACCAACAACCAATAACCAACAACCAATAACCAATAACCAACAACCAACAACAAATATGAGTTTTTCAGTTGATGTAAACCAAGACAACTTTGCCAAAATGGTCTTAGCCGCTTCCCATCAGCGTTTGGTGGTGGCGGATTTTTATGCGACATGGTGCGGCCCCTGTAAGCTATTGAAGCCGATTTTGGAGAAGTTAGCGCCCGAATATGGTTTTATTTTGGCCAAGATTGATACGGATAAAAACCCTGAGTTGGCGAGTCAGTATGGCATTGAGGGAGTCCCCGATGTGCGAATTTTTATGAAGGGGGAAATGTATCCAGGTTTTGTGGGGGCGAAATCCGAGGAGTATTTAAGAGAGCTTTTGGGGACTTTGGGCTTACAATCAACCCTAGAGGCAGAGTTGGAACAAGCGCAGATGTTTGTTAAGTCTGGTGATGCTCAGTCTGCCAAAGAAAGTTTTGATAGTTTGTTTGAAAAATACCCGAATAATCCCAAAGTCGCGATCGCGGCGGCGCAGTTTTTGATACAATGCGATCGCGCAGAGTTAGCCTCGCAAATGCTCGATACGGTTGAAACGAGCGATCGCACCTATACCGCGCAAATCGAAGCGATGAAAGCGCTAATTTCCCTACACGCGATCGCGAAAATCGAGCCGGAAAATGAGCTAGACGAGCAGTTTATCCGGGGTGCTAAGTCCGCCCTCGCGCAAGATTATGAAGGGGCCTTACAAGCGTTTCTGGATATCGTAGAGCGCGATCGCACTTACCGGGACGATGGCGCAAGAAAAGTCATGTTAACGCTGTTTGAATTGTTAGGAAAACAGCACCCTTTAACTCAAAAATATCAACAAGAATTAACCCTGGTTTTGTTTTAGCGTGAGGATGTCAAGAAAAGCAAGTTATTTGAGAAAATCTAAATGCTCGCCAGAAATACCACGCAATTCCTCTGGCGTTCCCGTTAGTTTCAGTTTGCCATCTTCGAGTAAGATAATCCAATCGGCACGGCTAATGACACGGGGACGATGGCTAATCGTGAGGGTGGTTTTCCCCTGACGATAAGCAATTAAACGCTCTAGGAGTTGGGTTTCGCTAATTGGATCGAGTGCGCCGGTGGATTCGTCTAAGATTAGGATAGGCGGATTAGCGACCAACGCACGGGCGATCGCGAGGCGTTGTTTTTGCCCTCCCGATAAGTTTGCGCCAAATTCGCCCAATACGGTTTGATATTTGTCCGGTAGCTGGCTGATAAACTCATCTGCTCCTGTAAAATTATTCAAAATCGCGATCTCGACGGTGCGAAATGTGACATTAGCCAAGCGTCCGAAGCGACTTTGCAACTCCTCCCACGCCTGAGTTGCACCGTGACTGGTTTTTAGGGTCATAATGCCTTTAAAATTCTCAACGAGAATGCCTTGATTTTCCGCCTCTGTGACCAACACATCGCGAGTTTTGCGCTGTAACGTGGGGAAAAACAGCAAACTGGGCAGTACCATCAAAATAGAGATTGCGATCGCGGCTAGGGTCAATTTCCAGCTATAAATCAGCATCAACCCCAACGATACCACGGCGATAAAAAACTCGCTCGGCAAGCTAATAATAATTTGCGACACCAGAAAATTGACCTCGCGAATGTCCCGCAAACGACTGACAATTTCGCCGCTGCGGTGCGATTCGTAGTAATTCATCGGCAACCGTAGCAATTGCCGCCCAAAGTCGAGAATTAGCCCCAATTCCAAGCGTTGAGCAAAATGAGCAATCAAATTGGACTGAATGAGTTGTAAAATACTACTGAAGCCGATTAACGCGATCGCAGCCAAAGCAACCGTCGTCAGCAAGTCGCGATCGCCCCGCACCAACACTTCATCCGTTAAAATTTGAATCACCAGGGGTAACGCCAGCGACAGCAACCCCACAATCAAATTCAACAGCAACGCTTCGGCCAAAACTGCTCGATACGGCCAAACCCGCCGCAAAACGCGACGAAATCCCTTAACTTCATCATTAGGCTGCTCGTAAAAGCGGTTTTCGTCCGGTAGCAGCAGCAACATCACCCCATTAGCCCAAGCTTGAGCTAATTCCCGACGCGATAAATACCGCACGCCTACACCCGGATCGGCAATAATATACTTCTTACCCTTTTGACCGTATAAAACGACCCAATGATAGCCCTTCCAGTGGATAATCGCGGGTAACGGGGCTTCTGCGAGATGGTCGATTAATTCAGGGGAAGCCTTAACCGGACGAGCCTCAAACCCCAATATTTCTGCACCGCGACGCAATCCCAACAGCGTCGTCCCCAATCGAACCCGAACAAGTTGAATTAATCTCGCAATCCATTATCCGCGATCCCCTTATTTATCAACTCGGTTTAGCCCTCAAACTCGAATTAATGCACTCTCATGGGGATAGCAAGCTGTATGCTGACTCCGCAGCCCCCCTACTTGCTATTCACCTACTGCGTCACTACAGCAATCGCAAACCCAAACAAAACGCCCACACCAAAGGTTTATCCTCGCGTCAATTGCGACAGGCAATTTCCTACATTCAAGCCCATCTCAATGAAGAAATTTGTCTCGATGCGATCGCGGATGAATTAGGATTCAGCCGTTACTATTTCTGCCGTTTATTCAAACAATCTACCGGATTTAGCCCTTATCAATATATCATTCGCTGTCGTATTAAACGAGCTAAAAGACTATTAAAAAAAGGTGAAGAAAGCATTGCCGAAATTGCGTTAGCCTGTGGTTTTTCCCACCAAAGCCATCTCCATCGCCACTTTAAGCGTTTCACCGGAGTCACGCCCCAAAAGTTTAGAAACTCTTAACAAAATTGTGCCGCGATCGCACGAATGTGCAAGACTTTTCCCTCAATATTACTTACAGTTGAATTAAATTAATCTGCGGCAATATCCAGTTTCACCAGAAAATTTAAAAAAGATGGAAATCGTGAATACTTACCAACGTTCTCGTAAAGTTTTAATTCGTACAAAGTGGCAAATTTTTGAGATTCCAACGATTAGTGAGGATGAATCTGAATGGTTAGCCCAAAAATTAAGTCTGTGCTTAAATGTACCTATTTATCGCAAATGCGGACAAAAAAACAGGTAAAAACTATGGATTTGTTTGTAATGAGTTTTCAGCTTATGATGTTCTTTGTTGTCAAGAAATGTGGCGATCGCAAGATCGTGCAATCCAGTTCTAAATTGCTGTAGTAATCTAAAGCCAAGTAGATTTACAGACACCGGCTCGAAGTATAAAACTAAGCATCACAGGCAAGTATGAGGAAAATACTCAAAACCGACGAAAGGAGCAATTCAAATGAAGATGAAGCAAATCAAAAACTCAGTCAATAAATCCGACCGCCAAGCTGAAGGCGAAATTAGGTGAACTATTCTTTTTTAAAAATGAATTTAAATCTCAAGCAAGTTAAAGCAAAAAGTAAAGATTCTCATCAATCTTTATGGTGTAATCTTTCTGAATCTCAACAAATGCGCCTCTACGGAGGATTTAAGGGAGCAATTCGGATTAAATTAAAGCCTTTTGATTATAATCCAACAATTCAAGATTAGCGCGAGTGTAAACTTAGTATTTAGAGTTGAGCCAAATGCCACAAAAGCCAAAATCTCAATCACCAATTTTTTCCCAGTTTAATTTACCTCAACTGCAAGACCTGTCAGAAACAGAAACATCAACCATTCAAGGCGGTTCTGAATCCCTCATTTGGGCGCACGAAAAAAACTCGCTTGGGTTGACGAGCAAACAAGAACAACAAAGTCTTGTTTGGGCGATGCAGTTAATGTTTTAAAGCTTTAAATTAAAGTGGTTTCTAAACAGCCAATTTCCCTACAAATCGTCACTCCCGATGAATTTTTACCGCCGATTTCGCGGTGGTTATGGTTAGGAGGATGGGCGTTAGTAGGAGTGTTTGGGGGCGCGATCGCGTTGGCGGCGATGTTCGAGTACAATGTTACGGTCAAGGCTCCCGCTGTGGTGCGTCCAGAGGGCGATTTGCGGATTGTGGAATTGGCTCTTTCTGGGCGAGTACAGCGCATTTTGATCAAAGCTAATGATAGGGTAGAACGAGGCGACGCGATCGCGATTCTTGATGATGCTGAGTTGCGATCGCGAGAACAGCAGACTCAGAGCGATTTAAACCAACTGCAACGGCAAAAACAACTCATTCAACGGGAATTAACCGCCCTCAACGCTCAAATTCAAGCAGAAACTGAAGCTCAAGCCGGAAATCTCGCATCTGCTCGCGCGCAACTCGATTTACGCCAACGCGATTATCGCGACCAACAAGCGATCGCGTCAACAGATTTACAAGAAGCCCAAGCTGCCGTACAATTTGCCCAGGAAGAACTCAACCGCTACCAAACCTTAGCGGGAACTGGAGCATTAGCAGACCTCCAGCTTAAGGAAAAAGAAGCCGCTTTGAAAACAGCTTTAGCGAGACTGGATAAAGCCAAAGCCATGCTCGATCCCAGTACCGCAATTATTACCCAAGCTCAACAAGACATCCGTCAAGCCCAAGCCAGAGGAAACGCCACTCTAGCAACCCTACAGCAAACTCGCGAAGCCTTAGCCCGACAATACGCCGAACTCGACAAGCAACACCAACGCCAGCAACAAACCCTACAGCAAATTCGCCGCGATTTAGAACAACTGACGATTCGGACTCCCCTTGCGGGGACAATCCAAGCCCTGACGCTGCGGAATTCCGGTCAAGTCGTCGATTCTGGGGAAGCGATCGCGCAAATTGCTCCAAAAACCGCCAACCTCGTCATCCAAGCCCAAGTTAGCCAAGCCGACATCAGTCGCATTGCGACGGGACAAACCGCCAATCTCCGCATCGATAGCTGTCCTTATCCCGATTTTGGCGTACTGATTGCTGACGTGACGCATATTCCCCCCGACACGCAACAAGGGGAAACCACTGCAAGCGAGGCGATTGTTGCCTATCAAGTGACCATTTTACCCCAGACGCGATCGCTCCAGTCCGGGACGCGCAGTTGTACGCTACAAGCGGGAATGCGCGGACGAGCCGATATTATCACCCA
>JBKHDX010000136.1:0-13062 GCA_046541115.1 Spirulinaceae cyanobacterium | reverse complement strand
TTGGTTGTTGGTTATTGGGCGGGGAAACCCCGCCCCTACAAGCCCACTGCCCAAAAAACTGATAACTGATGACTGATAACTGATGACTGAACCTAAAGCGTCCCAAACCCTTTTTTCTTCTTCTTCTTGCCGCCTTTCTTCTTCTTGCCGCTACCGGTGGGATTGCGGAAACCGGGACGAGGGCCGCCGCCACCGCCGAACATATCGCCCATACCACCGCCCATGCCTGGCATACCACCCATACCGGGCATACCACCACCTTGACCCATTTGTTTCATCATGCCCCGCATTCGGGTAAACTTGGTCACCAAGTCCGAAATATCCCGTTCGCTGTGACCCGAACCTTTAGCAATGCGGCGGCGACGACTGGGCGATCGCGCCAGCAAATCGGGGTTTTGGCGTTCTTCTTTGGTCATAGAACTAATCATCGCTTCGGTGCGTTTCAGTTCGCTTTCCCCTTTCTCCAAATCTGCGCCGCTAATCTTACCCATACCGGGGATTAGCTTTAACACGCCTCCGAGGGACCCCATATTTTTAAGCAAGCGCATTTGCTTGAGAAAGTCGTCAAAATCAAAGCGGGCTTCCAGGATTTTCTCCTGCATGGCCTCCGCATCCGCCATATCAAATTCTTCCTGGGCTTTCTCAACCAGGGTCAGGACATCCCCCATGTTGAGAATGCGCGAAGCCATGCGATCGGGATAAAACGGTTGTAGGGCTTCAACCTTTTCCCCAACCCCCACAAACTTAATCGGTTGACCGGACACACTGCGAACAGACAGGGCCGCCCCACCCCGCGTATCGCCGTCTAACTTAGTTAAAATCGCGCCAGTAATGCCGATTTCGTCGTTAAAGGTTTGGGTGAGGTTCGCCGCTTCTTGACCCGTCATCGCGTCTACGACCAACAGCGTGTCATCGGGCTTGACGGTATCTTTAATGCGACCCAATTCTGCCATCATTTCCGGGTCGATTTGCAAGCGTCCGGCGGTGTCGATAATAACGGTATCAATGCCGTCAGCTTTGGCTTTTTCTACCCCTTGACGGGCAATTTCAACCGGGTCGGCATCGGTTCCCAACTCAAAGACGGGGATTTGGATTTGTTCTCCGAGGGTCTTCAACTGGTCGATGGCGGCAGGGCGATAAATGTCCGTGGCGACCATCAAAGCGCTACGTTGTTCTTTTTTGAGGTAAAGGGCGAGTTTCGCGGTGGCAGTGGTCTTCCCTGTTCCTTGTAGCCCGGCCATTAAGATGACCGTGGGGGCGGTTTCGGCATGGGCGAGGGGGGCGTTGGTTTCCCCCATCACTTCTACGAGTTCGTCGTAGACAATTTTAATAAATTGCTGATCTGGGCGTACTCCTGAGACGACTTCAGCCCCGACTGCTTGTTTCTCAACTTCTTTGACAAAACTTTGAACCACTTTCAGGTTCACATCGGCTTCAAGTAACGCCCGACGGACTTCTTTTACTGCTTCTTTGACGTTGGCTTCAGAAATTTTGTCTTGACCGCGTAGTTTCTTCCACGCATCTTCTAAACGGTCTGCAAGTGCATCAAACATAGGATTTAATTTATTTTGTCTTCTTTATAGAATAGCGTTTTGTTATTTGTTGTTGGTTATTGGTTGTTCGTCATTTGTCTGTGTAGGGGTGAGGTTTCCATATCCAATCTCAACTTTGGGAAAATTACGATTTGGTGTTGAGATCGCGTCCAAAAGCGTAAACTTGGACGGGGAAACCCCGCCCCTACAAAATTCCCATAAATTTAACTTGTCATAATTGGTCATCGATCGTTGCTCAAACATTCCTCGATGCGATCGAACAAAGGGGGCAGATAGCGATAAAAGCGTTCTGATTGTAGATGAAAAGCATCAATGGTACAACTGCCACAACTGGGGCCGTCTTGGGAAAGTAAGTCATTGATAAAGCTTTGAGAAATGCCAGCCCAGGGAAGATGACCTGCGGGGGCTTCGAGGGAGTAGTTTAGGTCGAGTTCCGATCGCCAATCGCGATCGAAGCGCATGGAAAAGAGTTGGTCTTCGGTGAGGGGTTCGTTGCGTTTCCAACCGACGCGATCGCGAAACTTATCTACAGTTTGACGGATATCTCCCGGAACTTCGACTTCTTGCCAAATTTCCAGTTGCGATCGCAGTCCAAATTTACCCTCGCTGGCTTCTTGCCATAAATTATCGATGTTTTGAAGGGTCTCGCAGCTTAGGCGATCTAACTCGTTGTTATCGTAATAATAAGGACTTGCAGCGATTTCGTCGGCAATCATCTCGCGGCTGAGGCGATCGCTACTTTGCCAATCTGGCGTTGTGAGGGCGGCTTGTAGGGGCTGAAAAGCATCGAGATGGGCAGGAGGACAGGCGATCGCGACTCCAAAAGTGACTAAACTTAAACAAGCCAAAGCCAAAATTTTAACCAACCCATTGCGTTTCATCATTGACATCCTTTGGCAACATCAAATTTAACTCTCGCCTCAGACGCAACGAACCCCCATAAAAGTGCCGCCAAATCGCAGTATGATAGTTCACGGTACAACTGCTGCCCACAACGCTTTTAATTTAAACGCATGACTTTACAACTGCGCGTTTACGTGCCGGATCACCCTTTAATCAAACATTGGCTTGGGGTCGCTCGCGATCGCGAAACCCCTACCATTTTATTTAAAAGTGCCATGACCGAGTTAGGGCGCTGGTTGACCTATGAAGCCAGTCGCAATTGGCTTCCCACCAGCGAAACCATCGTTCAAACCCCCCTAACCGAATGTCCGGCGACCTTTATCAATCCTGAAACACCAACGGCAATTGTTCCGATTTTACGGGCGGGTTTATCTTTAATTGAAGGCGCACAGAGTTTAATCCCTTTGGCTTCAACTTATCACTTGGGCTTAGTCCGCAACGAAGAAACCCTCGAAAACAGTTGCTACCTCAACAAGCTTCCCGACCGATTCGACCCCCAAACGCGAGTATTGATCCTCGAACCCATGTTAGCCACAGGGGGGTCGATTATGACGGCCATGGCAGAATTAACCCAAAGAGGGGCCAATCCTGCCTTGATGCGGATTATTTCGATTGTGGCGGCTCCTCCGGCTTTGCGTCAACTGAGTGCAAAGTATCCCAGTCTGACTATTTATACTGCCTTTGTGGATGAAGGGCTTAACGATAAGGGCTATATTGTACCCGGCTTAGGGGATGCAGGCGATCGCGCTTTCGGGACTTAAAACTAAGACCAATAACGAATGACCCCTAACAATCTTGTTACCTTAGAATTAAAGATTTGCAGCATTTGAGGATCGCATACAGCCATGAGTCAGCGTGACGGTTTTACCGGCGGTTTTGTCGCAGGAGCTTTAGTCGGCGGTTTGGTCGGCGGTTTAGTGGGAGCATTAGTCAGTCGCGGCCGCGAAGCCCCTCCCGACCCGGAGGAAACGCTTCTAGAAGCCGACCCCGAAAAGGCTGAAGCCCGCATTGAAGATGCCAGACGCAGTTTAGAAGCTAAAATTGCCCAGTTAAATTTAGCGATTGATGATGTCCGCCAGCAATTAGGCTCGGTCAACGGGAATTCCACTGAAATCGAAGCAGAAATGCGCGATCGCCCCTACTAACTCCTAGGATTCACCCTAAATCCCCCAAACTCCGAACTGCGGCAGTTTGCTAAAATCAAACCATTGTGCTTCAACCTTTAAAGAAAAAGTCGAAATTAAATCATGAATATCGCGAGTGAAACCTCTATGTTCGTCACCCAAGTTCTATATTCGTTTCTCAGTATTTACCAAATTCTGTTGATTGTACGGATTTTATTAACTTGGTTGCAAGGCATGGAGTGGGCTAACCAAATTACATCTTTCCTCAGCCCCGTAACCGATCCTTATCTCAATATTTTCCGGTCTTTTATCCCTCCCCTTGGTGGGATTGACTTATCGCCAATTTTAGCCTTTTTTGCTTTGTCCATTATTCAAGGAATTTTGGTACAAATCGATCCCACCGCAGCGGCAGGTTCTTTCTTCTAGTAATAAAAAGGGCGAACGCGACTGGTAAAGCCAGAAGCTTTAAATTGCTTTAATTGCAGAGGTGTGGCGAAATTGTCGGCGACGGTAACTCGAATTTCAAAATCGCTAACGCCGGGAGGCACTTCGGGGAGCGTACCCACGCGTCCCCGATTTTGCATGACGGGGTTGCCATTTGCGTCATAAATGCGGCCAAATACATCGGCATCAACGAGAGGCTTGCCAGTGGGGTTATTGGCTTTTCCAGAGATAATAAAACAGTCCGAGGGTACACTGGCACCCCCACTGCTGACAATGCCTTCAGACATTTCTGTGGAGCATTCGCGATAAGACAAATCCGAGAGTTTGATTTGTGTTAAAGCCCAAGCTGGAGGAGCGATGAAACAACTCCCGATCCAAAGAATGCCGACTAAAACTACAGTCGCGATCTTTCTCAAGCTCATGATTTATATATTTCAATACAACAATAGACTTCGATCCATTCTTTAGCTTACCGCGATCGGTACTGATTGCTGTATTACAGGGTTGATTGACATACTCCCCGGCTTAAAAGCGCGGGGATTCTTTACGCTTCATCGACGAATGCTACCGAAGTAGTCTTACTTTGTCTCGACATACATTTAAGGTCGTGCCGATGCCCCATGCCGACCATTTCAATATTTTGGGCAGCGTTTTCGTCTCTATCCTGTTCTGTTCCACAACCAAGACATAGTACAGAGCGTACCGACAAGTCAATCTTGCCCCATTTATATCCACAATTAGAACAAACTTGGCTGGTTGGTTGCCATCGACTGATAACGATAAACTTACGCCCATACTTTTGGGCTTTGGCTTCAACTAAAACTCGAAACTCCCGCCATCCTTGCTGACTAATTACTCTAGCTAACTTGCGGTGTCTTGGTGCGCGTTCCCTTGCGCCTTTCGGCGGCGCGGGGTCGCACCGCTTTTTGACCATCCCTGACACATTCAAATTCTCTAAAACGATAGCTTGGTTTTTACTAACGATTTGGGTTGATAATTTGTGCAGAAAGTCTTGGCGAGTATCAGCAATTTTGTTGTGAGTCTTAGCGATTTGAATCCTGGTTTTATACCTCCTATTTGAATCTTTTTGCTGCCGGGATAATTGACATTGAAGCTTGCGTATCCTACGTTCTAAGGATTTGTAGCTAGGACTCACAACTTTTTCGCCGTCACTCATCACCGCAAAGGTTTTCAAACCTAAATCAATCCCAATGCTTTGCTTCTTAGCAACAACATTGATGGGTTCAACTTCGACGACAAAACTTAAGAAATAACGGTTAGCACAATCTTTGATAACAGTCACGGAGCTAGGGATTGCAGGTAGTTCCCTCGACCAGATAGGCTTGACAACACCTATTTTTGCGAGATAGACACCTTCGCCCTTGATAGAAAAGCCCCCACGGGTTAGTCTTGCTGATTGACTATTCGTTCGCTTTTTGAACCGAGGATAACCTGACTTTCTCCCTTTTCTTTTCCCTTTCACCGAATCAAAGAAGTTTTTAAAAGCCACATCTAAATCGGCTACTGACTGCTGCAATGGGATGGCTGAAACTTCGCTTAACCAAGCTCTAGCTTCAGTCTTTTTAGCCTGCGTGATAACGATTTTTTGGAGTTCGGCAGATTTGGGTTTCTTCTCCGATTGTTGGCAGATAGCTAAAGCATCGTTCCAAACCACACGCACACAACCGAACAACTGAGCTAGACTCTGTTGTTGTTGGTCTGTGGGATAGAATCGATATTTGTATCTGGCTTTCATTCTTCAATCCTCCTATTACGATCGTAGGTCATATTGCTAGAGGATAATTATGAAGAAAAGCATATTTTTTCGACTCACCGAAGATGAATTTGATTTGATTGAGTCTTACTGTCAGCAAACAGGTAGAACCCAGTCTGATGTACTAAGAAAGTTGATCGGGAAATTGAAAACCCATAAAAAGTCGTCCTCAAAGGACGGGGCTTTAAACCCAGAATTTTCGGTAAGGCTTTTGAGGGAATGAGCCGCGCAAAATTGACAATCCGAGGCGATTTTCCCGTAAAAATCGCCAATTTTACGGGCTAAATGCAGGGATTTGGGTTTTCCAAAAGCTGGAATTTAAATCAAGCCCGAATCCCCAAGCTGCACATCGAGTTCCATGCGCTGTTCCATTTGACGTAGAAAATAGCCGGTCATCATGGCTGATACGAGTAAGTTGGCAATACTTTCGCGATTGGTGGTGACTTGAACATCAAAATCATCACTCGGTAGCATTCCCAGTAAGCCTTGGACGTTTTGAGCGATAATTTGCTGCACATCTGGGGTCGCAGATTGGGCAATTTGTTCTAAAATTTCCGGTCGCTGTTGCTGTAAATATTCCAGTAATAGGTTCTCTTGGGGTGTTTCTGTGGCTTCGGAATTGAAGAAGTTGGGGTTAAATACCATTAGTGAAGTAACGAGAACGAACTTACTTTCTACTGTAAACGATGCTCAAGATTTTTGACCTCCTCACCGCCGTAAACGGACGGTGATTCCTAAACCTTACGATTTAAGTTTCTGCTTCACTCACATCTGCGTACACCACTAACTTTCATTAGTTATGTCCCCGTCTTACGCCATGTCCACAGACTTTTTAACCCAATGAGAGAGTCCCGATTCCGCAAGCCCGGCGGTACGGTGTCCAACAAAGACTGTACTTGTTGCTTGGCTATTTTACTCGTGTCAGCTTTTCGACACGAAACCCGCTATATCCAATTTTCAAGGTGCTGATATCGAATAGCCTTGGTTTTCGCTTCTCGATATTTCCAATTTTACCCGAAAAATACAAAGCCGTCCTTTAAGGAAGGGGTTTCAGACCCAGGAGGTTTTGATGAGGGGAATTGAGGGATTAGGCGATCGCGCCTAAATTTCCTCTATTTTCGCTTTTATGCTTCCCCATCGGCTTCTGGAGTAAACTCGGAAGCGGCTAACATTTGCAGTCGATCGTCAATCTCAAAATATTGATGAAACTTGTTCGTGACTTCGAGCCAAAACGAGCGGCCATCGGCTTGACGGCGTTTGCGAATGAGGTTTAACTCGACTAATTCTTGAACGTGCTGATAAGCGCTACTTCCCCGCAGTTCGATGAGTTCTGTTTGTAACAGGGGGCTTTTAATCGCGATCGCGGCTAATGTCCGTAATGCTCCTGTCCCTAATTCTGCCGGGACGAGATTTTGAATTAAATCCTGAAAGGAAGACCGCAGTTGTAAGCTATACCCAGCAGGGCTTTCTACCACTTCTAAGGCGCTGTTGCGGTGGGCATAGTCGTCCATTAAATCCAAAAGGGCTTCTTGGGCTAAATCGCGATCGCACCCGGCATATTCGGCAATTTCGGTGAGGGTGAGGGGCTGACCTTTGAGGTATAAAATCGCTTCAATAACGGGGGCTAGATCGGCAATAACAGGAGATTGAGTCATATAAAAGGCTAAATCAGCAATTAATCTAATTTACGTCCGGTTAACTGTACAAAGATGTCTTCTAAGTTCGATTCGCGAGACATCATGCCTGTTTTATCCGGTTGATTGTCAAGATATTGATTGGCTTCTTGGAGGGTTGGGAAAAACTGCGACTCGATGCGATCGCCTCGTTGGGTAATCACCAATCCTTCACCATATTTCGAGCGAAACTGTTCTAATGTTCCTAATTCAATTAACTCTCCGGCTTCCATAATGCCAATGCGATCGCACAAAAACTCCACTTCTTCCATGTAGTGGGTCGTGAGCAGCATCGTTACCCCCTTGCGATTGAGATCGCGAATAATCTCCCACAAGCGGCGGCGATTCTGCGGATCGAGTCCCACCGTCGGCTCGTCGAGAAACAGCACTTGTGGCTCATGGAGAAGCGCTCTGGCGATTTGTAAGCGGCGCTTCATCCCCCCCGATAGAGTTTTTACCAAGTCCGAAGCGCGATCGCTCAGTTGCACATATTCAAGCCATTGGGCGATCGCTTTTTTGCGCTTGGGGTTGGGGATATGGTGCATTCGTCCGTGAAACTCCAAATTTTCCCACACCGTCAAATCCCCATCGACGCTGGTTTGTTGCAACACCACCCCGATATTTTGCTTGACTTGCACCGGAGATCGAGCCACATCATAACCCGCGATCGCGATTTTTCCCTCAGTCGGTTCAGTTAGGGAAATCAACATCCGAATCGTGGTCGATTTTCCTGCACCATTGGGCCCGAGTAAACCAAACACCTCCCCCGTCTCAATCGCAAACGAGAGATGATTGACCACCGGGACTTTATCATAAACCTTAGAAACGTTTTCTAATGTAACAGCAGACATAGTTTTATGTTTCGTTGTTAATTATTTATTAATCTCTAACTTTTTCCCCTGTTCCCTCTTTCAGCCCTTTGTCAAATTTTTCCTCGACTTTTCATTCTTTTCCTACTGCCTAAGAACCCACAAGTTGTCTCGCTATTTTAATACTTTACTATCTCCCCAGACCTAAAAACCACTTCCCTTAATCGTACACCAGCTAACTCTACCCCTTGACAACCCCCTCGGATATTTAGCTATTTCATCACCCTAAATCGGGTCAATCCTGCGTGCGTCATCCAATACTGCTGTCGTGTAATGTATCATTCCGTTAGTTACTTGAAAGTATACAGAAGCAGTGCGCGATTGGTAACATAGATAGGATAATTCAATGTCAAGTCATTAATTTCCTTCATTCTGCTTCTACATATATTGCTCTACCATACTGTTTAAATTCATCATCAAAATGGTACAGCATTGTGCGGATAGCTTGGCGCAGTTCTTTAGCAGGTTTTAAGCAATCACGCTCATAATCTGCCAAAGTCAATTTTAAGTGCGGATATAAAATCTTTAAAAACCCAGAAGCTGACTTGATAATAGCATTTTGATCTCTAACAGTTACTCGATCAAAATGAGTATGTTGTTTAGCATATTGGATAAATCGGTTATCCTGGCGTAGAGACAGTAAAACTTCGCCAAAGAAATCCATTTTCAAACCTATCTGAGAAGCAATCATATTACTTTGAAACTTGGGGATTTCCCACCCTGGAATAATGCCACCAAAGCGATCGAGAAATGCTGTTTCATTAAAAAACTTAGGTAAATCCGCGATCAAATTATTTTCATCGCAAGGGCGTTGTTGCTCGTTCAATTCAATATTTGCCAACATAACTAAAGAACAATCACTAGAAATATCAGCGAACCCCGAACGATTATAACGACCACTCGCTAAATAGTTTTTTAGAGGACCGATAATTTCATCAGAATTTTCAAAAGTTAGACTTTGAACCTCATCAAGAACAACCACATCCTGACGACCCAGTAAACCAATTTCTCTCGTTCTGCCATCAACAAAAAGTCTAGCTGGTGTCACTTTTCCACCACTAACCATTGCCACTTTATTACTAATATTTTCAAAAACAAAACTTTTCCCCGTTCCCTTGGGAGCTAGTTCCATAAGATGATAATTAGCCTCAACCAGGGGAAGCAAACGAGCGAGAATCCAAGTTTTTGCTTCTACAGTATAGTCAGGATGTTCGGGGTTGAACCCCATCGAACAAAACATTAAATCTCGCCATTGTTCGGTGGTAAATTTGGAGCGATATTCAGCATAACTAAGAAGGTTCACTTTAGAACATTGAAAGGGATCAAAATCGATAATTTCAACTTCACCATCAGGCTTCATAGCCAAGCTAATCTTGCCCCAAACTCCTTGACGAAGTAACCTTTCATAGCGTTCAACTAAATCTGTAGAGATGCGACATTCATCAAAATTTAGGGCAGGAATGCGGGCTAACGGTTCTGGAATCTGCTCCTTTTTAGACTGCTCGAGTTTAACCCGAACCTGCATTAAAGCAATAATCTTAATAATTTCTCCTTGAGTCAAACGAAATTTAATCACTTCTTTATCGTCTTTACGAGGAAAAGCCTTTTGAACAAAGTTATTGATTTTTTCTAGTTCTGCTGAAGTTAAAACCCCCGTTCCAGGGACGATCTTATCCAGTAACCATTCTGCCACAAAACTGGGGACACCAGCAGCATTTAAATTACTCGAAGGCAACCGAGTTTTATCGATGCTTAGATTTTCAAAACAATCACGAACCAAATTACTGTTATAAGCAAAATTATTCAAGAAATTCATCTATATCAAACCCGCTACGGAACATTTGCTCAATTTTGATTATAGAATCAGATTCTAAGAAGCTAGTTCTAGATTCAGTATCAGCAAAACGAAAACTTAATTGTCCAGACAAAAAGATTTGGTTTCCTTCACTATCAAACCTGAGTTCGGGAAATTCGGGAAGATCGATTTTTAGGGTAACCCTTTCTTTAGCTGGAATTATTGCTTTTAATGAAATTCCTGTCTTTAAACTTGTCAGTTCATTAATTTGCAAATATAGGTCTGTGAGTGGCACTTCATTAGAGTTATCAATCGTTATTGTCAAATATCCTGGTTGTTTAGCTTTTCCTTCTCCCTCACAAAAAACAATAACTGGATATCGCTCAACAAACTGACGTAACACCGATACCCCAACAACAACTTCTTCTGGAAAGAGTCCTCCGTGTGTTCCAATAACTTCTCCTTCCATCGTACGATTAAAAGCTTTTAAGCAAGCAGCCCCCTTAACAATACTGACATCATGAGGTAACCCAAAGCGTCCAGCTTCACAAACAACGAATCGAGTATCATCTGTTTTTCCAATTCCCATCCTTCCCTTCGCAGTAATTCCTTCTGGACACTGAGTCAGTTGTTCGATTTCACCAATCATTTGTCCGTGGTCGCTGGATATGACCACTCTAAGTTGTTCGGGATGAGGATATTGAGCCAAACAATACTCAATTTCCCTAGCAATTTTCTCCAAAGTATGAGGTCGTTGAACTTGATAAAGATTCTGCCAATCACGCTCTTGATGATACAGTTTATCTAACTCATCACTATCCCAACAATAGAGTTGATGCTTCTGATCCTGTAATGCTTTATAGAGCTTATGTCGTCTGTTATCCGTGTACCGTTCTCCCATACCCATCCGAGGAAAACCATTTCCTGCATTAGCATTCCAGGTGGAGTCATTGGGTAGTAATTGAGTGTAAAGACTCCATTTAGCATACTCAGTCTTAGTAGGAAGAATACTAAAACGGGGTGAGAGTGCTGTTTCAACAGCCATACTATTTTTTTCGGTTAAAATGGCTACAAGTTCCTGGTGATCTAGCCATCCTAACCCATCAACCACGACCCAAAGAACTGGAGTTTCTTCACAGAGTTTTTGTACCCGTGAAGCAACACTATAGTTGAGAGTTGAATTGGGAACGGGGTCTAGTTTTAAGTCAGGATAATGTTTCACTATCCATTCGACAAAACTATTGGCTATACTGTCACTCGCTCTTTTTCCAGTAGGAGAGCGATTGATAGTTATTTCCCAACGTCGAAAAGGAAGATAACTTTCAGTTACCCACTTGAGAGCCTTCTGGGAGTCAGCATCTATATTGAGGGTTTGAGGTATGGAAGGTTGTTGTAATTTATTTAAGTTGTTGCGTTGTTGAGAAGTCAGATAAGCAGAAAGTTTCGAGATTCTTTGTTGAGTAATCCAGCTTGGACGATCTTTAAGAATGTTATAAGCATAGGAAGTAATTTCACTCATTCCTGCTTGCTGATTAGTCGCCAAAGTCTCTAAAACTTTTCCTTTAGTTTTAATAATTTGTTTTTCCCAAAATTGTTTAAATTCTTGAACCAAAAAGACAGGAATATTGTGAGGAAAGGGGTCAAGATTTACAACCGACGACTGAGTTAAACCAAGCCAGCTTTTGAGTAAACTTAGTTTATTTTGAGTTTGGTAATAATTAGCTAGTTCTCTAGTTTTTTCTTTGGTTTGATGTTGCCAAGCCTGTTCTAATAGCTGGTATTCTTCAGGAACTTGAATAGATAACCAATGAGCTAAATGGTCTATTGATGGTTTTGCAAACCATAAATTATTATCAGTTACTTCTGAAAGCAAGTAAGCAATTGGATTATCTTGACGGTAAGATTCTAGTTGAGTAACAAGAGCCAAAATTTTTGAATCGTTTAAATCTGGAGGTATAGCAATAGGAGCGAGTAAAGCTTCAAAATGCGATCGCGGATTTTTCTTCTCTTCAACAATTAAATCAGTTTGATTCCAAACTCTTAACCATTCACGAGTCCAATCACAAATTCGTTTACCTTTCACCCAATAATTACAGTTCTTTCGACCAAAAAACTCGATCCACTCCCTTTCTGTTGCAATTGAAGTGTAATCTTTAGGAACTGGATATATGCCTGTTGGGTCTAAAACAACGAATTTAGGCTTAATCATCAACTATTTGACCAGATTGAAAGTTAATTAATCCGATTATTATGGTAAATACTGTGATAACTTTTGGTATAAACTAATTTTTTTATCGTCAGTAAGATTTTGAAATATAGCTATTATTTGAGTTTCCCGGTCTTGATTGATAATTTCTTGACATTGCTCTTCAAATTTTTCGATTAATTGCTGTTGTTCTTTATTCAAGATTTCAAAATGAGTATTCTTTTGGCTTGTAATCTGACTTAAAATGCCATTTACCATTTCAAGTTTTACTCGATCGCTCTCCAAATTCTTAAATTCTTGTTGTTTATTCGCTAAATCATCAAACCATTTTTGAGCAGCTTTTTGTTTTTCTATTGTTTGTTCTTGGCTTCTTAATTCAGTGATTTTAATTTCAAGCTTTGTCAGAATAGTATTAACTTGTTGTTGGCTATCAGATTTAGTAAATTGATTTTTCTGACTAATAATCTGCTCTTTTAATTGGTTTACTTGTGTAGAAGAATTAATTTCAACCCACTGTTTTTGCCATTGTTCGAGCAAACTATCAAGAGCCTTCTGCTGCTGCTTTATTTGATGAATAATATGTTGATAGGTTTGTTGAGATTTTACTTCTGGTGTCTCTTTAACTCGCTGTTCAATGTCCGAAACAATCCGAATATAATCATTTTGAGTAGCGTTGCTTCCCAAGCCCTTGAAGAGAATTTGAATTTGAGACAGACATCTA
>JBKHDX010000135.1:0-13175 GCA_046541115.1 Spirulinaceae cyanobacterium | reverse complement strand
CACGCCCTTGGGTAAAGATTTCGGGGCTGGGGTATATACCCCAGCTAGAGTCTCCCTGTGACGCGAGAATCCCCGACCGTTTACGGCGGGGAGTTGTCAACGAAGCAGAAAACAGCCAAAAGAAACTGTATGGGATTGAAAAATTACTACAAGTGATTCAACAGCATTATCAACAATCCCCTCGCGAAATTGTGGCGGCTATCGTCGAGAATGTACAAGATCATATCGGGGATCGCCCCATTTACGACGATATGACATTACTTGCCCTTAAACGCAACTTTTAAACTAAAAGGAAATATAAAAAAAACAGAGGTGAAATACCTCTGCTTTTTGATAAGCTTTGATTTTGGACGGGCTAGGAGGGATTCGAACCCCCGACACCGTGGTCCGTAGCCACGTGCTCTAGTCCACTGAGCTACAAGCCCAAGCGTTGTTTGAGTCAACGATTAATAAATATAGCACAGGCAAACAAAATTATGCAAGAGTTTGAGTCAAAATTGTCCCATCTCGATCGAACTGGGGAAGCGCAAATGGTGGATGTGTCGGAAAAAGTGGCGAATAAACGGGAAGCCGTAGCTCAAGGCAGCATTCGCATGGAAAAAGCGACATTTGACGCAATCCAAGCGGGAAATGCTCCTAAAGGCGATGTTTTAGGCACAGCCCGATTAGCCGGAATTATGGCCGCGAAACAAACTGCAAATTTAATTCCCTTGTGTCACCCTTTGCCTTTACATAAAGTCGAAGTACAAGCGATCCCCGACCCTCAACTCCCCGGTTATCACCTTCGGGCTACCGTGGTCACCAAAGCGGAAACCGGGGTAGAAATGGAGGCATTAACGGCGGTATCGGTAGCAGCTTTAACGTTGTATGACATGGCCAAAGCCCTGGAAAAATCCATGCAGATCGAGTCAATTCGCTTAATTCGCAAAACGGGGGGCAAATCAGGGGATTACGAAGAGGAGCAGTAGAACGGTAAAATTAGATTGACCCGGACACACAGGAGATTAAGAAAACGATGCCCCCTCGCTGGCCGCGAAAACCCGATCGCAACGATCCCGCTTATCGTCTTTTAGAAGACCGCATCAATTTTGCCTTGCACGTGGCGTTTTTTGCGGCGTGTAACTCTGGACTTTGGTTTTTTGATACCCTCAAGCAAGCAAATTGGCCTTGGGCTAAATGGGTCACTTTGATTTGGTTGGGTGTCTTGGTGTTTCATGGCATCTTTATCTTTGCGATCGCAGACTATTCCCTCAAAGAAAATCAAAACAATGGCTAGTACCAACGAAACTCTCGAAGCTTTATCTGCGGAAATCGGCGAAAATATCTATATTGATGTCGCTAAATGGCATTTATATCTCGCAGACGCTCATTTGCATACCGTTGTCGCCGAAAAAATGTATCCTTTACTACTCGATGGTGGCCTTAATGAAGACACAATGATACAAGAATTAACATCGATTCCCGTATCTTTGGGGGGCGGTAAAGTGGAGTTAAGTTTAGCGAAACTCCTGCCTCAAGCATGTTTGAGCGATTTGTTAGAACTGCTAGAACGGTTTGGCGATCGCTTTTGAGTTGATCTCGCCACAAATTATGATATAATGCAACATAAATCAAGCTCTCCTATCTCCGAAACACTTATGGAGAGCTGGTTTACCAGGAGAAATCGGGGTCACAGTTATTTCAAAAACTAGGAGGAAACCCGTTACTGAAGCACTCTTGCGACTCTGACCTCCGTCGAGTTTGAATTATTAAAAAGATGAATAACAATAAACACATCGCATTGATCTCAGTTCATGGCGATCCTGCCGTCGAAATCGGCAAAGAAGAAGCAGGCGGACAAAATGTGTACGTTCGTCAAGTGGGCGAAGCCCTATCCAAACAAGGTTGGAACGTGGATATGTTTACCCGGGCCACCGATGCCGATCGACCCAAGATTGTTCAACATAGCCCCAACTGCCGCACCATCCGCCTAACAGCAGGGCCAGAAAGCTTTATCCCCAGGGATGAAATTTACGGCTTTCGCAATGGGTTTGTCAATGAGTTTTTGAAATTTCAACATCAAAATAACCGAGAATACGCCCTTATCCATACCAATTACTGGATTTCAGGGGCAGTGGGCTTGCAGTTGAAGGCGAAAACTTCAGTACCGATGCTGCACACATATCACTCCCTAGGGGCAGTGAAATATAAATCTGTGTCTACCATTCCCATGATTGCGAAAACGCGCTTGGCGGTAGAAAAAGCTTGCTTGGAAAATGCCGATTGCATCGTTGCAACCAGTCCCCAAGAACAAGAACACATGAGAACCTTAGTGTCTCAACGGGGAAATATCAAAATTATCCCTTGTGGCACTGATATTCAGCATTTTGGTTCAATTTCGCGCTCAGAAGCCCGTAAACGCTTGGGGATCGCCCCAGATGCCAAAATGGTGTTTTATATTGGTCGCTTCGATCCGCGCAAAGGCATTGAAACCTTAGTGCGGGCGATCGCGAAATCCCAGTTTCGCAACGATGAATCTTTGCGCTTGATTATTGGCGGCGGCTCTCGTCCGGGTCATAGTGACGGGATCGAACGCGATCGCATCGAAAGTATCGTTTCTGAAACCGGATTAGACGCGATCGCATCCTTCCCCGGACGGATTAGCGACGAAGACTTACCCGTTTATTATGCGGCGGCTGATGTTTGCGTCGTCCCCAGTCACTACGAACCCTTCGGCTTAGTGGCCATCGAAGCCATGGCCAGCGGTACTCCTGTAATTGCCAGCGATGTCGGGGGCTTGCAATACACCGTCGTTTCTGAAAAAACCGGGTTATTGGCTCCTCCCAAAGATGTTGATGCTTTTGCTCAGGCCATTGACCGCATCCTCGATGATACTCAATGGCGCGACCAATTAGGCAATAATGCTCGTCAGCGCGTCGCTCAAAAATTCAGTTGGTATGGGGTAGCCACGCAACTTAGCCATCTTTACGATGAAGTTTGGACTGAACCCAAAGTGGTAGTAAATGACGTGATTGCAACGGCTTAAACTTCATTCCGGTTTCCGATCTGCTTACCCGATAAAGTTAAAATTTGACTCCAGAAACCAGAGTTCTAGAATATTTGATTTAATCAAAAAGGCGCAAGGTCAACCTTACGCCTTTTTGATTAGATAAAAATAATGATTCTGAGTCAAAAACGCGAAGTCTCGGAAACGGGATGGAGAAACCCGCGCTCATCCTGCGGATAGAGCGTCGGGAGTATGTCACTAACGACGAATCAACTGTAGCGACAAGCAAGGGTCATGGCTTGCTTGAAAAAACAAGAAACTTTACTGAATCGCAACCGCAGGATGCGATCCCTGGCGATCGCCAGAAATTTGAGTTGGAGAGGAAGTCAACTCATACTTGACCAAATCGGCCAAATCCTGAAGCTGACTAATGGCTTCTGCTCCTTCTAACTTCATTAATTCTCGCTCGTCGCGCATCTCTGTCCAAGTGATGCCATAGTCAGATACCAAAAAGCGAATAAGATGATCTTCACCTAAACTCACCATAAACGAAGCGCTATTCATTTGGTCGCCACAGGTGTAGCAAGACGCAAGGTAGCCGCGATTTTCCAGTACAGTTGCTAGGGCTTGGAGATTCATCACCAAGTCTTTGACGAACTGACGGTGCTGTTGTGCAAGTCTGAGAAACACTATATTAAGTCCTCCAAACACCACTCCTAATTTTACACTCTTTAATACTTTTTTAAGGTTTTGTTCTCCCAAACTCTGTTATGTCAGCTTATTAAAAATCCTTTTTCTTCAAAAAACTGTTTGTAATAAGCTTTCTCTAGGTTAGCTCTACAAAGCAATAATCGCAGACCTCCGGAAGAAAGAGTTGTAAAATTCTTTAAGTTTGTTGACAAACCGTAATACTTACACTAAGTCTAGCAGGTTACTGTCTATCCTCACCTCAAATCCAACTCATGCGATCGCACAACGTATATACATCTAAAGACAGACTCAAGCGATCGCTCACTCACAAGCAGATATTGTCTGACTGATTCAAAAAACTAATGAGTTAGACGAAACCCCTACAGGAAAAGGGTTTTACTCAGTAAGGTCTGTGCGATCGCCTTTTTTACGTTGCATTCCTGTTTCATTTGTTTAAAAAAGTTCATATACTAAAAATCAGTTGCGTTAATGAGTATTTATTCCTAGCCATCATGCTTAACTCAATTCCTTGGCTGACCGCAATAATCTTGCTTCCCCTAGCCGCTGCCTTCGCCATTCCCTTTATTCCGGATAAAGAAGGCAAAACCATTCGCTGGTATGCTCTCAGCGTTAGCTTAGTCACCTTTGGCATAAGCATTTGGGGTTTTTGGCAAAACTTTGACTTACAAACCAGCCAATTCCAAATGCGCGAAACCTATCCTTGGCTGCCCCAACTCGGCTTAAACTGGTCGGTTGCCGTGGATGGTTTGTCCATGCCCCTCATCGTCTTATCCGGGCTAGTCACCACCTTAAGTTTGCTCGCTGCTTGGAAAGTCAACCGCAAGCCCCGCTTGTTTTACTTCCTAATGCTGGTGTTGTACAGCGCTCAAATTGGAGTCTTCGCCGCACAAGACCTATTATTATTCTTCTTGATGTGGGAACTCGAATTAGTCCCCGTCTATATATTAATTTCTATCTGGGGCGGCAAAAAACGATTGTATGCTGCCACTAAGTTTATCCTCTACACCGCGATCGCCTCTATCTTCATCCTCGTTTCCGGTTTAGCCATGGCCTTCTACGGTGACAACCTCACCTTTGACATGACTGAGTTAGGGATGAAAAACTATCCCATGGCCTTAGAAATGCTGGCTTACACGGGCTTCATCATCGCCTTTGGTGTAAAACTCCCCATCTTCCCCTTACACACCTGGTTACCGGATGCTCACAGCGAAGCTTCTGCCCCAGTTTCCATGATTTTAGCGGGAGTTCTCCTCAAAATGGGCGGTTACGGCTTAATCCGCATGAACATTGAAATGCTGCCCAATGCCCACATCAAATTCGCCCCTGTCTTGGTGATATTAGGTGTAGTCAACATTGTCTACGGCGCATTCACCGCCTTTGGTCAACAGAATCTCAAGCGTCGCCTCGCCTACTCCTCGATTTCCCACATGGGTTTCGTCCTTATTGGTATTGCTTCCTTCACCGAGTTAGGAGTCAACGGCGCAGTCTTACAAATGCTCTCCCACGGTTTAATTGCCGCTTGCTTATTCTTCCTCACTGGGGCTGCTTACGATCGCACCCACACCCTGATGATGGACGAATTAGGCGGACTCGCCAAATCGACCCCGAAAATCTTTGCCTTATTCACCGCCGGGTCAATGGCTTCTCTGGCATTACCCGGTATGAGTGGCTTTATTAGCGAATTGTCCGTTTTCCTCGGTGTCACCACCAGCGACGCTTACAGCGATGCCTTCAAAATCGTTGTTGTCTTCTTAGCGGCAGTGGGCTTGATTCTCACCCCGATTTACTTGCTGTCCATGTTGCGGGAAGTCTTTTACGGCGAAAGCAAGCTCAGTCTCGACCCCAACTTCTTGATGAGCGACGCGAAACCCCGCGAAGTCTTTATTACCGCTTGCTTGTTGTTACCTATTATCGGCATTGGCTTGTACCCGAAACTTGCCACTAGCACCTATGATGTCAAAGCTGTCGATGTCGCGATGAAGTCTCGCTCAGCTTTGCCTGTGGTTGCGGAAAGTCGCCCCACGCAGCAACAAGCCTTCCTACCTTCGGTATGGACTCCTGCAACGATCGCGCCTCAACTGCCTAATTCTAAGTAACTCTCCCCAGTTTTAATCCCAAACCTCAATTTATGCGCCTCTTGTTTAGTCAGGGGGCGGTTTTTTTCAGTCATCAGTTATCAGTCATCAGTCATCAGTGTTTTAGGCAACCAACAACCAATAACCAACAACTAAAGACAACTTTGTAAAACTTCCACCGTTTGCTGTCCGGTATTTTGCCAGCTAAACTGACTGGATCGTTGGAGGCCAAGGGTTTTGAGCTGCGATCGCAAACTGGCATCATCAATCAGTAAACACATGGCTGCGGTTAACTCTTGGGTGTTGTAAGGATCGACTAATACCGCCGCATCTCCGGCGACTTCCGGCAAAGATGAACAATTGGAGGTAATGACAGGTGTGCCGCAGGCCATGGCTTCTAAAACGGGGATACCAAAGCCTTCCCACAGGGTCGGAAATACTAGCGCGATCGCTTGATTGAGTAAAACGGGTAATTTATCGTAGGGGATATACTCTAAAAACTTGACCCGCCCTTCCACATTCAAGGTTTTCACTTGTTCCTGCAAAACCGGAGTGTAACGGGAATCGCTACTACCCGCAATCCACAATTCACAGTTTTTGCCTAACGTCGCAAAGGCCGAAATCAGCCGTTTTAGGTTTTTGTAGGGGTCAGGACGGCCAATGTAGAGAAAATAGGGGCGACCTTGATAAGGCGGGAGATTGAGAGGGCGAAAATGGTCGCGATCGCAAGCGAGGGGAATCGGCGTAACTTTACCTGCCGGAATACTCCAAAAATCGCAAATATCGCGGGCGGTGGCTTCTGAGTTACAGATAATGAGATTGGCTTGTCGAACCACTTGCGGTACATAATAGCGAAAGTAATACCGGAGGGGCGACTTCTCGAAAATTTCGGGAAAACGCAAAGGGATCAGATCGTGTACCATCACCCCATAGCGACAGGAAGTATAAAGGGGGGCTTCGGGGACAGGAGAAAAAAGTAGCGATCCCTTGAGTTGGCGATACAACGCGGGTAAGCGAAACTGCGTCCACAACAATCGCCGTAAATGCCCTTGACTCCCCGATGCAGGGGACAGATTTTGGGGGATGATGTGACACCGAGAATCTGGTACAGGATCGGCAATCAGCAACGTCGGATCGAGGGGTTGCAAATAAGGATAAACACTATTGGCGTAAGTGGTAATGCCAGTGGGTTTGTCAAAAAGGACAGAAAGATTAACCAGACAAGTCAATGTCACAAAGCGCGATCGCGGCTCACGGGTCAAGGTAATTTTTTGAATAGCTTAACACTATTTACGGGGTTTTGTGCGAGCGATCCCGGAAGCTTAGTTATTCGTCATTGGTTATTGGTTATTGGTTTGTTGTCAGAGTCCCTTAATTGGTCATTAAGTCATTTCTCACCCCTCTTCCTACTGCCGATTACCCATTGCCCACTGCCCAAGAAAACCCCTCTGGGGCTTGGATAGCTATTCGATAATGCAAACTGAAGGATAACAACCTTAAATAAGTTAACTTTAATTTTTTCTTTATATGTTTCAGCTTTTCATATAGAATAAGAAGAAAATCCCTACAATCTTCTGATATTTTTTTGAAGATTGGCAATTGCTAAGAATATAAGACTTTGCTTTTTTTAACATTACCGGAGTTATGCAAAAATGACTCAAGTCTTTAGTCAAACTATCTGGTTAGTTCCTTGCTATGCCTTAATTGGTACTCTATTAGCTATTCCTTGGTCGCCGGGGATCATCAAGAAAACCGGGCCGCGACCGTCGGGATATATCAACGCAATTATGACCCTATGGGCTTTTACTCATAGCTTATTGTCCTTAAAGGAAATTTGGGGAAGCGAGCCTCAATATTTATCGTTTGGATGGTTGAATGCCCCCGGTTTAAATATCACCTTCGATATTGAAATTTCAATGGTGACAGTGGGGGCGTTGATGCTGGTCACAGGCTTAAACTTTGCCGCCCAAATCTATGCCATCGGCTATCTAGAAATGGATTGGGGTTGGGCAAGGTTTTACTCGTTACTGGCTTTGTTTGAAGCCGGGATGTGTACTCTAGTGCTGTGTAACTCTTTGTTTTTCAGCTATGTGGTGTTAGAAATTCTCACCCTGGGGACGTATTTGCTGATTGGCTATTGGTTTAACCAATCTTTGGTGGTAACCGGGGCCAGAGATGCTTTCCTCACGAAACGGGTCGGGGATTTGATCTTGCTGATGGGGGTGGTGGCGTTATGGCCCTTAGCTGGGACTTGGAATTACACCGAGTTGGGTCAGTGGGTCCAAACTGCCGATGTCAACCCCACTTTATTAACTTGGGTCACTTTAGCATTAATTGCCGGGCCCCTCGGTAAGTGCGCTCAATTTCCGTTTCATTTGTGGCTAGATGAAGCCATGGAAGGGCCAATGCCAGCGACGATTCTGCGGAATACGATTGTGGTTTCGACGGGGGCTTGGGTGTTGATCAAGCTGCAACCGTTGTTTGCCGCTTCTCCCATTGCCCTCGATGTCATGATTTGGATTGGGGCAGCAACGGCGGTAGGGGCTTCTCTGATCGCGATCGCGCAGATCGATATCAAACGCTCTTTGTCCTATTCAGTCAGTGCTTATATGGGCTTAGTGTTTATTGCCGTTGGCACGTTACAAGCCCAAACAGCCTTGGTTTTATTATTGACTTACGCGATCGCCATGGGCTTGTTAGTCATGAGCATTGGCGGCATTGTCCTCAACAACATCTCCCAAGATTTACGGCAATACGGCGGTTTGTGGCAGCGTCGTCCCGTTTCTGGCGTTTGTTTCTTAGTGGGGGCAGCTTCTTTGGTGGCGTTTCCTCCCTTGGGTTGTTTTTGGGCCTTATCCCGGTTAATTAATACCCTGTGGGACGCTCATTTCTTCGGTTTAGTCGGTGTCATTATTGCCGTCAATGCCTTAACTGCCTTTAGCGTTACCCGCGAATTTAGCTTGATGTTTGGCGGTAAAGCCACTCCCATGACCCGGCGATCGCCCGAAGGCTTGTGGGCGTTAGTTTTACCCATGACCATTACCATGGGCTTTGCCTTGCATTTACCCTTAGTATTGTTGCAACTCAACTTATTACCGGATTGGGCCGACATTCTAACCCCAGTCACCGGGGCATTAATTGGCTCAACTCTAGTCGGCGTAGGGGTTTCTGCCTTTATCTATCTCAACAACAACATTGCCAAACCCTTGAATTTGCCCTTCAAGCCGATTCAAAACTTCTTCGCTTACGACTTTTATACCGCCCAACTGTATCGCGTCACCATTGTTTTTGTCGTGGGATTGGTCTCGCAAATCATCTACTGGCTGGATCGCTTTATTGTCGATGGCTTTATCAACCTCATTGGCTTAGCCACAGTCTTCGGCGGTCAAACCCTGCGGTATAACGTCTCCGGTCAAACCCAATTTTATGTCTTGTCGATTATGTTGGGCTTGGCGTTGTTTGGAGTCGCTATATGCTGGCCTTGGTTACCGCATCTTTCTTTTGGTTTCATCGGTTAGAAACAAATCACAGTCACAATTACCCATGCTTAGTGTACTTCTTGTAGTTCCTGTTATCGGGGCGGCGATCGCGGCTTTTTTGCCGATAGGAGAAAGTAAACGCCTGCGTCAATTTACTGCCTTTGTTGCTGCCCTTGTCTTTGCTTGGACGATTTATCTCCTTACGCAATTTGATGTCAGCAATTCCGGCTTTCAATTCAGCGAATATCTACCCTGGGTGAAACCCATTGGCTTAAGCTACAGCTTAGGGATCGATGGTTTGTCTTTGCCTTTACTTGCCCTCAATGGCTTGCTGACTTGGATTGCCATTTACAGCAGTCGCGGCGATATCGAGCGTCCTCGCTTGTATTACTCGCTGATTTTGCTGATTAATGCCGGAGTTTCGGGGGCATTGATGGCACAAAATCTGCTGTTATTCGTGATTTTCTACGAATTAGAGCTAATCCCCTTTTATCTGATGATTGGTATTTGGGGAGGCAAAAAGCGGGGTTATGCAGCGACGAAATTTTTACTCTATACCGCCGTTTCGGGTTTATTGGTATTAGCTGCTTTCTTGGGACTTGCCTTTTTGAGTGCGACTCCCAACTTTGACTACAACTCAATTACCACTGAAGGCTTAGGCTTAACCACGCAGTTAATCTTGTTATCCTTGCTGTTAGTCGGGTTTGGCATCAAAATTCCTCTTGTGCCGTTGCATACTTGGATGCCCGACGCTTATGTCGAATCTTCCCCCACTACCGCCATTTTACTCGGTGGGGTGTTAGCGAAATTAGGGACTTACGGCTTAGTACGATTTGGTTTACAATTGTTTCCTGAAACCTGGTCTTTGGTGGCTCCGGGTTTGGCCGCGATCGGGACTGTAAGCGTAGTTTATGGCGCATTCGCCGCGATCGCCCAAAAAGACATCAAGCGCATGGTAGCCTATAGCTCCATTGGTCACATGGGCTATATTCTCGTTGCTGCGGCAGCAGGCACAGAATTAAGCATCTTAGGGGCAGTGTCTCAAATGGTCAGCCACGGCTTAATTCTGGCGTTATTATTCTACTTAGTCGGGATTGTCGAGCAAAAAGCCGGGACTCGCGACTTAGATGTCCTCAACGGCTTAATGAATCCCATTCGCGGCTTACCCCTCACCAGTGCCTTACTAATTATGGCCGGGATGGCCAGTGCGGGGATTCCCGGTTTGGTTGGGTTTGCAGCAGAATTTATCGTATTTCAAGGAAGTTTCGCTACTTTTCCCCTACCGACTTTAGTTTGCATCATTGCATCGGGTTTAACTGCCGTTTACTTCGTAATTCTCCTGAATCGCACTTGTTTTGGTAAGCTCGATAACGAAAAAGCCTATTACCCCAAAGTCGTCTTAAGCGAGCGTATTCCCGCGTTTGTGTTAACCGTGACCATTTTATTCTTAGGGCTGCAACCCAACTGGATGATTCGCTGGATTAAACCCTACACTACTGTTGCTGCGGTGAATCCCACTGGGCTACAAATTGCTCAAGTCGAAACTCAAAAGTAAATTATTTTCTCCCCCGCAACAGGGGGAGATTTCCCATAATTTTTGTTATTTTGCAAACCCCATTCTTTAATAAGAAAATGGTACAAGCTCTCGAAAAAGCAAAGAAACCCGTTAGAATTCCGGCTTCCAATCATCCTCACGCCGATATTATTCATCGCCTCGAAGCCGGGGGATCGATGTTACCGGATACCCCAGACAACTTAATGCAAATTATCGGCATTTATAAAGCTTATGCTGTGCCGATGGATTTCTACTGGCGGGACTTATTGTACATTGCCGAGCGAGTTTTCCTCGATCCCCTGCCCTTTTTTAAATATTTCTTGCCCCAAGAATATTTAGATTTACCCAACCACTACGCCGGAGAAACTGCCGATTATCGCGTCTGGCAAAAAGGCGAAGCCAGCGCTCACCCGGAATTATTAGAATTTATGAAAACCGGGGAAGTCAAGAAAGACCTGCCTAAAATCTTCCATCATTTGTGGCACGATCGCATTAACATGGAATTTGCCGAAGCTTGTATGCAAGCCATGCTTTGGCATCAAGGAATGGGGGGTCAATTCAACGAATATCTCGAAAGCGAAGAATATATCGCCAATGCTGATAAAGCCATTAAAGCCTTTTTCCGCAAGAATCCCTTGATGTTGGGATTATATAAATTATTCCCGGAAATGTTCTACGAAAAAGTGCGAGAACTTTCCTATTATGCCAACTTAGGCTTATTCTGGGAAGTCATGGCTCCAGTATTTTTTGAAATGAGCGACCTCTACGACGCAGGCAAATTCAAAACCGTCCCCGATGCAATGGATTTCCTCGTTAATGGCATTTTTATCGCGGCAGGACGACCCATTTATCATCACGTTTATATCGACGACGAATGTTACGAAATCATCCCTAAATCTAAAGGGTTTATGTGGCTTTATGAAGCGGCGTTACCCTATGTAGAGGCGGTTTTCTATCGGACTGCGCCCTTCCGAGGCACGAAATCCTACAACGCGCAAGCCCAACAAGTCCCCGACGAACAAAAAGATTTCCACTACGGTATTCTTTATGCGGATGTATTTCCAGTTGGGACTGCGGGGATTCCACCCACCTTATTAATGCAGGATATGTACCACTTTTTACCGCCGTATTTAGTGGAATATTATCAAAAACATTGTCGCGGCGAAGATGATGTTTTGATTCAATTGGGGATTACTTTCCAACGCTCGATGTATAACGTAACTTCTGCTGTTATTCAAGCGTTACGCACCGCGTTATTGTATCCCCTCGATGACCCCAACCCCAAACATTTGATGAAAAATCGTGCCTTTTTTGAGGCACAAATGGATCGTTTCTTACGTCCTGAAGCTCGGTTGCGCGATATTCAAAACCAAGATTATCGCTAAATCAAGGTTTTCGATCTCTCCTTAGTTGAGTCCGCAGTTTTGCGGGCTTTTTTTTGGTGTAATTACTTTGAGCGTTTTTCCGGTGATGGACTGGTTTTTTGTTGTTAGTTTTTGTTGTTGGTTGTTAGTGTAGGGTGGGCAATGCCCACCAAATATAAAGTTTTGGCGTAATTTCTTGAATGACTTTCTCTGATTGAGATTGAGAAAGCAGAGTTTTGATATAACGGCAATTTGAGTAATTTTACCGGATAAACGGTGAATGGTGGGCGATGCCCACCCTACCGCTACGATACACCTTACATGGTGGGTTACGGCGGATAGCTAGATTGTTGTCACAGCGCAAGTTATAGCCGCCTAACCCCCCCTACTAAAGCCTCATTTTAGCTGTGTTGCGGCACTACTATAAAATGGTAGGGTTAGCGATCGCCCTCAGAAAAAATGAAAGATACTGTATTAGATTGGCTGAATAAACTTTTGGTTGTGGATGTATTTCTAGTATTACTGGCGTTTGTGTGGTTTGCGATCGCCCTCATCGGAAAATCTGCCGGAATCCCTCTCGGTTGGGAGGTTTGGTACTCGTTATGGGAACCCGTTTTTACTCCCGCTATTGGTATTTTAATGGCTGGCGCGATCGCGATCGGAATTATTAATCAAATTAGCAAGCGGTTTGGTTGAGGGTTGTTGAGAGGAAGGTTTTTTGCGAGAAGTGACTGTTTTTTTTGTTGTTTGTTGTTTGTTGTTTGTTGTTTGGGTATAGTATTCTAAAAACTTACTTATTAACTCAGTCCGCAACGGCGGACTTTGTTGCATTAGCCCCGGATTTCAATCCGTGGGCGGGTCAACGGCAGAAACGATACAGTTAAGTAAACCGGACTTGAGATCATTAGCAATTACTTGAGTAAACAAATGTAAAAATTGCCAATTGGCCTTGACGCACCGGGAAAATTACCTTAAATTATTGTTCAAGGTCAAAGATTAAACCTT
>JBKHDX010000134.1:0-13265 GCA_046541115.1 Spirulinaceae cyanobacterium | reverse complement strand
GAGAGGGGTTTAAAACCCGTTCCTGTGTTTGTGTCTTCGTTGCGCGATCGCGAGGTACAAGAAGAACTTTTGAGTTATTTACAAGATAGTTTAATTCTGCTCAATACAACGAGTTTTTCTCTGGCAAAAATAGACGATGAAGACCCGTTACAGTTTTGGCAAAGTCTTGATATGCCTGTTTTACAGGTAATCCTCAGTGGTGGGACGGAAGCACAATGGCAGGAGAGTTATGCAGGGCTAAATCCTCGCGATGTGGCGATGAATGTGGCGTTACCCGAAGTAGACGGACGCATTATAACCAGGGCAATTTCGTTTAAGTCGGTGCAAGTTTGGAATGAAGATTTAGAGACGGATGTAGTGGTATATCAACCGAGGCGCGATCGCGTCCATTTCGTGGCAGATTTAGCCCAAAGTTGGATCGATTTATCTCAAACTCCGGTACACAAAAAGCGAGTGGCTTTTATTCTGGCAAATTACCCGAATAAAGATGGACGTTTGGCGAATGGGGTGGGATTGGATACGCCCCAAAGTTGTATCGAAATTCTACAAGCATTACAGCAAGCGGGGTATTTTGTAGAGGATATTCCTGCAACGGGAGATGAGTTGATTGAAAGGTTAACCGAAGGGGTAACCAATGATTTAGAAGCGTGGGAGTTGCGTCCGGTTAAACAGTCGTTGTCGGGAGAAGTCTATCAAGCTTATTTTGCGACACTTCCCGAAAAAGTACAACAAGAAATGCGCGATCGCTGGCAAGATAAAAGTCAGATTGAAACGCAGTCTGAAATTCCGATTCCTGGAATCCAGTTAGGTAATATTTTTGTGGGGATTCAGCCTTCTCGCGGTTACGATCGCGACCCTAGTTTAAATTATCATGCCCCGGATTTAGAACCAACGCCGGAATATTTAGCATATTATCTTTGGTTAAGAAAGGAGTGGCAAACTCAGGCAATTATTCATGTGGGGAAACATGGTAATTTGGAATGGCTACCGGGAAAAAGTTTGGCGCTGTCTGAGGCTTGTTATCCTGAAATTGCTTTGGGTACAATTCCCCACTTTTACCCGTTTATTGTCAACGATCCGGGAGAAGGGTCGCAAGCGAAACGGCGATCGCAAGCGGTAATATTAGATCATCTGACTCCCCCGTTAACCAGGGCTGAATTATACGGGCCATTACAACAACTCGAAGCCCTGATCGATGAGTATTACGAAGCGCAAACTTTAGACCCAACTCGGTTAAAATTAATTGGCGATCGCATCACGAATTTAGTCAGCCAAGAAAACCTCGATACAGAATTGGGATTTAATACCCTCAATCCCGATGAAATTGCTCAATTTCTTACGATTGCTGACGGTTATCTCTGCGAGTTGAAAGAAGCCCAAATCCGCGACGGTTTACATATTTTTGGTCAATGTCCTCAAGACAGACAACTGCGGGATTTAATCATCGCGATCGCACGTCAACCGCATCAAGAACGTCTCGGACTCACCCAAGACATTGCCCAAGCTTTGGGACTAGATTTCGATCCGCTAGGGGCTGCAATGGGAGAATCTATCGACGTTACAGGCTTTCCCGCAGTCTTCTCCCATTGTCGCACCCAAGGGGATGTGGTGGAAGTTTTAGAGCAAGAAGCGGCAATATTTGTAGAAGGGATTTTAAGTCAAAAACCAACAGATTTCTTACCCAAGCAGCAAAACTGGCTTCATACTTTTCTAATCCCGGCTTTACAACAAACTAACCAAGAAATCGCCAACTTACTCCACGGTTTGTCCGGTCATTATATCCCCAGTGGGGCATCTGGCGCACCCACGCGAGGCCGCCCGGAAGTATTACCCACAGGGCGCAACTTCTACTCGGTGGATTTACGCGCAATCCCCACAGAAACGGCGTGGGATGTGGGCAGAAAAGCAGCAGAAAGCGTTATCGAACGATACACCCAAGAAAACGGCGAATATCCTCAATCCTTAGCAATTTCGGTTTGGGGAACATCCACCATGCGAACCGGAGGAGATGATGTTGCAGAAGTCCTCGCATTGCTCGGTGTGCGTCCGGTGTGGGATGGTTTGTCTCGTCGGGTGGTAGACTTTGAAATCCTGCCGTTGTCGGTGTTAGAGCGTCCTCGCGTCGATGTGACCCTCCGCATCTCCGGCTTTTTTAGAGACAGTTTCCCCAACATAATAGACTTACTATACAACGCGATCGCATCTGTCGCAAGCCTCGACGAACCCCCCGACCAAAACCCCCTCGCGGCTCAGGTGCGCCAAGAACAAGCGAGTTGGCAAGAAAAGGGTTTAGATGAGGTGCAAGCGACCGAACGCGCCTTACATCGCATTTTCGGGTCGAAACCGGGCGCTTATGGGGCGGGGTTGCAGGGGTTAATCGAAGCCCAAAATTGGCAAGATGACGCAGATTTAGCCAGAGCTTACATCAACTGGAGTAGTTACGCCTACACCGGGAAAGCCGAGGCTAAATCTGCCCCGGAAGCCTTCCAAAATCGCCTCCAAAACCTCCAAATCGTCCTGCACAACCAAGACAACCGGGAACACGATTTGCTCGATTCTGACGATTATTATCAGTTTCAGGGGGGATTGGTGGCCGCAACCAGGGCAGTTACGGGCAAAAATCCTGAAGTCTATTTTGGTGACAACTCACTCCCCTCTCAGCCGAAAATCCGCCGTTTAAGCGAAGAAATCGCCCGCGTGTATCGTTCTCGCGTGGTTAACCCGAAATGGCTGGCTGGGGTGATGCGTCACGGCTACAAAGGGGCGTTTGAGATGGCCGCAACTCTCGATTATTTGTTCGCTTATGATGCAACGGCCCGTTGTGTGGAAGATTATATGTACGAAGGGGTAGCCAAGGCGTATTTACTGGATGAGGAGGTACAGCAATTCATCCGCGATAAGAATCCCTGGGCTTTGCGAGATATGGCTGAACGTCTTTTAGAAGCCCACCAACGGCAACTTTGGCAATCTGCTTCTGAATCGATGCTAGAAGCCCTGAGAAACCTTGTCAACGATGCTGAGGGGACGATTGAGGCGAAAAGCGATGTTGGTTATCAGTAGTAGTCCAGAATCACAAGTTATTGGTTTTAGGCAGTGGGCAGCTTTACTGTGGGTAGTGAAGGAATTTTATGAACTAATAACAGTCAAAATGAAAAGTTATTGGTTTTAGGCAGTAAAGGGATTTTATGAACTAATAGCAGTTAAAACCAAAAGTTATTGGTTTTAAGTAGTATGCAGCTTTGCTGTAGAGTAGGCAGCGCCCATCGTCTCTAGCTTTGAGCTTCAACGACTGATGTTTTAAGGGACGAAATGTAGCGTAATATTAACATAATCTCGTTGCTAAAATCTTAACTTTTTATAAAGAACTAATGACCCAGGACAAAGGACAAATGACAAACAGATATTAAAGTTTTGTTAATCAATTCCAACTGTAGGCAAAAGTGGTTTTAAGTTGTTAGTAACCCTTAAGTGTGCCGATCTTGGCGAACCAAGGGGGACGGAGGGAGTTTTGGGCGTGAAGTAGCATAAAATCTAGATTTGGGGTCTAGCTTAAAGAAGTGTTACATTTCAAGAAAGTCTATGACAAAACGATCGATAAACTCCCAAGACCCGTTACAATAAAAACATAAGAAAAGGCGTTCCTTGCTTTAAGTTATTGTTCTTGACTTTTGTGAATATTGACTCAAAGGAACGACCCGATCTAGAAGTAAAATGCAGGGAAACACTAGCTGTCTCAGCAGTAACGCCATTAGACTCGACTTTATTGTCTAAGTTCTGAGTTTAAAAACATGAAGCTGAACTGTTAAGAACTGCTGGCAAGACAGTTGCCTCAAACTTTCGGGTAACTGTGTTAACTAAGCTCGATTGCTAACATTAAATATATTTATTTGTGCGTCGAGCCTTTGAGTGTTCTGCGATCGCCCTCTTTAGATTTTGTAAAGATTTACGATCGCGATCGCCCTCGCAAGATCGAACCTTAAAAAATGGAGTAGTCCGTATGAAGCTTTTAATCCAGGGCAACAATATTGTCGTTACCGATGCGATCCAAAATTACGTCCACGAAAAGCTGGAAAAGGCGGTTAAGCATTTTCACAATATCACTACGAAAGTAGACGTTCATTTGTCGGTGTCGAAAAACCCTCGGATCGAAAACAGCCATAAAGCAGAAGTGACCGTATATGCTAATGGTACTGTCATTCGGGCGCAAGTCAGCACCGCAGACCTCTACGCAAGCATTGACTTAGTTGCCGATAAGATTGCGCGTCAACTCCGCAAGTATAAAGAGCGAAATTTGGCGAAGAAAACCCATACTCACGAAAAAACGGTAGATAGCCTCGAAGATCGTCCCGTTGTCGAAGACTTACTCCGCGATCGCGAACCGCAGCTTCCTGAAGAAGTGGTACGGATGAAATACTTTGCTATGCCTGCGATGAGTATTGATGAAGCCCGTCACCAACTCGAACTCGTCGATCACGATTTCTATGTGTTCCGCAACCAAGACACCAACGAAATCAACGTGATTTATCAACGCAATCATGGCGGTTATGGCGTGATCTTACCCCGCAACGGTAACGGCCACACCAACGGCAGCACCCCTAAAGCCGAGTATAGCAGCACTCAGGCTTAAAAAAATGGGGCAGTCATTCTGCCCCAACTTGCATTTGATGAGTTTTTTTTAAGATTCGCGATCGTAACCGTAGCGATCGCGAATTGTATTATTGAAATATTGACCCACCGAAGGGGCAGCTTTCATTTCCTTGTAAATCGCTTCGGGGACATCGTGATAAAGATACACTCCCCCGCGATCGAACTCAACTCTCAGTATTTTTTTTTCCGTGTCGTAGTCAAACTCCTTCACCGCAACGCTGCTGGATTTCAGTAGCGGGAAGGCAATGACATCGCGAATACTCGCAGCATCCGTCAACAGCATCACCAAACGGTCTATTCCAATGCCTAAACCACCCGTGGGGGGCATTCCGTATTCTAATGCTGCCAGGAAGTCCTCATCAACCCCGTGGGCTTCTAAATCTCCTGCGGCTTTTTTCTCAGATTGTAACTCCAAACGCTGCCGTTGATCGACCGGATCGGTTAACTCCGAGAAACTGTTGGCTAACTCTCGTCCCGTGATAAATAATTCAAAACGTTCGACTAATCCCGGTTTGCTGCGGTGGGGCTTACTCAACGGCGAAATTTCGATGGGATAGTCCACCACAAATGTCGGTTGAATTAGAGTTTCTTCGACTTTTTGTTCAAAGGCTTCATTCAGCAATTGACCAATACTGGTACAGCTTTCAGGAATCTCAATTCCGGCTTTTTTCGCCGCCGTTTTTGCCTCATCAAAGGTGGTAAAAGTATTAAAATCTAACCCCGTTTCTTGCTGCACTAATTCGTGCATGGTTGCCCGTTTCCAGGGGGAAGTCAGGTCAATTTCTTGGTCTTGGTAACTTGATTTTAAACCGCCTAAAACCTCTTTTGCTGCGGTGGTAATCAAGTTTTCCGTTAACACCATCATATCGTTGTAATCGGCGTAAGCTTGATAAATTTCAATGGAGGTAAATTCTGGGTTGTGACGAGTCGAAACCCCCTCATTGCGGAAAATACGCCCCAATTCAAATACTTTCTCAAAGCCGCCAACAATCAGACGTTTTAAATGTAATTCCGTGGCAATTCGCAGATACAAATCCATCTGCAAAGTGTTGTGATAAGTAATAAAAGGACGGGCTTCTGCACCCCCCGCTTCTCCTTGCAACACTGGGGTTTCAATTTCAATAAAACCCGCTTCGTCTAAATAACGGCGAATGGCTGCGGTAATTTTAGCCCGACGACGAAAGGTTTCCCGCACATCGGGATTCACAATTAAATCTACATAACGCTGACGATAACGCTTTTCAGTATCCGTCAAACCATGCCATTTATCCGGTAAGGGTAACAGGGATTTCGTGAGCATTTCGTAGGTACTCACATAAATCGAGAGTTCGCCTTTTTCAGTGCGTTTAATCGTCCCTTTTACCCCCATAATATCCCCGGTATCGCTGAGTTTTTTGAGGACATTAAAGGGGCTTTCAATCTCGGTCATATTGGCATTAAGCCGCTTTTTTTCGAGATATAATTGAATCGTTCCCGTTTCATCTTGCAGGCTGAAAAAGGCAAGTTTTCCCATGACGCGACGGGCCATAATGCGTCCCGCGATCGCGACTTCATCTTCGATTTCTGCGCCTTTTTCTAAATCAGAATACTTTTCTTGTAATTCCTTGGCACTATGGGTCGATTGCCATTGATAAGCATACGGCGTTAAACCAACTTCTTTAAGCTGTTCAACTTTCTCTAGGCGTGTAGCGCGAATATCGTCTAAACTGGATGTACCTTGCTGTTGTTTTGGAGATTGGTTTGCAGCCATAATTGTTAACAATAGAATATCTCAAGCGCAGGCTTAATTTTAACGCGCTTTTCTTTCTAATTTTAACAAATTTTGAGGCAACAAAGACACCCAAAACAGCAGTATGAATAGGATTGTCGAGTGTCCCCCCTAGGACTCTAAACGGCAGGGAATCCGAATCGTAAACGTCGTACCCTGACCGGGGGTAGAAGTGCATTCTAGCTGACCGTGGTGCTTCTCGACAATAATCGAGTAGCTGATGGATAAACCTAAGCCTGTCCCTTTCCCGATGGCTTTGGTGGTAAAGAAGGGGTCAAACAAACGATTTTTGACTTCCTCGCTCATCCCTACACCATTATCTGCGATGGAGATGACAATATGGGTGTCGTCGGTTGTCGTGGTAATTGTAATTTGAGGTTGGTAATCGCTGTTGGGGTTTTGCTGACAGGCTTCTTCTAACGCATCGATCGCATTCACCAGGGCATTCATAAAGACTTGATTGAGTTGTCCGGCGTAGCACTCGATCGGACACAGCTTACCATAATTTTTAAGGACATTGATGGGGAGTCGTTGTGGAGTAGCCTTGAGACGACTCTGTAAAATTAACAGGGTGCTATCAATGCCTTCGTGGATATCCACAGCTTTCTTATGGGCTTCATCCAGTCGAGAAAAAGTCCGCATGGAATGGACAATTTCTCGCACGCGATCGGCTCCCATTTTCATAGAATTGAGAACTTTAATTAAGTCTTCCACTAAAAAATCGAGTTCAACTTCTTCTAAAGCATCAACAATTTCTGGAGCAGGTTTAGGATAATGTTTTTGATAAAGTCCGAGTAAATAAATTAAATCTTGGGTATAAGTATCGGCGTGTTGGATATTACCGTAAACGAAACCGATGGGATTATTGATTTCGTGAGCAATTCCGGCAACCATTTTACCCAAAGCTGACATTTTTTCGCTTTGAATCAGTTGTTGTTGAGCTTGTTTAAGTTCTTGAACTGTTTTTTTAAATTGTTGGGTTTTACTTTCAATTTCTCCTTGGGCTGTTTGCAAGTCTTGTTGAGTTTGCCCTTGAATGTGAGTATCAGCCACCATCAAGTCTTGCATATTCAAAATCTTGTAAATATTATTCTGAATTTGAACGAGTATCGGCTCAAAAGCTTGTTCGGCAGGACGTTGTAACGCAATTTCGATGGCTTTTGCAATCGGTGTATTTAAGGGTAAAACTAGAAAATTATCCGGCGTTTCTTCGTGGAAAAGGTGAAGAGAACGATAAGAGTATTGGGTTTTACGATCGGGGTTAGCAGTTAAAATAGCAAACCGTTGACGAGATAGTACCCCCAATAAATGACCGCGATCGCGAATTATAATACCAGGAAGTTCGGGGTTTTGCTCAAATAAATCGATCGCTTCTTGTCCTAAGCTATTAATATCTAAAACTGCATCATAAATTTTGAGGTCAGCTAAGAGTTTCCCCGAAGATACTAAAGATTGTGACTCTACCCAAGGGGACTGGTGAGGAAATAAAGAAACAATGTCCTTTCCTAAGTCATAATGAGCAACTGCGATCGCATCATCACAGTGATGAGAGCGCAATAATGCTAAGTTTTGTTGAGAAGTTGGGTAGAACATAGGACAATCGAGCAGCTATAAACCCTGGCATCGCTATATTTCTACTGTAAGGGCAGACGTTCCCCTTGTTTGTGACGGCAACGGTGTAACAATTGTGACTCCGATTCGTGCTTTTCACTGTCTCAAATCACAAACTTCATGTAATCTTCATAAACAGAGAAATAAGCTCAATAAAGATTAAACCCCTGCTACATTAGCAACAGGGTACTAAATTGAGATTATGGCTAGAGCAAAAATATTTGACCAGTATGAAGTTTTAACAAAAGCGATGGAAACCTTTTGGCTTCATGGTTACGAAAAGTCTTCTATGAGTCTTTTAGTTCAAAACATGGGGATTAATCGTGCCAGTTTGTATGGTACTTTTGGGGACAAAAAGTCTCTGTTTTTAGCGGCGATCGCTCACTACAACGAAACAATTGTGGTTCGGGCGATCGCGACCCTAGAACAACCTCAAGTTTCTAAGCAGACCATCATCGATTTTTTTGAGCAACGAATCAATTTGGCGATCGCCGATCGTCAACGACGGGGCTGTTTTTTGATCAATTCTGCCCTAGAAGTTGCCAAAACCGACTCTGAAATCGCCACTTGTATCAACGATAATCTCGAACGCATTCAACAAGCATTTCGCTACGCTATCGAAAATGCTCAAAATCGCCAAGAAATTAGCGATCGCCTCGATCCCGATCGCCTCGCTCATTACCTCGCTTGTAGTTTACAAGGCTTGTGCGTGACCTTTAGACTCAATCCTGACCCCGAACTATTACGAAACACAGTTCGAGTCATTCTCTCGGTTTTAGAGGCAAATCCGCCCCAATAAATAGCGCTCCAGAAGATGAATGACGCGATCGCGATTCAGGCCACAAAACAGCGTAAACTCCCATCCCAGCCATTTTCCCCTCCAACAAAAATGAGGACGAAATCACCTCATCCTCATCTAATCTTCCAGTTAAAACGAAACTACCACTTCTTATAGGGCAAAAACTTACCACACATAATAATCTTGACGCGATCGCCCTTGGGATCGGGTTCCTTTTCCACCTCAATGGAAAAATCGATCGCACTCATAATCCCATCCCCAAACTTTTCATGCACCACATCCTTCACAGGCATCCCATAAACCTGCATGATTTCGTAAAAACGATAAATCAGGGGATCGGTCGGAATCAGGGGATCGAGAGAGCCTTTCAAGGGCGGCACAGTCAATATTTCCGCCATTTCCTCCGGCAAACCCAACGCCGACACCAACTTGGTCGCCTCCTCCATGTCTGCGCTCGCTTGACGATAAATCACCGCCGCAATCCAAGTTTCATCGCGACCCACCACACCTTCTAAATCGGCGTAGGTCATGCCTTTGGCTTTCTTCGCGGCTAATAATTTTTCTGTAATTTCTGCCATTACCATGATTTAAACACTCCTCAACTTTAATTAAACTTTATTCACGAAGCCACTTTAATGCGAGCTTCTTCAACAGCACGGGTTTCCCGGTAAAGATGTTGCTCCATCTCCAGCTTCAAATCGTGATAAGCCGGGTGATTCTCTACATCTTCCCGTTGACGGGGACGGGGAAACGGTACATCTAGCACTTCATCAACGCGGGCTGCCGGGCCGCGGGTCATCATTACAATCTTGTCGGAAAGCAACAACGCCTCCTCAATACTATGGGTAATCATAACCACCGTTTTGCGATGTTGCTCCCATATCCGCTCGATTTCGTCTTGTAAAAAGCCCCGCGTCAGGGCATCTAACGCCCCAAACGGCTCATCCATCAACAGGATTTGCGGGTTAATGGCCAAAGCCCTGGCAATCCCCACCCGTTGACGCATCCCCCCAGATAACTCATGGGGATGCTTTTTCTCAGCCCCGGTGAGTCCCACCAACTGAATATGCTCTTTAATAATGCGATTTTGGTTGGTGGGAGACATCTTGGGGTAGACGGTTGCGATCGCGAAACGAATATTCTCCTCGACGGTCATCCAAGGCATCAGGGCATAATTCTGAAACACCATACCGCGATCGGGCCCCGGTTGCGTAATCGGCATTCCATTCATCAACACCGAGCCACTCGTCGCCTCACTCAGTCCCGCAATAATATTCAGCAGCGTAGACTTACCGCAGCCCGACGGGCCGATAATCGTCACAAAGGTATTATGCTCGATATCCAAACTAATATCATCCAGGGCCACAAAATCTGCACTCGTTTTGCGTAATACCTGATTCACCCAACCCCGTCGTCCGGCAAATACCTTAGAAATGTTTTGCAAAGATAATTGAACGCCTGCGGGGATTTCTGGGTTGGTCGTCACTTCCAATTTATCTAGACGGCTCATGTATTTCTCCCGAACGATACAAACGCTTGCAACAAACCAAATAACTGATCGAGAACAATCCCCACCAAACCAATCACAATAATTGCCGTGATAATACTGGTAATGCTGAGGTTGTTCCACTCATTCCAGACAAAGTAGCCCAAGCCCGTACCCCCAACCAGGATTTCTGCTGCCACAATCACCAGCCAAGAAATACCAATACTAATTCGCAATCCCGACACAATGCTAGGGGCGGCGGCGGGTAAAATCACTTTCATAATGGTACGCCAGCGAGACGCACCCAAAGTTCGAGCCACATCCAAATAATCGCTCGAAACGTTATGAACCCCAAACTTAGTATTAATTAAAGTCGGCCAAATACTGGTAATAGCAATGACAAAAATGGCCGTCAGTTCGGAATCTTGTAATATTCCCAACCCCAAGGGCAACCAAGCCAAGGGAGAAACTGGTTTGAGCAATTGGATATAGGGGTCAACTGCCTTTGAGAGTACCTCAGACAAGCCCACCACAATGCCCAACGGTATCGCAATAATCGTCCCGATGGTAAAGCCAATGGCCACCCGTCGCAAACTGACCAATAAATGCCAGCCAATGCCCTTATCGTTGGGGCCGTAATCGTAAAAAGGGTCGGAAATCCAGCCCCAAAACTCCACCAAAGTTTGACTCGCTGGAGGCATCAGTTTTGAGAAAATACCGAGCTTTGCGCCAATTTCCCACAAGCCGAGAAGAACAAGCAAGGACACAATAAATAAAATCGCCGCTTGCAGATTCGTTCCCAGGGTAAAAGAATTAGATTTTGATGAGGAATTCAGAATCGGATTGGAATTTGTCATGGATTACTTTCAACAGTTCAACAACGGCAAAGCGACATTTACACGCCATTTTTGTCAATTTGTTCTTTGACATAGGCAACGGGGTCTGCCGGGTCAAAGGTATCGAATTGCAGCTTCTCGGTGCGGAATTCTTCAGTCGGCGGCGTTTGACCGACTTCTTCGGCTAATTCTCGCGCCAAATCTGTTAAAAAGACTTCTTGGCCAATTTCGTCATAATTGGCTTGGTCTTCAGGAAGAAAGTCCCATCGCACCAACTGAGAAGAAATCCAGTGAGCGAAGCTTTGCCACGGATAGGGGTCAAAATCAATGCGATCTGGTACGCTTTGGGTATTGCCTAAGCCATCATCAAATTCCCCAGTGAGTACCGCAGCAACCACTTCTTCGGGTTGGTTGAGGAATTGACGTTCGGAAATTGCCGCCGCAATCTCTGGGCGATTGGCCATATTGCTGGCATACCCTGCCCCGTCGATAATGGCTTTGTTGAGGGCGCGGAAGGTGTTGGGATTGTCAGAAATCCAAGTATCACTCGCAGCAAAGGCACAGCAAGGATGACCGGGCCATAAGTCTTTGGTGAGTAGGTGAATAAATCCGGCTTCTTCATAAACCGCCCGTTGATTGAAAGGGTCGGGCATTAACATGGCGTCAATATCGCCAACGGCTAGTTTGGCCACGCTATCCGGGGGTGGGACGGCTTCGATTTTTACATCTTGGTCGGGGTCAATGCCGCCCGTGGCGAGGTAATAGCGCAACAAGAGGTTGTGCATGGAGTAGGGGAAGGGAACACCGATGGTAAAGCCTTTGAAGTCGGCGGGGCCTTTTACGGTGTCTTTGTATTTGTTCGCGACAGTAATCGCCTGACCGTTGATGTTTTCAATGCTGGCGAGTTTGACCCCGAAGGAAGTTGAACCTAAACCCAAGGTCATGGCGATGGGCATGGGCGCTAACATGTGATAAGCATCGAGTTCCCCCGCGATCGCAGAATCCCGTACCGCCGCCCAACTGGGCATTTTCACCACTTGCACGTTTAACCCGTGCTTTTGATAAAAGCCCAAGGGTTCGGACATAATAATCGGCGTGGCGCAGGTAATGGGAATGAAACCCACCTGTAAATCGGTTTTTTCTAAACCAGAGGTATCTACCGGTGCATCGGGGTCTCCAGCTAAGTTCGCTGTATCTTGGGATGTGTTACAACTCGCTAAGGTGACCAATGCCGCCCCAATGGCCATGTTGCGTAAAAATTGGCGACGGGTGGTTTGGCTGCTGCGAATCGCATCGTTGAAAAATAAACCGGATTTCGGGCCGAATGCTGCGGCAAATGCTTGGTCGAGACCCCCGGCAACTTGGGCTAAATCTCGTACTAGGCGATCGCGTTTCGGGTTTCCCCGACTCATCATTTTTAAAAATAATTCTTTGCGTAAATCGGCTTGGTTGATGCGATCGGCAAATTCAAAAGCTTGCGGTTTATAAACCCCCATTTTAATCAGATCGTCGATCATTTCGAGGGGGTCTTGGGGCATATCTTCGGCCATGAATTTACCATGATCGTTTGTCAAATGATGGCCGCCACAAACAACACAATTCCCATCTAATTTCAGTAAATTGCTATGCTGAACCGAAAGATTTTTCCGTTGCGAGGCTGAGGCTTCGATCGAGGTCAATCCCATAACCGTTTCTATGTATAGAGTATTCGCTTTTGGTGAATTCTCGCTCATTAAAACGGTTTTTTTCTTCCCTAGTTGTAACGATCGATACTTTTTTAGGAAATCAAAATTTTTGATTAAATTTTATTTATCTATTGATTCAAATCTTTTATATTGACCTCCGATAAACTGCCTTAGCGCAACTAACATTTTTTGTCAAGCAGTTACACCCAAAACCAAAACCGGAATATCAATATCAGCAACACCACGATGTTCCAAATCCCAAACAATCTGTTCAAAATAAGAAACCCCCGATGACATTTCATCAGCAAACTCTTTGAGAGGAACAATCTCAACCCCAGCATTAATAAAGCCCAGATTGTGAAAAATGGTCATTTTGGCACAGACGTTTTAAACCATAAAGGCATATTTTCCAAACTGCACTTCAACACCAATA
>JBKHDX010000133.1:0-13316 GCA_046541115.1 Spirulinaceae cyanobacterium | reverse complement strand
AGACGCGGAAGTTGACGGAGTTTGCAGTAGTTTGAAATATAGAGGTTTTCTTTGTCTCTACTCTATGCTTTGAATCTCCTTGATACTATTTCTCAACCATTCATTGACTAAAATCTGAACATCAATATTTTTTTCTACGGCAATTTGGCTTACGAATTGATAAACATCAGGTTCGAGATAAATGGGATATTGGAAAGTCGCATCAGGATGATAAAACTTTCCTTGTTCGGCGTTGGAAAAATTGTACTCTGGTTTCATAACTTCCTGACTTGATACTTTTGTTGTTCGGTAACAGTAGCTTTACGGGCAGAAATAAAATGCGGGATTTTGAAATCGCTTTGGGTCAATACATTTTATACCGTAATCTCATTAATTTAACTGAACCAGAATATCAAATTTATCTAGCAGTTAAGGATACAGTTTATCGAAAGTTTTTCAAAAGAAGTTCAATTCAAGAAGTATCGAAAATCAACCAACTGCTTTTAATTTCTGTTGATATGGAAAAAGAGGAGATTGTAGAATGGATAAACTAGAGCAGTATCGTCAAGCGATCGAGAAAATACTAACCGAGTATCACGAATGGGTGTCGGGTTCATCTAACCTGAAGCAAGAAAGTTGTTTGGTTTTTGATGAAACCCACGACCAATATCTTTGGCTGTTTTTGGGTTGGGAAGGAAAGGAGAAAATCAGAAATATTCAAGTTCACATTCGCATCAAGAATGAGAAGATTTATATTGAGGAAGACTGGACGGAGGAAGGAATTGCGACGGAGTTATTGAGAGAGGGACTGTCTAAAAGCGATATTGTGTTGGCGTTTCACGACCCAGAGACGCGGAAGTTGACGGAGTTTGCTGTAGTGTGAAGTGGGAATGCGATCGCGTCTATTCTTCGAGAAAGTAATCAACATCAATTCGTTTGACTTCATAAGACGCAATGGGAGAAGCGCCAACGTTATAGTCAATCATATATTCTGACAGGCGATCGCCATCAATTAAAATTATTTTACTGTCGATGTATTTGACATACTCTGTGGCTTCTTTACTAAAACCTGATGTTGTCAAAAAAATGCCTTTTTTAGCTCGATTTCCTTGCAATGCACCAGCGAATTTTTGGATTTCTGGACGACCCACTGTTCCTTCCCAACGCTTGGCTTGAATATAAATAATATCCAGTCCTAATTTATCTTCTTTGATAATACCATCTATGCCACCATCTCTCGATTTTCCGAGGGCTTGTCCGGCTTCTTTTCTCGAACCACCGTATCCCATTTTTATTAATAAATCAACGACTAAACGTTCAAAAAAGGTTGGAGAACATTGCAAAATAGTTTGTAATAATTCTGCGGCTAAATCTTCGCGTAATTTTTGATAAGCGGCTTCTAAGGATTCTTCGGGTGTTTCTAAAGGATGTTCTTCTTGAGTCAATTCTTGTTTGGGACTATTGCGTTTAGTTCTAAATTCTAAATATTCGTCGAATTGTTCTAAAAATTTACTATTGATTTTTGGAGGTTTGTTTTGTAAAACATTTAAACCACGTTCATTAATGCGGAAGTAACCCCGTCGTGTTGTTTCTAGTAAACCTGCTTTTTTTAAGTAAGTTCGCGCCCAACCGACGCGATTATCAAAAATTGCTTGTTGACCACTGGGTAATAATTCTTTTCTTTCTGAGGTAGTCAGTTTAAATTCATCGGCAAGGGTTTCTATCGCTTCGCGGAGTGAATGCTCGTTGCGATCGCCTGCTAATTCCAGCAAGGGAAGCATAATGCTTTGATAATCGGGAATAGTCATCAGAATGCAATTTTTAGAGTACAAAAAATAACCATAGTTTAAGAACCCCGGTTTCTAGCTAAAATTACAACTTTACTGTGTAAGCAGGTAAGAAACCGGGGTTCTGAAGTTTCACTAATTACTACAAACGTTAGGATTCGGCTAAGATGAGTTGTTGGCGATGGGCGTGGAGTAACTCAATATTTTGACCCGAAACTTGCTCTAACATCATAATGAAATGTTCGGGTTTGAGAATACTGCCATCGTTAGTACAACTGCCGTTAAAACGGATTTTGGCGGTGTTGCCGTTCGTTTCGATTATGCTGAGATCGTGGAGGCGATCGCGCAGATTAATTTGACGCAGTTTCCCAGATTTAGTCCTTTTCTCCCAGAGGATTTCGACACTCGAATTAACCTTTTCGATCCAATCTGACCAAGCTGCATTATCTTCAGTTGAGACATCGATAATATACTCAGCTTGCCGTAATAATTTATTGGCTGATGGGGCTTTTAGGTCAACTTCTTCTACGTCGTAAATTGGCAAATCTGGGGGTAACTTTTCTGCGAGTTGACGGCGAAACTCCTCAATTTCTAGGCGTTCAGCCAGTTCAAAATCGACAATTTCACCACTGCTAGTCATCCCTAAAGATAAGGCATTGGCGATCGCGATTTTCGGCATGGGATGATAACCCCCACTAAAGGAAATCGGTAACGCCGCACGACGCACCACTCGCTCTAACAAGCGTACCAAATCCAAATGCCCCGTGAGGCGCAATTCCCCTAACTTACCCATGCGGACGCGCAATCGTTGGACGCGGGTTTGATTGGGTTGAAAATGCCCGTCAAACGCCGGAATCGGGGGCGGTTCAACCACAATATTATGGCCGAAATCTGTGCCGCAAATACCGCATTGCGAACAACCTTCAAAAGCACAATCGGGAACAATGGTGGCTTCTAACGCCTTTTGTAAATCCCCTTTGAGCCAATTTTTATCAATCCCTGTGTCAATACGATCCCAGGGTAAACGGGCGTTGAGACGGTCATCCCAGGAATATTGGGGGCGTTTGCGTTTCGAGTCCAAACGTTCGTTTTGGGAGTCCATGACATTCCATTCTCCCTCCTCGATTTGGCGGTATTTCCAGCCTAAACCGGATTGAGCGATCGCGCTTTCCCAAGCCTCAAACGCCCGATCCAAGCTTTCCCACCAAGCGTCCATTCCTGCGCCTAATTCCCAAGCGCGACGGACAACGGGGGCTAAACGGCGATCGCCCCGTCCGATAAAGTCTTCCATTGCAGAGATGCGAATATCGGTAAAATTCGCCTTAACGCCCTTTACGCGCTTTAATTCTGCCCGCAGTAACTCTTGTTTGCGTAAAAACTCCGCCGTAGACACGGAATGCCACTGAAACGGCGTGTGAGGCTTGGGGGTAAAGTTAGAAATGGTGACATTGAAATCTAACCGCTTGCGTCCTTGAGTCGCACATTCGCGACGCAACCAGCGCAGGGTTTCCGCAATTCCCAACACATCCACATCGGTTTCACCGGGTAAGCCGATCATAAAGTACAGCTTGACCTTATCCCAACCCTGTTCGACGGCAGTTTTAATCCCCCGCAACAGTTCTTCGTTGGTCAAACCCTTATTAATCACATCCCGCATTCGCTGCGTCCCGGCTTCTGGGGCAAAAGTTAACCCTGTAGGGCGCATTCCCCCGACAATTGCGGCGATATTCTCGTCAAAACGGTCTACCCGTTGACTGGGAAGGGAAAGGGAGACATTTTCATCCTTGAGGCGGTTTTTAATTTCCATCCCCACGGCAGGTAAAGCGAGATAATCCGAACAACTCAGAGACAACAGGGAAAATTCGTTATAACCCGTTTCCCGCATTCCTTTGGTAATGGCATCAATGACCTTTTCCGGTTCGACATCCCGCGCCGGACGAGTCAGCATTCCCGGTTGACAGAAACGACACCCCCGCGTACAACCGCGCCTAATCTCCACTGTAAGGCGATCGTGGACGGTTTCAACGAAGGGAACGAGGCCGATCGAATATTCCGGCATTGGGGCGGCTACGCGCCGTAAAATGCGTTCTGGGACATCGGGATGATTGGGGTGAATTGACCCATCTTCGGCCATGTCGTAGAAACGCGGGACATACACCCCAGGGACTTGTGCGAGGTCGAGAAGTAAGGCTGCGCGAGACAATCCGGCTTTTTTGCCTTCTTCGACAATTAAACCAATTTCGGGTAATAATTCCTCGCCATCCCCCAATGCGACGAAATCGAAGAAATCCGCGAAGGGTTCGGGGTTGGAGGTGGCGGTTTGTCCCCCGGCAAAAATGAGGGGGAAGTCGGTGTTTTCGCGCTCTTTCCAAGTGAGGGGAATCCCCGCTAAGTCGAGCATTTCTAAGATATTGGTTGCGCCGAGTTCGTAGCTGAGGCTAAAGCCTAAAATATCAAAGTCTACGAGCGATTTCCGGGCTTCTAAGGCCCAAAGGGGCGTTTTCGTTTCCCGTAACTTCTGCGCTAAATCGGGGGCTGGTAAGTAGGCGCGATCGCACAGTTGCCGGGGTTGGGCGTTAATGACATTGTAGAGAATAATATGCCCCAAGTTCGACGCGCCCACTTCGTACACTTCCGGATAGGTCAGTACCCAGCGCACCGTGGCGCTATCCCACGCTTTATGCACCGATCCCATCTCATTGCCTAAATATCGAGCCGGACGGCTAATTTCTGGCGTTAATAGTTGTTCAATGGCAACAGCCACGACAATCCCTCCATTCGTTTTTGAGTTGATCCCTAGTCTTTCAGTTTAGACGAATTAAACTCAGACTGAGACAACTTAAGTTTTATCTTAAATTGCGCGATCGCTTCAATACTAAAGTGCAATATTTCCTCAATCTTTTTAAAACAATGAATGGGGGGATTTGAAACTAAATCCCCCCATTTCAAGTCAGAAAATTTGTCGTGAGAAATTTTAATTCGCGAGTTGTTCAATACTGATCTAAGTTTAAAGAATCGATAACTTCGTGTAAAACTTTAGCAGAATGTCTGAGTTTATCTTCTTCGATATTGCTCAAAGTTAGCTTGACAATACGACTTGCACCTTGACGATTTACCACGGTAGGCAAACTCAAACAAACATCTTTGATACCATACAAATCATCGATGTAACTACTAACTGTTAAAATTCGGGATTGGTCGCGTAACATGGCTTGGACAATATCTGTAACCCCCAAACCAATAGCATAAGAAGTATAGCCTTTACGATTAATAATTTCGTAAGCCGCATTTCTAACTTCTTGACTAATCTGACTAAACACTTCTGAAGTGTCAGTTGATTCGATATTTTCGACATAATTCCCTAAGCTCATTCCGGCAATATTTACCTTACTCCAAGCCGCAACTTCACTATCCCCATGTTCCCCGATAATATAAGCATGAATACTGCGGGAAGCTAGACCAATTTTTTCGCCTAAAATGTAACGAAAGCGGGCTGTATCGAGAACAGTTCCCGATCCTATAACCCGCGATCGCTCAAACCCCGATAACTTTAAAGAAACATAAGTCATAATGTCTACAGGATTACTAACAATCAGTAAAACTGCGTGAGGACAATGCTTCGCAACATCCCCAATAACTTGCTTAAAAATCTTGACATTTCGGTTGACTAAATCTAAGCGAGTTTCACCGGGTTTTTGTTTTGCTCCTGCGGTCATAATGACAATATCAGCATCTTTTCCCGCATCTGCAACCGTCCCGGCTTTAATCGTTGTAGGCTCAACAAAAGGTACACCGTGACGTAAATCCATCACCTCCCCTTCAACTTTATTTTCATCGATATCTTGCAAAACCATTTCATCCAAACAGTTTTGAATTAAAAGAGAATAAGCACAAGCCATTCCAACTTGTCCCGCTCCAATAATTACGCCTTTGCGGGGACGAAGGGTTGGAACAATTTGGTCTGATTCGGGCTGAGTTGTGAAAAGTTGTTCAAACATAACCTTGGCTAAAAGTAAAAGCAGAAATAGCTGCGATCGTAATTATTGTAAGATAAATAGTTTGTTAAAAGGTTAAGCCCTAAGAAAGAGGTATTCTCAAGTCGCCCTTGGTAAAATGGCAGGTTTTAAAAATGCCAGAGATTATTTCCCTATGGATGAGACTTATATTTAATCGAAGCTAAATGTAAATCAAAACATATTTTGATAAAATCTTACTTCTCGACTCAGTTTTGTAAAAAACAAAGGCGATCGCGCATTTCCTTGAATAATGACTAACCCGCAAAAGCTCTCTTTTTATGACAGATGGCAGTATTGCCATTTGCCCACAAATTTTTCGCCCTTGGGATATCTCTCTTGTGATGGAAGAACTCTAGAGAGTTGTAATTCTAAGCTTTAGATATATTGCAAGAAGACTGGGATTGACCTTAAAAGTATCAAAATTTCTAAGCTCTTACATTGAATAAATTATCTATTGCCAAATTCCAAAATCCTTATTCAGCAAGGGTTACAGCGAAAATAAATGGGTAAATAATTCTGAGCAGGTGCTTATGGTTTTTTGTATTTTGAGAAATAGCTTCTTGTCCAAAATCATATCGAGCCAGACGTTATAACAAGGAAAAGAAATGAATAAAACCGCATCTGATGTAATGATTGATACCCTGCTCAACTGGGGCGTAGAATTTATTTTTGGGCTGCCGGGGGATGGCATTAATGGCATTATGGAAGCCCTGCGTAAGCGCCAAGACAAAATTCGTTTTATCCAAGTTCGTCATGAAGAAAGCGCTGCTTTGATGGCTTGTGGCTATGCCAAATATACTGGGAAACTGGGGGTTTGTTTGGCAACATCTGGCCCGGGTGGATTGCATTTACTCAATGGCTTATACGATGCCAAAATGGACGGTCAGCCCGTATTAGCCATTACCGGACATCATTACCACGATCTGATTAATACCCATTCTCAGCAGGATGTCGATCTCGATAAAGTTTTCATGGATGTGGCCGGGTATAATACGCGAGTAATGGGAACTGCCCATGTCGAAACCGTGACGAATTTGGCTTGTCGTGCAGCATTACGCGATCGCGCTGTTTCCCACATTACCTTTCCCGTTGATTTCCAATCCCAAAAAGCCAAAAATCAAGGCACATTTCGCAACATTCCTCACCATACCTCGGATGTATTTTCTTCAGGCATTCCTCTACCCTCTCGAGACAATTTAGACCAAGCCGCAGCCCTCTTAAATGAAGGTCAAAAAGTCGTAATTTTGGCCGGGAGAGGAGCATTAAAAGCCAGCAAAGCTTTAGAGAAAGTGGCAGCAAAATTAAGCGCACCTATTGTTAAAGCCCTCCTCGGAAAAGCGGTGGTGGCTGACGATCATCCCCTGACTACAGGTTGTATCGGCTTACTCGGTACAAAACCTTCCCAAGAAGTTATGGAAGATTGCGATACCTTGCTGATGGTAGGGACATCTTTTCCTTATATGGAATATTTACCCCAACCGGGACAAGCCAAAGGGATTCAAATTGATATCGATCCGGCTCGGATTGGTTTACGCTATCCGGTAGATGTGGCATTAGCCAGCGATAGCCGTTTGACTTTAGATGCGTTGTTACCGCGCCTTCAGGAGAAAGAAGACCAAAGCTTTTTACAGCAAACTCAAGCCAAAATGCAAGATTGGCGAGAACTGATGGATCAACGGGAAAATCCGGCTCGAAAACCCCTGAAACCCCAGATAATCGCCCACAGCCTCGGTCAACGCTTAGATGATAATGCCATTGTTTCCTGTGATTCGGGTACAGTGACCGCTTGGTGGGCCCGACACATTGCAGCTAAACAAGGTCAAATGCACTCGGTTTCCGGGATGATGGCTTCTATGGCTTGTGGAATGAATTACACGATCGCGTCCCAGTTGGCTTATCCTGACCGTCAATGCGTGGCTTTTGTCGGAGATGGGGGTTTCTCGATGCTGATGGCAGAGTTTGCCACCTGCGTGAAATATAACCTACCGATCAAAATTATCGTTATTAAAAATAATAGCCTGGGGCAAATCAAGTGGGAGCAAATGCTCTTTTTAGGCAATCCCGAATATGGCTGTGACCTTGAATCCATTGATTATGCGGCGTTTGCGCGAGCTTGCGGCGGTCAAGGCTTCACGATTGACGATCCAGAGAGTTGCGGCGACATTTTAGACGAAGCCCTCGCGGTAAAAGCCCCGGTCATTATTGATGCGATCGTCGATCCCCTAGAGTTTCCTATCCCTGCGAAAATGAATCAAGACCAAGCGCAAAAGCTGGCCCAATCGATGATGCAGGGTGAACCCAACGCCGAGAAAATCGCGTTAACGGTTCTCTCTGGTCAAGTCAAAGAGATGATTTAAAGCCAACTCTAGCCTCGGAATTGTTGTCTAAACCTTACCCTAGATTATTCATTATGACTGAACCCACCCAACCGATTGTCATTTTGGGAGCTGGCTTTACCGGCTTATTTACAGCCCTGCATCTCGATCGCCACAATTGTTCTCGCGAAATTATCTTAATTGATAAAAGCGATCGCTTTACCTTTCAGCCCTTGTTGTATGAGTTTTTCAGCGAAGAAATGGACGCAGAACAAGTGTGTCCTCGCTATGACGAACTTTTAGAAAACCGTAACGTTACCTTTGTACAAGGCTACATTGAAAACATTAATTTGCCGCAACGTTGCGTTCATCTGGCCGCAGGTACAAGCTATGATTACGATTACTTGGTGTTAGCGTTAGGCAGTGTTGTTAATTATTTAGGTATTGAAGGCGCAAAAGAGTATTCCTTTCCTTTCCGCAATCAACAAGATGCCTCGAAACTGCAACGCCATCTGCGGTCTTGTCTGCAACAAGCCAGTCAAACCTCAGATTCGCAAAAACGCCAGCAACTCTTGACTGTAGCTTGTATGGGAGGCGGCCCGGCTGGGGTAGAATTGGCCGGAACCTTAGGGGATTTGTTACCGAATTGGTACGCTGACTTAGGCGGCGATCCCCAAGATTTGCGATTGTTGTTGTTCGAGAAAGACACAGAGATTTTACAAGAAGATATTAACGCTCAGGTGCGAGATATCGCGCGAAAATCCCTGCAACAACGTACCCTTCCCGTTGAGTTGTGCTTTGAGCATAGGGTGACTGAGGTGAAACGCGATCGCATCGTGTATCAATACCAAGACCAAACTCACACTCTACCCCAAGCCACGTTTCTCTGGACGGCGGGGGTGTGCTGTCATCCTCTGATTCGACAGTTACCGATTCCCCAAACCAATCGCGATCGCCACGGTCGCGTCATGGTCAAACCTACATTGCAATTACCCGACTTTCCCGAAGTTTTTGCCGGGGGTGACTGTGCCGCCGAACAAGAATGTATTTTACCCCCCTTGGCGCAAGTGGCTTACCAAGAAGGAGCAACCATCGCCCATAATATTAACAATCTTTGCGACGGCAAAGAACTTACCCCAGCAGATGTGAACCTCCGAGGATCGATGCTCAAGCTAGGTCTTAAAGATAGTGCGGCTAACCTCTTTGACCGTTTTCAAGTCACAGGAAAACCCGGCCATTTAATCCGACAAGCCATGTATCTTGAATTGCTACCAACGCCAATTCACAATTTTAAAGTTACTGCCGAATGGATGATTGATGAAATTTTTCAGCGTTATGGTAGTTCAGTAGAGATGGCTGAAAAAGCTTAAACGGATGGCTTAGTATTACAGTCAAAAATAATGGGTGTCAATGTATATTCATTGAGTGGTTCTAGATTTTAGGCTTAAATTGTGTTCGCTGAAATTGCTTTTCTCCTGTTTCCCGTTTCCCTACAACACTCTACCCCCTCCCCCATCCCTGCAATACAGCTAGAGTTGGGGTGGGTGAGTGATGCACAATCTACCCTCAGCCAACCAGAAACACCCCTAGAAGCCATCGAAGACGACCCCGACTTAGACAGCCTCCTGATCAACAAAACGGGGCAGAATATCGCCTATTTAGGCGTTTTCCTGTTAGCGGTGGCCGTCGTCGCAACCATCGGGATTTTGAGCCATCGCGTAGTGTGGGCGGTCATTTTTGCGTTAATCTTAACCGCAGTTTTGATCGCCTTTTTGTGGTTTGCGTAAAAACCGAGAAATAGCAATACAGTTAAAACCGTATTAATTTTAAGGAAAAAGCTGCTTTATTGCTCAATGATTTATATTATCTACGAAAATTAGCTTATATTGCCAACAAAAACCAAATAAGTGAAAATCACACTTCGATTCCCTGGCTTGAGAAATCCTACAGGAAATTCTCAGGAAAATTTCAGGTGCGACCCTTTAAATAAAATCAGTATGCTAAGAAAATTGAAACTCAGTGGATGCAAACCTATGTATCCTAAACTGAGGACTAAATTGACTGTAACTTAAGGTGTTATGACAGATACAACCCTCAATTCCCAATCCTCCCTCGATCATCTCGAAAATGCTGTTTTAGAGCGTTATCAAGCCGGAGCCAAACAGCGAGAAGCGAGTCTTTGTTGTCCGACAGAATACGATAACAATTATCTTGCCATTTTACCACAAGAAATCATTGAAAAAGACTATGGTTGTGGCGACCCAACTCGCTATGTCAAACCCGGCGAAACTGTAGTTGATTTGGGATCTGGAGCCGGAAAAAATTGTTACATCCTAGCGCAAAAAGTTGGAAATTCAGGCCAAGTGATCGGGGTTGATTTTAACGACGAGATGCTGAATCTGGCACGTAAATATCAGCCAGAAATAAGTCAAAAACTGGGCTATAATAATGTGCGCTTTGTCAAGGGTAAAATCCAAGACTTAAAGCTCGATTTAGACAAACTCAACAGTTGGCTAAAATCTCACCCCATCGATTCTGTTACGGGACTGACTGCTTTAGAAATCAAAGCTTCTGAGCAACGACAGCAACATCCTCTCGTTGCAGATAATACCGTTGATGTAGTTGTATCTAACTGTGTCTTAAATTTAGTACGTCCTGAAGACAAAAAACAATTGTTTCAAGAAATTTATCGCGTTTTGAAAAAAGGCGGACGGGCTGTTATTTCCGATATTGTCTGCGACGAAGTGCCGACACCGGAAATGATGAGCGACCCGGACTTATGGAGTGGCTGTATTTCCGGGGCATTTCTCGAAGCAGATTTCTTGAAAATGTTTGCAGCCGCAGGGTTTTATGGCATCTCAATTCTTTCCTATCAAAAAGAGCCTTGGCAAGTGGTAAATGGCATTGAATTTCGCTCAATGACGGTGAGCGCTTATAAAGGTAAAGAAGGAGATGCTTGGGAGCGCAATCAAGCCGTTATTTATAAAGGCCCTTGGCAACAAGTTCAAGACGATGATAATAATACTTATCGTCGGGGCGATCGCGTGGCAGTTTGCGATAAAACCTTTCAGATTTTAACCCAACCCGATAGCCCTTATGCTAAAGATATCATTGCCATCGAACCCTATCAAGAAATTCCCCTAGACCAAGCCGAAAAATTCACGGGAGATCGCCCTCAAATTCGTAACCCCAAAGAAACAAAAGGGGCAGATTATCAAGTCACCCAAACCACAAATACTCCCAGTTGTGATTCGAGTAGCTGCTGTTAGTTTTCACTGCTTAGTCAAGACGGAACAGTAGTATTTCTTCCGTCTTGCTTTTCTTAATATTGCCATTAAATCCATTGAATTCCTACTAATGACACAAATCCATCAAAAATCTGCCGCTAAAAACACAAAACTAACTCCTTTCCAAGACAAAATTAAACAACCCCTTCGCAAACAGCAAATAAGCGTTTTACAAATCAACTTAGGGCGTAGATGTAATCTCGCTTGTACCCATTGTCACGTTGAAGCCGGGCCCAAACGTACCGAAGAATTATCCCCAGAAGTCTGCGAACAGTTAATCGAAATTATCAACCGTTTTCCCCAGATTCAAACCGTAGACTTAACCGGAGGTGCGCCGGAAATGAACTATGGCTTTAAGCCCATAGTCGAAGCTGCTTTTGCCCAAAATAAAGAGATTATTGTCCGGTCAAATTTAACCATCTTTTTTGAGCCGGGGTTTGAAGAATTACCGCAATACTTCGCACAACATAAAGTGCGGGTTGTGGCTTCTCTACCTTGCTATTTACAAAGTAACGTCGATAAGCAAAGAGGAGCAGGCGTTTATGAAGAATCGATAAAAGCATTACAACAATTGAATGCTTGGGGATACGGACGCGACCCCAAATTAATTGTAGACTTGGTTTATAATCCTGCTTTACCCATGAGCGAAGACTTTAATCTTCCTCCGGCTCAAGAAAAGCTAGAAAAGGATTATAAAGCCTACTTAGAAGAATATTTTGGCATTCAATTCAATCATCTTCTTACCATTACTAATCTGCCCATTGGTCGCACTAAACAATACTTTCAGCGTCGAGGCTGGCATCAAACGTATTTACGCTTTTTAGAAGATAACTACAACAGCGAAACTGTGCCGCAGTTGATGTGTCGCAACGAGCTTTCTGTCGATTACCTGGGTAATGTTTACGACTGCGACTTTAACCAAATGGAAAATTTACCCGCAAAAATGCCTAACGGGGAAGTCGTGACGGTTTCTAAGTTATTAGCAGCCAATAATTTAGACTTAATTTCTACCATTCAAACTGCCCCCTATTGCTACGGTTGTACCGCCGGAAGTGGCTCTAGTTGTGGCGGCTCATTAATTTAAAACTCAAGCAATCGGAGGATTCAATTTTGAATCAGAAAATCCTGAAATTTATCGCCATCTTTGTTGTTGTTGCTGGAGCGATTATCGCGGCTCAAATGTTTGGTTTATTCAGTCAAATTAACGCTTTACTCGAAACTGCTTTAAACTGGATTGAAGGCTTAGGGGCTTGGGGGGCGATCGCGTTTATTGCCATTTATATCGTTGCCTCAGTATTCCTCATTTCCGGGGCAGTTTTAACCCTCGGTGCCGGATTTATTTTCGGTGTCGTCAAAGGCTCAATTCTCGTCTCCGTGGCTTCTACCCTAGCCGCAACCGTATCATTTTTGATTGGTCGTTATCTCGCGCGGGGTTGGGTATCCAAGCAAATCGAAAAACAACCGCGATTCAAAGCCATTGATAACGCCGTCGCGAAAGAAGGCTGGAAAATTGTCGGCTTAACCCGACTTTCTCCCGTTTTTCCCTTTGTTTTCCTGAATTATGCCTTTGGCGTAACCCAAGTTTCCCTGGGAGATTATGTCCTCGCGTCGTGGATTGGTATGATGCCGGGGACAGTGGCTTATGTATATTTGGGCTATCTTCCCCGTATTGCTGCTACCGGAAGTGGCGATCGCGTCCGTCTCATTCTCAATATTATCGGCGTTATCGCCACGATCGCAGTCACTTGGTATGTTACCAAAATTGCCAAAAAAGCCCTCGATCGTCAAATCGAAGATAAAGACTCGGATTCTCCCAATGTAGCTGAAGGTGACGTTACATCGGCGCGATCGGAGTCTTAGGCAGCTTTTTTCAGTTATCAGTTATCAGTCATCAGTCATCAGTTTTTTGGGCAGTAGGGGCGGGGTTTCCCC
>JBKHDX010000132.1:0-13385 GCA_046541115.1 Spirulinaceae cyanobacterium | reverse complement strand
TGAATGATGAATGATTCGCTTTTGATTTTACCGTAGGTTGGGTTGATACCCACCCAGCCCTTTCAAGGTATTAGACTTCGCACTCGGTCTTACTTGCCTTTTGAGGGGGAAGAGTGGGAAGAGGGGGAGGAGAGGGAAGAAAAGAACTGGGCTTCGAGCTTTCAGTCGGTTATTAAGTGGTAACGATGCGAGCGCCAAGGACTACAAAATGGGGCTTTGAGGGTTATTCTCGCCTGCTGAAAATTATACTATAGTCATTCCAATTAAGTTCCGTACATTCACGCTTAATTTTTTTGAGTCCGTGAAAGCGGACTTTGCCCTCATTAGCCCCGGACTTCTAATCTGCGGGCGGGTTATCGGGATAGACGGTGTATCGAAACCGGATTTGGTATTACACCTTGACAGGGCTGGCGATGCCCACCCTACACAATTAACTAATAGCAAAGGACAAATGACCAATGACCAAGGACAAACGACTAAATTGCAATCAAAAACTCGGTTCCCTGACCGGGTTGGGAACAACATTCGAGTTGGCCGCCGTGGCGATCGACGATAATTTGATAGCTAATGGATAAGCCTAATCCCGTTCCTTTGCCGATGGGTTTGGTGGTAAAGAAGGGGTCGAAGATGCGTTCTTTGATATCGGGGGGAATACCGTCTCCATTGTCTGCGATCGCGATGCAAACGGTTGGACGTTGGGGATTTTGCTCGTTGGCTTGAGTGGTGGTGGTAATGCGGAGGGTGGGGCCGAAGTCAGGATTCCGTTTGTATTTTTCGTCTAGGGCATCAATAGCGTTATTAATGAGATTCATTAAAACTTGGTTGAGTTGACCGGGATAACATTCAATTCGGGGGAGGGAGTCGAATTGTTTGATCACTTCGATGGCAGGACGATGGGCGGTTCGGCGCAGGCGACTTTTAAGAACCATTAAGGTGCTTTCAATCCCGGCGTGTAAATCGGCTTCTTTTTTCTCGGCTTCATCGAGTCGGGAGAAAGTTCGCAAAGATAGCACAATGTCTTTAATGCGATTGGCACCATCGGCCATAGATTGCAACAGTTTGAGAAAGTCGGATTTGAGAAAGTCGAGGTCTAAGATATCGAGGGTTTCGCTAATTTCAACGTCGGGGTCGGGGTAGTGTTTTTGGTATAGGGAAATAATTTCGATCAAGTCGCTGGCGTAGTCTTTGGCGTGGGAAACGTTGCTATAGATAAAGCCCACGGGGTTGTTGATTTCGTGGGCGACTCCGGCGACGAGTTGACCGAGAGACACCATTTTTTCGCTTTGCACCAGTTGGGCTTGGGTTTTTTGCAGTTTTTTGAGGAGGGTTTCGAGTTCTAGGGCCCGTTCTCGTTCGCGGGTTTCGGATTCTCTAAGGGCAGCTTCGGCGGCGATCCGTTCGTTGAGTTCGTTTTGGGCTTGTTCAAAGAGGTTGCATTGTTGCAGGGCGATCGCGAGTTGGATGCTAATGCCTTCTAAGCAATCAATCTCGGATTCTGTCCAGGGACGGGGGCTTTGGCAATGATGGGCGATTAGTAAGCCCCACAAGCGATCGGGGCTATTACCATCGTCGTCGGGGGGACTTTGTAAAATGGGGATGGCCAGGTTGGCTTGCACTTGTAAGTCTTGCAAAAGTTGTTTGTGGCAATCAGCGAGGTCGGAGTTGTTAACATCTTCGATGGCGCGAATGCGGCCTTGGTGATAAAGGTGGGCGTATTCGGTGGGGAAGCATTCGTCGGCGATACTCATGCCAATAATCGGTTTCCAACCGGGGGCGACGGATTCGACGGTGACATCACCCACCCAGTTTTCATCAAAGCAATAAATCACGGTGCGATCGGTTTGCAGGAAATACCGAATTTCATCAACGGCGGTTTGCAAGACGGCTTCGAGGTTGAGAGATGAACGAATGCGGTCGAGAATTTTGGAGACGAGAATTTCTCGTTTGAGTTGTTCTTGGAGGCGGGCTTCGGCTTGTTTGCGTTCGGTAATGTCGGTGTGAATGCCGATTAGGCCGATGGGTTTGCCGTCGCGATCGCGAATGCAATCAGCCCGCAAGAGGTTGTGGACAATTTCGCCGTCGCGGGTTTTGAGATCGACTTCACCAATCCAAGATTGGCCGTTTTGAATGGCTTGGAAGACTTCAAAGGCTTTGTCAACATCGGCATGGAGTAAGCCTGGGCCGCCATCTTCGTGGTTGAGGTCGTCTGGAGTCCAGCCATAGCGTTCGGTCATGGCTCGGTTGTGGTAGATCACCTGACCGTTGAGATCGGTCATCCCCACGGCATCGCTACTGCCATCGACGGCGGCTTTGATGCGGAGTAGTTCGATTTCGGTTTGTTTGCGCTCGACCAGTGCGCCGAGTTGCAGGGCGATCGCTTCGATGAGTTGAATTAAACGGGGGTCTTCGGTCGAAGCGGTGCGTTTGAAAAAGAGCAAGACAGCTAAGACTTCTTGTGTGCCGTTGGTGCGATGAATCAGAACGGGAATGCTAAAACAGGTTTTGAGGCGGAATTGGGTGGTGAGTTGAGTGCGACAACAGATGTCGGGGCTAACTTGGGAAATATCTTCGTGCCATTCGGGTTGTTGCGCTGTCCAAGTGCGACCGGGTACGCCTTGATGGGGGCGAAAGACGACTCCTTGGCTTCCGTTTAAAAAGTCGTTGAGGGTGCGATCGCAACTGTATCCTCCCGGTACGCGATTTAAGGTTTGGCCGTCGGGGGCGGGAATCCAGGCTTCGCCGATGTCCCAGTTGATGGTGGTGCAGATCAAGTTGAGTACGGTGTTGATGGCGCTTTCGAGGTCGGAGGTGTTGTTGATGGCTTGAATGACGGCCAGCAGGAGTTGGGTTTCAAGTTCTGCCGAAACGCGATCGCTAATATCCATTGCCGTCCCGATTAAGCGGACGATTTGCCCGGTTTCGTCGCACACCGCTTCACCGCGACCGTTAAGGTGACGCAGTTCGCCGTCGGGTCGAATAATGCGATGATCGAGGGCGTAGGGAATGCCCTGGGCGATCGCTTGCTGAATCTGTTTGAGCCAGTTTTGCCGATCTTCGGGGTGAATGGTTTTGAGGAGTTCGAGGAAGGTGGGGGGTTTGCCGGATTTAAAGCCGTAAATTTCAAAGAGTTCTTCTGACCAAGAAATTTTGTTGCTGGTGACTTCCATTTCCCAACTGCCGATTTTGGCGATGCGTTGGGCTTCTTGGAGTTGGTGTTGGCTTTTGCGAAGGGCGGCTTCGGCGGTTTTGCGGTCGTTGATGTCGAGGTGGGTTCCGGTCATACGGATGGGATTTCCGGCTTCGTCCCGTTCAAAGACCTTACCGCGAGCTAAAATCCACTGCCATTGCTTGTTTTTATTGAGCATCCGCAGTTCGACTTCGTACAGTGGCGCTTCCCCCCGCAGATAGGTTTGCAGTTGACTGAAAATTTGGGGGTTGTCGTCGGGATGAATGAGTTTTTTCCAGGCTTGATAGGTGTTTTCGATTTCGTGGTCTTCGTAGCCGAGCATTTGCTTCCACTGCACGTCGAAGTAAGTTTTCCCGGTGGGAATATGCCAATCCCAATAGCCTAAGGCACTGCCGACGAGGGCGAGTTGCAGTTGTTCTTTGCTATTTTTTAGAGCGATGGCGGTGCGTTTGTATTCGATGCCGACAGCGATTTCGTTAGCAACGGTACTGAGGGCTTCGAGAACGTTTTGTTCTAAGGTTTGACGGGCGAATAAGGCCATCACGCCGATGACTTTTTGATTGACGATCAGGGGATACCCGGCAAAGGCGACCATGCCTTCTCGTCGGGCCCAGTCGCGATCGCTCACTTGTGAATCGTTGAGAACGTCGTTGCTCAGGTGAGGTTGACCGAAAGCGGCGATGCGACCGATTCGATCTTCCCCGACTCGGATGCGACTGTGGGGACCGTTGATGTGGGTATAGAGGCCGGAACTGGCTTGGAGTTTGAGGGTATCTCCGGCTTTGTTCGTTGTCCAAATTCTGGCAAAGGCGGCATCGAGGCGATCGACGATGACTTGGGTGCATTGTTGCAGCATCCCTTTAAGGTCTGTGCTTTGGGCTAGGGCAAGGCCGATGTCGGATTTAAGGGCGGCCAGGCGCGATCGCCATTGGAGTTCTCTGACGCTGCGTTGATAGTTGGTAATGTCCCGCACAATGGAAATGACTTCATCGTTGCTACAAGCGACGATGCGGGCTTCGTAGAAATGCAGACCGTCGGGCATTTCAAGGTCGTATTCGATGATTTCGACGGTTTGAGACAGGAGGGCTTGTTCGTGGGCTTGAAAGATGCGATCGGCTAAATCGGAGGGCATGGTTTCCCACAGGGTTTTGCCTAAAAATTGGTCGGGGGGAAGTAGGGCTTCTAGATTTTTGGCGGGTTTATAGTCGATCAATGTCCCATCAGCGCGACAGCGAAACATCATGTCGGGGAGGGCATCGAGTAGGGCTTGTTGGGTGGCGGCGGCGACTTTACTCTCGGTAATATCTCTGGCAACGGCGTAAATACATTGGTCTTCGGCAGACAAAGTAGAAGTCCAAGCTAACCAACGATAACTACCGTCTTTGGCGCGATAGCGGTTCTCAAACCGCACGTTTGTTTCTCCGGTTAGGAGTCTTTCGGCTTTGGTTAGGGTGGCGGCGCGATCGCTCGGATGCACAAAGTCAAGAAAGGGACGAGCTTTAAGTTCTGCTTCGCTATAGCCTAAAACCTCAGTCCAAGCAGGATTGAGCCGTTTAAAGTAACCATCTTGTCCGGCGACACACAATAAGTCGAGAGAGAGGTTGAAAAAACGCTCATCAAGAGAAGTAGAAATCATGGCGTGCGGGGCGGTCGGGGAAAAGCAGCTTAAAACTCAGAAGAAGTCGGCAGGGGGGACAAGGGGCAACGAAGCGTAATTTGTGCGGCAATTCTCTTGTTTTAGCACAAGTGCTAGAGAGGTTTCTTGCTTGCCGGGCAGGGGGCAATCTCGCGACGAGAGTTGAGGGCTAGACGCAAGGGGTTGGGGCAAAGCACAGAGGTGGAAGAAGTAGTGGCAAAATTCTCGATCGTTGTAGGTTTTGGGCAAGTTTGTCGCTTTTTTTTGAGAGATTGCAGTCTGTAGTCTTCTTACTGGAGTTTTCGTCCTGAGAGAAACTACTAGAAACGGCTGACTTATGCATAACTCAGTTTTGTTAAGGATTAGAAACAAAAATAATATTTTTTAACATTTTTTCTTATAAATCAATGGTTATTTCAATTTTATCATCTTCTTGGGGCAGAAAAGTATGATATTTCGCTTTTTGCGGGGAAAATAAGGTCTTTCTAATTTTAATTTTCTGGGGGTGATGAAGACGGGTTGAAGGGGCGCGATCGCTTTTTTTGTTGCGCTTATCTTGACCAAAATTTGCGGTTAACGTCATGAGATTGTGGTAGAAAAGAGCGGCTGAATGAGGAGAAAAAAGCCTTAATTTCCCAGGGATTGGATGTTCGAGTGTGCTACCTAAAAATCCGGCTTTTGCTGTTAAAAACTTTTAAGGTTAAGCTCGTTCCTCTACTCTCATGGGCTTAGTTGTCCTCGACTCTCTCCAGGCAGGCGATCGCCCCAAAGGGGGAAAAGTGGGAAAAGTGGGAAAAAGCGTTAGAATCGAATGTAACTCAACTTCAAGTCTCAAAAACGTGCAAACGCGATCTTCGATGGATGTTCAAAATTTAATTGGTGTAGTGGAACAAAAGCTGCTCCTCAGACCTCTTTCGCCTATAGAACGCTTGGTATTATGGCAGTCTTGGCAAGGCCAAACTTATGCAGCGATCGCCCGCGATTCTGCTTATGGTAGCGATTACATCAAAGAAGTCGGGGCGCGTTTGTGGCAAGACCTTTCTGCCACTCTCCAAGAACGAGTTACCAAGAAAAACCTCCATCTGATTTTAGAACAACATCTACCCCAAACCGCTCCACCTGCCCCGGTTTTAGACCCAAATCCTGCTATTAATGCCCTCGATTTTCTGGGCGGTCCGCTTCCTGCTCATTCTCCGCTCTACATCGAACGTTCACCCATTGAAGCCCGTGTTTACGAAGAAATTGAGCAATCACCTTGCGCGATTCGGATTAAAAGTTCTCAAAAAACCGGGAAAAGTAGTTTTTTAATTCGCTTATTAGACCACGCCCAAAATCGGGGTTATCACTGTATTCAAATTAATTTTCAAGAAGCCGATCTTGTTATTTTTGAATCTACCGACCGACTTTTACGCTGGTTTTGCGCGAATACCAGCCGTCAACTTAATCTTGAATCCCGCCTTGATGAATATTGGCAAACTGATGTATTAGGCAGTAAGTTAAGCTGTCGGCTTTACTTTGAACAGTATCTACTACCCACCTTGAAAAATCCGGTACTGCTTGTCCTGAATGAAGTAGATTGTCTGTTTCAATACGAACAAATCTCCCAAGATTTTTTGCCGTTGTTGCGCTCTTGGTACGAAAAGTCAATTCAATCTTCTTTGTGGCAAAAACTTCGCTTTGTTTTGGTTTATAGTACCCAAATTTATCAATCTCTCAATCTCAATCAATCCCCGTTGAATATTGGATTAGTTGTCCAACTGCCTGATTTTACTCTAGAACAAGTCCAAACTTTAGCCGAACGTTATGGTCTAACAGAATTAACAACCGAAAATAGCCCCGCTTTATTGGCTTTATATAATTATATTGGCGGTCATCCTTATTTGGTTAATATGGCATTTTGTCACCTCAGCCAAAATCCTTTGAGTTGGGAAACATTGCTGGAAAATGCCGCTACTCCTGCCGGAATTTATAGCGATCATTTACGCAGTCATCTGTTTGATTTACAAGCTAACCCAAAATTAGCGATCGCCTTTGAAACTGTCATTCAAGCCGAACAAGGAGTTTCCCTGGACGCGATCGCCGCTTTTCAACTCGAAAGTATGGGCTTGATTCGGTTTGAGGGGGATTTAGCATTACCGCGCTGTCAGCTTTACAGACAGTTTTTCCGCGAACATCTCAAATCTAAAGAGTTGAAAACCACCATCGCGATCGCGGAGTCTCCACCTCCCCCTTTGGCTTCAGTCGATGAATTAACTGGATTAGGAAATCGCCGTCAGTTTGACGATTATCTCAAACAAATTTGGCAAGAACAACAAGGTTGTAATTTGCCCTTGAGCTTAATTTTTGGAGATTTAGATTACTTTAAACTATTTAATCGCACCCGCGGCCGACTTGCTGGCGATACTTGTTTGCAGTTAGTGGCTAAAACTCTCAAAAGTACCATTAAAGAACCCCAAAACTTAATTGCTCGTTATGGTGGGGAAGAATTTACAATCTTGTTACCCCATACTTCTTTAGATGCTGCGGTTGCGATCGCCCACAAAATTCGCGATCGCGTCAAATCTCTCGGTATTGTCCACGACCAAACTCAGATTAGTGGTTTACCTGACGAAATGCTCACCATAAGTATCGGTGTGGCGACTGTCATCCCTAATAAAGATATCTTACCCGAAACCTTAATTGCCCAAGCCGATTGCGCTTTATATCAAGCCAAACGCCTCGGCCGCGATCGCGTCGAAACCCGTGATTCTGTTGATATTACAGAAATTGATTCTTGATTCTAATATAAATCCGCTAGGGAGGTACTGCCCCTCCTAAATCAGCGTTATCAGCACTGCGCTTCACTTTTTAGCCTCTAGCGGTTTCACGGAAGATGGAGGAATCGAACCCCTATAGTTTCACTATATGCTTGTTTTCAAAACAAGTTGCTCGCCATGAGCCGCATCTTCCCTATTTCACGGAAGCTGGAGGAATCGAACCCCTACAGTCTCGCTGTACGTCTATTTTCGAGATAGATTGCTAACCATTAGCCGCAACTTCCAAATATTAGAAAAAATTGATGACTGTTAACTGTTAACTGAAAAGGGCATCCGACGGGACTCGAACCCGCTATTAACTGGCTCCACAAGCCAGCGTCTCGACCCCTTCGACTTCAGACACCAAGAATGGAGACTAGGGGAATCGAACCCCTATCAAGACTGTGCAAGAGTCTCATGTTACCGTTACACCAAGCCCCCAAATTATGGTTTTCTAGAACCCCGGTTTCTAATTTGTATATCCGATTTAGTTGAAATTTCACCAGAGAAACCGGGGTTCTTAATCCTGACTATTTTAATCGCGTTTTTAAATTTAAAATTTAGACATGAGTTCACCTTTATTGTTGCAAAAGTACGCGCACTTCCATTAAAACTAAGCCTAACTTATTCTGACCGCTTCCATCTTTGCCACAGCCCCAATAATAATCATTGGGTGCATTTTCAACTAATAAATTATCTCCTGTATTCAGTAAGATTTCGCGAATATCGGCATGAGTTTGAAACTTTTTGAGGACAGCTTGCTTCATAATTTCGTCTTTAACGTCATTCCAATCTTGGCGCAACGGATGAGCGCGATCGCGTCCCATTTTTGCCGCTTCTCTGGGCGTTTTTATATCGCGAATTTTAGCAAACCAATCTGGGTCAGTTTCGATGAATTTATAGGCTTGAAAATAATGTTCGCTGGTGAGCCAATAAAACCCATCTAACTCAAAACCATGACGGGAAAAATTAGAAAAACAGCCGTAAGTCTCGCGGGTACTGTAAAAGTAAATAGTCATGTTTTATTTTTCAACTCAACCTTTTTTATCTACAGTACCAGAACGACAAATTTCGCGATCGGGTGAAGCCCGCCGCTACGCGATCGCGCCCTCAATAAATTACAATAACGTGTAAGTTTCTAGAGCGTTTTGCGCTTTCTCAGGTACTCAGGGGACTCCGCCGATGAGCTACTACGCACTCTTTAAAGGATGGCTGCCTCTAAGCCAACCTACCGGGTTCTCCGCACTCCCTTTTTCCAAGCGCCTACCGTCAGACGGCAGCATAAGTTCCTCTCGTACTATGTATGTAGGCTCGTAGGGGTTAGGACACGCTAAAATAGAGCGCGATCGCGAAATTAAAAAGCCAAATTAAATACAAAGAAAGCATACCTCCAAAAGTTAACAATAAACAGGAGTGGTAGGACTCGAACCTACAACATTCGATTTAGAAGATCGATACTCTATTCCATTGAGTTACACTCCCAAACCAATCGATTTAAGTTACCCGAATGAGGAAACTAAATCATAGTCCTGACAGGACTCGAACCTGCAACAACTTGTTTGTAAGACAAGGACTCTACCCATTGAGCTACAGGACTAAACAAGCGAGAGACGGGACTCGAACCCGTGCGCTGAGTATGGCGTACTCAGATGCTATCCACTACATCACACTCGCATTATTTAAAAGCGGATAACGAGACTCGAACTCGTACTAAAAGCTTGGAAGGCTTAGGTGCTACCATTACACCATATCCGCAGGAGAAAAGGGTTTTTAATTTTGCTATAATGCTGTTACACAACTTTTTATTGGCGAAGCTGTTAAAAATATTCCTGTAGAACTGCAAGAAAAATATCCCATAATAGAATGGCGAAAAATTGCAGGACTCCGCGATATTTTAATTCATGCTTATTTCAGTGTAGAAGATGATATTATTTGGGATATTATTGAAAATAAAATATCTCCTCTAATGATCCAAGTTGAGCAAATTCTTAAAAATGAATTCGATCGAGATTGATTACGAAAAGCGATCGCGAAATTCTCGAAATATGTTTGGCTCGGAACTTCGATCTAAAACTGAAAATAGAACCGTATTAAATCGCCCCCAAAACGCGCTACTCGGTAATAACAAATCTGCGAAAACTTGCGCGACGACTGCCGGATTATTACGGAAAACGCCACAACCCCAAGCCCCTAAAACCAAAGCATCACAATTATGATATGCTGCTAGAGTCAGGATTTTTGAGGCGCGATCGCGCAACACTTCCGGTACTTGCTTTTTCGCCTCCGGTTCATTGCGTTCAATTGCTCCCAGATTTGGCGCAGGAGACGTAATAAAATCCACACCATAGGGTTCATCAAGCAACGTGCCATCATCGGTGCGAAACACCGGACAACCGGGCGAATAGATGATATGGTTCGAGTAGAGGAGCGATCGCGAATTGCGATGAAACTCGTAATATTCAGGACACTTTAGTAAACTGTGATACAGCCCCGAACTTCGTGCCAAACTTTCCTCTTGAGCCTGTGAACCCTTGAGAAAACCGCCCCCCGGATTCTTTGCCGAAGCAAAATTTAAAACGCCAATCTTCCCAAACCTTTCTAACCTTGCCAAGCGCTCTGCACCCTGTAAACTCGTTTCATTTTCAACTTCAAACTTGGTTTCTGAAAAAGCAGGAGATTGAGACAAAACCTCAGCCTCAAGCCTCACTAAACCTTCGGGATTGTAACACCTGGTTTGCGTTAAACAAAACGATAAACTTTCGGAAATATTGACATTTCCTACTTTTTGTGTTTCGTAATATCCACGTTGAAGAATATCGACCGTATCTTTGGCAATTTCCTTGCGTCTCACTTTTAACATTAATCCTCTTAAAACACCATAACTACAATTATAAAAACAGCAAGCAAGCGGCGAGACTCGAACTCGCAGAAAAGCTTTACAAGAGCCTTATGTTGCCCATTACATCACGCTTGCGAGCATGGGAATGGTAGGACTCGAACCTACAACCAATCGGTTAAAAGCCGATTGCTCTTGCCATTGAGCTACATTCCCAAAATCAAAGCAGATGGCAGGATTTGAACCCGCAGCCAAGACATACCACGTCTTGATGTTGACCCTTAACACCACATCTGCACACCAAGCAGGTGACAGGACTTGAACCTGCAAGAAAACTGTACGAAAGTTTCATGTTTCCTCTTACATCACACCTGCAAAAAATTGGTCGCAGAGGCTTTTTCAGTTATCAGTTAACACCTCATCAGTTATCAGTTTGTTTGAGTTAATTGAAACATCAATATCAAAGCTAACTTGAGTCAATTGATAACTGATTACTGACCACTGACGACTGAAACAACCATACCCCCGACTGGACTCGAACCAGCACTCACTAGGTTCTTAGCAAGAGAGCCTCTACCGATTGGGCTACGGGGGCTTTCTTTCAGTTATCAGTTAACAGTCATCAGTCAACAGCTTTTTCGAGTGAATTGAAATATCAAAATCGAAGATTAATTAAAGCTATTGTGTAGGGTGGGCATCGCCCACCATCTTTGACTTTAAATAAAGCATTGTTAATTGTTAATTGGTAATTGAACATACCCTTGGTGGGAGTCGAACCCACAAAACCTGCATTCTGAGTACAGTACGTCTTCCGTTCCGTCACAAGGGTAAAAAATCCGGGTGGCAGGATTTGAACCTGCGACATTCTGCTCCCAAAGCAGACGCGCTACCAAACTGCGCTACACCCGGTCATTTTCAGTTAACAGTTAACAGTAATCAGTAAACAGTTTTGTTGAGTTAATTGATGAATGAACAGTGAAAATTAACTTGAATACATTGATAACTGATAACTGATTACTGACGACTGAAACAACCATACTCCTGGTGGGACTCGAACCCACACGATGAACAGATTTTAAGTCTGCCGCCTCTGCCAATTGGGCCACAGGAGCTTTTTTTTAGTTATCAGTCATCAGTAAACAGTCAACAGTTTTTTCGAGTTAATTGAAACATCAACATCAAAGACCAACTTGAGTTAATTGATAACTGATTACTGGCCACTGATGACTGAAATAACCATACTCCTGATAGGAATCGAACCTATACATAAACTGATGAGTGAATCAGCCGCCTCTGCCAAATTGGGCTACAGGAGCAAATACTGGGAAGGAAGGAATCGAACCTTCAAACATCTGCTTCAAAGGCAGGTCGCTTTACCTGTTTGCGTACTTCCCATCACTGCCGAGGTAGGAGTCGAACCTACAATTTCCTGTTTCAGAGACAAGCGACTTTACCTGTTTGTCTACTCGGCAAAGATTGATATCACATCTTAAGATTCTAGAACCCCGGTTTTTAAAGTCAAAACCTAACTTTATTAGATAAGCCCAGAGAAACCGGGGTTCTTAACTTTGATAGGAAAACTGCCTCGGTGGGACTCGAACCCACAACCTCGCGGTTAACAGCCGCTTGCTCCACCATTGAGCTACAAGGCAAAACACAGTTATCAGTTATCAGTTAACAGTCAACAGTTGTGGTAATTTGCTAATTTGTTTAAGCTGTAAGGCTTTGAGCTATTTTTCGAGAGTCCATCTAACAGCCAAATTTCTGACTGTCTTTGGAGGGGTAGAATTTGACTCCTCCCCGACTGCCGATTGCCGATTGCCGACTGCCCAAAAAACTGATGACTGATGACTGATGACTGATGACTGAAAAAAAGTCCCCCAGGTCAGTATTGAACTGACGACCTCTGGTTTTTCAGACCAGCGCTCTGACCCACTGAGCTACCGGGGGAAAGCGAGAGTGGAGGGATTTGAACCCCCACGTCTTCAGTTTCGTAGACTGATGTGTTGTCCAGTTACACCACACTCTCAAGCGCTGGCGGAGAGGGAGGGATTTGAACCCTCGACGGAGCTTAACACCCCGTTTCCTCTTAGCAGGAGGACGCTTTCAGCCACTCAGCCACCTCTCCGCGCATGGGTTGGGAGGGACTCGAACCCCCACGTTTAGCACAAAGGCACTTGATTTACAGTCAAGTTCCGTCACCAATTTGGATACCAACCCAGGTTTGTAATACGTTTCAGTTTGCTAAAACCCCTGATGAGGTGATTACTGTTAACTGATGACTGAAAAAGTGCCGACGGGATTTGAACCCGCATTCACCTGATTGAAAGTCAAGCGGCTTAACCAATTTGCCTACGGCACCAGGGAGAATCCACCATATAAGAATGAGACGCTGTTTTTTAACCACCTCCAAGGTTGGCGGAGGCGGTAGGAATCGAACCTACTCAAACGTTGCCGTTTGATAACCGTTTGTAAGCTTCGCGGGTTGGGATACGGTGGAACGCGGGGACTGGGACTCGAACCCAGAGCGTCGGTTTTGGAGACCGAAATGTTAGCCATTACACTATCCCCACATCCAGTTGCAGCGATGGGAGTCGAACCCATACTTTCCTTGTTATGAGCAAGGCGCACTACCGTTGTGCTACGCTGCAACGCAAGCATCGGGTGGGAGTCGAACCCACGGAATAAGAGCTTTGCAGGCTCCCGCCTTCAACCTCTTGGCTACCGATGCGGATGATATCTCTAATACTAAATCCGGTTTCAATACACCGTTTATCCCGATAACCCGCCCGCGGATTAAAATCCGGGGCTAATGAGGGCAAAGTCCGTCTTCACGGACTAGAAAATAGGTGGGTTATGGCGTATCGGATTTGGTATAACTGCTGCTACAGCGGGGCTGACGGGATTTGAACCCGCGACTTCCTGTTCGAC
>JBKHDX010000131.1:0-13468 GCA_046541115.1 Spirulinaceae cyanobacterium | reverse complement strand
TTCTGAGGGAGGCAAAGTATTTACCCGATGGGGTCATCGAAACCGTAACGGATTTGATTTTACCCTTGATTTTTCGATGAACTTTGGCTCGGACTTGACCAAGTTTAGGAAGCTTAATAGAACGTTCATTGATTTTGAACCCTTGAGGATAAGTTGCAGATTGCTTTCGACGCTTTGACTTAAATCTTGGATGTCTACCTGTCCCTCTAAAAAAGTTTTTGAAGGCTGTGTCTAAGTTTTTAAGCGATTGCTGTAAGACTTGACTGGCAACTTTGCTTAACCAAGGCAATTCTTGTTTGAGAGCGGGCAATTGATTGGCGCATTTTGTGTAACTTAAACCTTTACCTGTTTGCTCGTAAGCCTTATTCCACTCATCAAGAAACCGATTAAACACAAACCGAGCGCATCCAAACTCTCTTGAGAGTTGAATACGCTGTTCTGGGTTTGGATATAACCTGATTTTTAGAGAGGTAAACATTGACCCTGAGTGATAGACTGTTGATTAGTGTACCGCATCTTCCCCAACAACAACTAAGCAAATTGGTTAATTCGATGAAAACCGCTACGAGTAGAGTCTTATCTAAGCAGTTTGAAACTGAATTGAAACAAATCTACTGGGGAAAGAAGGTTGTAGGGTCAAGTAGTTTTATGTCTCTAGTTATGGAGGGGTATAGTTGTTCCAAGTAGGGATGAGACAAAATATTGGCTAAAACCCTGTAACTGCAAGGATCGAATGTCTCAAACTCAATCGAAATGACTATAACTATTGACAAGCAGCAAAGAGTACATTGAGGAGCAAGATAGACCTGAAAAGGTTTGTTTTTGGGTCGCGATTCATCCCGTCGCCAACGTTCCTTATGGCGCGGGTCTTCTCGCGACCTTAAGATAAACGATGATAATTCGCGATCGCCCTCACACAAAACGATGCTCAAAAGTACAAGTCAAATCCACTCGACCTTTCCGCAACAAAGCCGGGTCAAGTCGTTCGGCGGTGTTACAGGTCATCAAAACCACTAATTTTTGCCGATTGTGAATTTGCTCGTCTTCGATAATGCTTTGGTAAAGGGTTCCGTCGAGCAAACTGAGGATATGCTCGGTTTTGTTATTACTTTGAGCGGCGGCGGTGGCTCGATTTTGGGCGAGGTTGTCCGCTTCGTTGATAATGAGGCAAATTCGCTCTAAATAGCTCGGTGGTACGAAGTTTTCGACGGCATCGTGGTCGAGGATAAAGATAACGTAACCGAGGGGGACGAGAATTTCTTTAGCGACGGCTTGCGTCCAAGCGGTTTTTCCGGTTCCGGGTTCTCCTTGCACCAAGACGGCGAGTTGGTCTTGGTTGAGAATGGCCTGTTGTACGCTGTCGGTAAAGGCTTGGATATCATCGGGAAAAGAGCGAATGGGGAATTGGCTGTGAACTTGGCCGACGCGGCTTTGGTAGCCACTGAGCATCACGGCGAGGTTATAGGTGGCTTTGTTGGCGAGGGGAGCGATATCTTTGGCAATGAGGGTATAGGAACGTCGTCCTCGTTCGTAGGGGTAAATTTCGAGCCAGATTTGCTGTTCGGGCCAGTAGGCGTAAACCGTACCCATGACTTCGAGGCGTTCCCAACTGATAAAGCGATCGCGAGGATAATAAAAGTAGCGATCGCAATAATATTGCATAATTAAATGGGGACGACCGAGCAAATCGAGGATTTTAAATAAAGTAATTTCTTGCAGTCGGTTCAGTACGCAGTCAATGGGAATACTGTTGCGGTTAAGAACAGAACGCACCGGCGTTTCAATGCTGAGGACTTCGCCGAAACGATGGTCGGGAAAAGGCGGTGCGGGCGTAACATATTCCCAAAATTCATCGAGGGTTTCTTTGGTTTTATGGGAAAACAAGTTCAGTAAGTTCGCCCAGGGTGCATAATTATTTCTTCCCACCGCATCCGCAAGAGAACTACTCAGATGCAAAAAGCGTTGGGACAGGCTGAAGGGGTCACTCATCACCAAATGACTAAAAAAGTTCCAGTCAAATTGACGCTCTAGGGGTCGCCAACCAGAACCGAGTAAACCGCGGCCTTGGGATTGATTGTCAGATTCGGGGTCATTCCAAAAATCTTTAGCCATTATGTTCGAGGTTTAAACAACGAGAATCAGGTATTGCGGGGGGACGCTATCGACGAGCCAAACGTGGTTTTCGGTGCAGTAAAAGGTGTGATTATCTTGAATCATGGTGGCGGCATCCACCTGAAACACTCGGGGACGACCGCGACGTTGACCCACTTGGCGGGCTTGTTCGAGGCTAACAGCTAAATGAACGTGATGGCGGGATTGCTTTTGCAGGCCGTGACGCAGAATCGAGGCAACAGCCCCCTCTGAAGTTCCATGATACAAAACCGCCGGAGGTGTTTGCGGTTCGAGTTGTAAATCGATAGGGACGCTGTGACCTTGGTTAGCTCGAATGCGGGTGTGGCTGGGGTCAAAGGCAAAGCGTTTTTTGTCGTTTTGAGCCACCACAGTTTCTAGCTCTTGGGGGCTGATGGGAAAGCCTTGCTCGCGAGCCGCCTTCAGTAGGGCTTCTACTTCTACCCAACCACCTACCGCGAGTTCTAAGCCTAGGACTTCGGGATGATGGCGAAGATGGTAGCTGAGGTATTTACTAATTTTAGTTAAGCGTTTGGGACTGAGGAAGGACATCGCGAATTACTAAGTTTCATAATGATTTCGACGCATTTTGTAATAGTCGGGATTTCGGCGAATCCTTAGACTATGATGTGAAGGAATCCAGACAGTTGAACGCAACGGATTGGACGCGAAATTTCTTTGACTACTGGGTTTGACCCCTTGGCCATCCTTGTTGATTACTGAAATAATACACATTGTATTATAAGATCGCGATCGCGACTGGGGGGAATAGATTTTAAGATTTGTGTGACCGAGACAACGAAACTCCAATGATTTCGTCACAAAGAGGGAGGCCATAAATGGAGAGTTTCGCTAAGATTTTTAAGTAAGATTTAAGAATTAAAACATTTCTGACCCATAAGGCGCGATCGCCCCTACTGTATAAAGCATAGAAATAGGTTCGCTGGCTTCATTCAGTTTGTCCCTATTATTGTTGAAATCTTGAGGTTGACTCCAAGATGAAATCCCTGAAAAATTTCCTACTCTTTCTGATTCTCACCATCTTTTTTAGCTTTGCCACCCCGATTATTTTTGTGGGAGTCTTGCTGGCGGGGTTAGCCCTATTACACGTTATTCCTGGCTTTGAAGCCCTTGCTCAAGTCAGCATTGACGGTGTTTTACAGTTTCTCGCTACATTTGGTAATGGTTATCCTATCAGTGGTATTTTGACCATCGGTTTGGCTTGTGGTTTTGTGGGGGGCTTGTTTCAACTGGGAACAGGTTACCGTTACCGCCACCTTTAGCAACACCCGGCTTAGATACTGAACCTACTCCGGTCATTGTGGCAGAGTCGGTTAAGATTGAGCAAAGTTCTGAGTCGGGTATCCTGTGAGAAAGATTCGCTCTCAATTTTCTCGTTTCGGTTGGTTATTTCTCGGTCTACTTTATGCTGCCACTTTCGCCTTTATTCTGGCTTTAGCATATACCGGGAATTTACCAGGCTTTTTGCAATACATCCCCCACTATGACACCATCGGTCACTTTGTCCTTTACAGTGTCGCTACATATCTAGGACATCGCGTACTCAAGTGTCGTAAATTTACACTACTTCGCTACAAATTCCCCCTTTGGCCCTTCTTATTCGCCACTTTCACCATCACCGAAGAACTCATCCAACAAACTTCCCCCAATCGCACTTTTAGTTGGTTGGATATGGTGATGAGTATTTTAGGTATTCTCTTTGGGGCTTGGTTAGCCGAACGAGAATATCGCCAAAAGCAGGATTAATCTAGTTAATAACTTGACTTCAATTTAATCATTTCACGAACTGCGCGATCGCAAACTCACTCAACCCATTATTATCTTTTTGTAAAAGAATGTTGCTTTGACAGACTTAAAAGAGTAAATTAAGAACATCGTTTATTCCTCACAACAAGCCCTTGAACTTCGATCCAAGTCAATGCCGCAATGAGAGCGAAGTAGAAAGCAAGCTCATTGTTCACTATCTTTTGCCAAAATTAGGCTATACTCCCGACACTTGGCATCAAGAAGTCTCTTTTGGTAACGTTCGTTTGGATTTTTTAGCCTTTGCGACTCAGGTTTTACCTTTCGTAGTGGATGATAAATCCCCTTTGAGTGTGGTTCTCGAAGCCAAACATCCCCGCGAAAAACTAGATTATCATACTCGCAAACTCCGGCGTTATTTAGTCAGTTTAAATGTTCGTTATGGTGTCTTAACCAACGGTAAAGAACTACGAATTTACGAACAAACGCAAGATGAAATTATTTTGCGTTTTCATTGTTTAGGCGAAGAAATTGAGCGTAAAATTGAAGAAATCAAACGATTAATCGGTCGAGACAGTCTGAAGCCTCAGCCACTTCCAAAAGCTTCTGTGAGTCCACCTAAAATTGAATCTGTCCCTGTACCGATAGAAACCCCTTTACCCACACAACCAGAGAGGAAAAATAACGTGAAGATTATCGCAGTTTATCACAATAAAGGCGGTGTTGGTAAAACCACAACCGTTGTCAATTTAGCCGCAGCTTTACGCAAAAAAGGTAAGTCTGTTTTAGTTATTGATTTGGACAGTCAAGCCAACACAACTTTTGCAACGGGGTTAGTTAAATTTCAATTTGAAGAAGATGATAACCTCAAAGAATCTAATGTCTATCATGTTTTAGAATCCGGTAGTTTTTACATGATTCCCGATGTCGCTCGTTCGTCAGACCGTTTTAATACGCCAGAAATTGATGTAATTCCTTCTCATATTAGTTTAATTGAAGGTCAATACAAACTCAATCAAATGCAGCCGAGTAAAACTCGTTTGATTCAGAAGCTACAAGCGGTAGAAGATAATTATGATATTGTTCTTTTAGATACACCGCCATCTAGAGATATTTATGCCAGTGTTGCTTTGATTGCTGCGGATTATTTAATTATTCCTTCTGACTTGAAGCCTTTTGCTAATCAAGGATTAACCAGTGTTAAAAACTTCATTTCTGAGATTAATGAATTTAGGGGAATGCTCAAAAAAGATAAAATTAATCTTTTGGGAGTATTACCGTCTAAAATTTCCACCAATTTCAAATTCCTAGAACATACGTTTCCGCGTCAAAGACAAGTCATTCCCGATCGTTATAATCTGCCTTTAATGGATACAGTTATTTATGAACGAAGTGCGTTATCAGAATGTATGAATAATACAGTAGTTAGCGGCAATTTAGCTCTTCCCGAACCGCAATCTGTGTTAGAATTTGCTGATGTTAAAGGTTCTAAATCAGCTCAAACTTCAGCGATGGAGTTTGAAGTGTTAGCTGACGAAGTATTACAAAAGGTAGGTTTAAATTGACAGCGATTTCCTTTGCTCTTGTGGATGTTACCAGTATCCAATCGAATATTCCTCGCTCGTCTTTCTCAGAAAGTAAGCTAGAAGAAATGGCAGAAACTATTTTGAAATGTGACGGTTTACTCAAGCCATTAGTCTTACAAATTGAAGGAATCAACAGTTATAGCGTTATTGAAGGTCATTTTGAATATCATGCTTCCGTGAGAGCGCAAGAAAAAAATCCCCGGAAAGCAGAAATGGTTAATGCGTTTATTGTAGCTGAAGAAAATATTGAGGTAGTCAAGCAGCAAACTCAAATTTTACAAGCGACCACTTCACCCACAGCATCCGCAGATTCTCGTAATATTTCTATTCCTTCGACTGCTATTTCTGCTGACCGTCTTCAGAATATAGAGCTACGATTTGAAAAACTAATTAATGATTTTAGAACTGAACAATCTCAAACTAATCGCTCAATTGAGAATCGTTTAGTAGCATTAGAAAAGCAACAAGAGAATCCGCAAAGTTTGTTGGAAGAATTAAATACTAAAAGTCAAGATGAATTGGCTATTAAGTTTAAGCGTTATCGGATTTCAAAAGCAGATACGATCGCGAAAGGATTAGTCACAGCTCGTAATAAGAAAACTAATCAAAAGTTTGACGACTATTTAGATATTGTTCTTTCAGTTAAAGGGTTAGGTGAAAAAACAATGCTGACACTAATTAACGATTGGCAACAATCAAATTAAACGAAAGTCAAATTTTGACTTTCTGTTACTTTTGCTAATCACGACTAAACTTCAATGCTTCTTGGGCTAAACGTTTAACAGCAATCCAGCCTTGCTCAAAAGTTACATTCCAAAAATAACCGTATTGAGGAAAGCGTTTTGCGAGTAAAACATCCGCCGGAAAAATCAAGCGAAACTCTTTTTTAAGGGATTGGGACATAACAATGTAGCGGATTTGTTCGGGTTTGGGCATCCAGTGGCCAATGATGATATTTTCTTGATAAAATTTAGCTTGGATAAAGAGTCCTAAAAGTCGATCGAGACTCCAAAAAGGAATCCAGGTTAATGCGCCATAAATACGGGTGACTTGGGCTAAATCTGCGATCGCGTCTTGGACTAATTCCGCTTTCCAAACTTTATTGTTAAAATTCTCAATGTGGGCCCCGTGTAAATCTTGGCGTTTGAGATAGGGATCGATGAGGAATCGCCAGTTAAACTTATTGTTGAGGGGGGCAATGGGGACTTCTTGTAAGACTTGATATTCTTCCCCAGCTTCGGTGCGTCGTGCGACTTTCAAATTGTCTAAATCGGGGTTGGGTTGCCAAGGAGATTTGATTTTGTCGAGGTCAGTGTGGGGGATTTTGACCATCGATAAACGCAACACCCAACTGTCAGGAAATTTCTGAAAATAAGACTGGACTAAAGCGACAATTTGCGGATGCACAAAGTCATCATCATCTAATGCCATGACATAACGTCCTTTGGCATTGAGTAAGCCCGTTAAACGCTGGATTACTTCCCCTTTGTAGGGACAGGTAATTTGTGTAAAACGACTGTCTGCGATCGCGCGATGAGAGACATTCGGATAATAAACGAGGATAAATTCGACCTCACCTGAAATGGCATATAAATGCTCTAGCCATAACTCAGAAAACTTGCCTCGCGTTGGCGTAACAATGGACAATAAGGGCAAATTAGACATAACCAGAGAAACTCCTAAAATTTCGCGATCGCGGCAAAGATAAAGGGATTCTGAACGAGAAAACTAAGTTGGTAGGGGATTGATAAATTCTCTTGAATTTAAAGTTGGAGACATTTTCTATTAAACCCCAAAGATCGCTTTTTGCCCGGTTGTGCTTAACGAGATTTATTCTTTTTTCATCATAAAAGCCTCTGGGAGTGCGAGTCATCTTGGGGAGAGATTGTGCGGCTTTTCAGTCCCAAATTATGTTAAAAACAAAACAGAGCGATCGCGGGCTGAGAAGACCAGACTATGAACATATTAATGATTTCCTCAACGATTCCCTATCCCCCCAGTCGGAGTGGGACAGAAGTGAGAACGTTTAACCTCCTCAAACATCTGCATCAACATCACAATGTTACCCTGGTCACCCAGAGTTATGGAGATGTCCCCCCAGAACATCTTGACGCATTGCAACAATACACCGAGAAGGTACAGATTTTTCCGTTGCGTCGCGATCGCCCCCCCCAACCGGGATTCAAGGGATTTTTAGGAAAAACTGGAAGATTGCTCGAATCTACGGTTAAAGCAACCCCTCCCAACGTTCTACATCGCTATTCCCCGGAAATGCAAGCTTGGATTGACGATTTCGTGCGGGGAGGCAATTGCGAAGCCTTGACTTGCGAACACAGCGTCAATACCATATATGTGCGTTCGGATTATCGCAAGTATGCAAAGACAGTGGTAAATGTGCATAGTTCGGTATATTGGGGAACGCGGAATTATTTGCAAACTGGGGCTTCGGACAATGTGCTGCGCGATCGCCTGTACTTGTCCACCCTGTATCGCTACGAAAAAGCCTACTGTGGCAAGTTTAGCCGCATTGTGGTCACCACCCCCGACGACGAGAAACAACTGCATTTATTACGCCCAGATGTGCCGATTGATGTGATTCCCAATGGGGTAGACTTAGAGTTGTTTCCCTTTCGGACTCGCGATCCGGGGGGTCACGATTTGATTTTTATCGGTGCGATGGATTTTGGCCACAACATCGATGCAGTGCGGTTTTTCGTCGGTCAAGTCTTTCCGAAAATTCGCGATCGCTACCCCGACGCAACCTTTACCATAGCGGGAAACCACCCCACCCCAGAAGTACAGAAGTTAGGAGAACAACCGGGAGTCATTGTCACCGGACGAGTCCCCTCGATGGTGGAATATCTGCACAAATCCACCCTTTGCGTCATCCCCCTACAAACCGGATTTGGCATTAAAAACAAAACTCTCGAAGCCATGGCCGCAGGAGTCCCGGTGGTGGGAAGCGATCGCGGCTTAGAAGGACTAGCCATTGAAACCGAGATTCCCAGGGCATTACGGGCAAATACCGTCTCAGAATATGTTAGCGCGATCGCCCAACTTTTTGACGATGCCCCCCAACGGGCTAAAATCGCCTCCGAAGCCCGGTCTTACATCGAACAGGATTTTACCTGGGAAGAAGCGGGATCGCGCTACGAAAGGGCATTAACGGGCTAATACAGCCCTAAGTATTAATCATACAGACCCGAACTCAAGCGATGTTGATACAACCATTCGTAATTGTCGGGGGAATCAACCAACCATTGTTCTATCAAGTTCAACCATTTCACCGGGAGTTGTAACTTTTGCCAAGCCTCCGTAGAATTGACTGAAAGCTGATGATAAAGTTCGGCATTTGTCAATAAACGTTGAATTTCAGAAGCCAGTATCTTGGCATTACCAGCCGGAAAAACCAAAGCGTTGCGATCGTGGTCTAAAATATTATTAAAAACTGGGTGATTGGAAGCGATGAGAGGTGTTCGCGAACACAATGTTTCAACAACAGTTTTGGGGAAACCTTCCGGGTATTCGGGACGACTGGGAACAACCACAGCATCCGCTTCTTGCATCATCTGAAATACTTGAGGATTGGGAATCATCCCTAAAAATTCAATGCGATCGCTCACCCCTAAATTTTGACACTTTTGCCGATAAGCTTCTAGGTTACCATTTCCAGCTATTTTCAGCTTTACAGCAAAGTTTTGTTGGTGCAAAATACTGATGGCTTGGAGTAGGTCGTCAACCCCTTTACCCCCATTGACTTGACCCGCATAAAAAAGCTGATAAAATGCGCGATCGCTTGTTAATGTTTTGGGTTTATAATCATGAGGGTTGCGAGTAGCTGGCCATTCCCAAGGAATAATTTTATCCCCATTAACGCCGATATCCTTTAACGTTAGACTTGCAGGAACATTACAATTGCCAACCCAGGTAACATTAGGATGATTTAAAAGATTTTTTAGTTGAAAATTACTCCACCAAGAACGAATATTTTTATTGCTAAACGAATCGGCCAGTAAAGCCAAGATTTTGACATTATTGCGAATTCCCCACCTGAAAACAGACTTAGATGGCGTTCTTAATATAAGATGAGTAGGTTGTATTTCTTCTAAACAAGCAATTACTTTAGTATCATTGATTTTATTAGTAAAACCAAACCCAATTGCCCTAACGCCAGCAGCGAGAAATTCATCATAAACTGCACCATTTTCAGATTTATAGCATAACGTAATTACCTCACCAAATTGCCGACCCAAATTAGCCACTGCTTCTACAGAATGTTTTTGCGCGTAGAAGTTTTCTTGACCTTCTCCTCCAGACTTTACCAATAAACGCTGATAAGCTTCACGATAATCACCAGCATACTGTACAATTGCGATATGAATCATTCTTTTTACCTTGATTTTAAGCTTGAGAACTCGCACTCTGGCCAGTAAAGTTTTCCGTTAAATAGGCCGTCAATTTAGCGCCCCAACCCCGCGATTGGTCGTAAAATTCTGTTTGTAAAGCTTGCCCCCCTTCACATTTCCCTTGATATAACTCCTTATTCTCGCACAACTGTTGAATTGCTTTAGTATAGCCTTCTACACTATTGGGTGGCACTTCAACCACCGCTTCTTTCACATCCGATAATGCCGGACAAACCCCCGAAGTAATTACAGGACGACCTGCTAACACTCCTTCGACCACCACCTTGTTAAATCCCTCGACAAAATCAGTTCGCGTTGGGACAATAACCACATGGGATGCGCTGTACATCTGACGCATTTTCGGCGTTTTACAATAACCATGACAGATAAAATTATCTTCGATTCCGGCTTCTTTTACCGCAACTTTTATTGCGTCTAACGCAGACCCGCGACCGCAAATATCAAAAACAATGTTATTTCTGCCTTCTGCAACTAATTGTTTAGCGACTTCTAATAAATCAAAAACTCCTTTATTGCGTTCAACTCGACCCACAAATAAAATCCGAAATGGAGATTGATTCCAATCGGGTTGGGTAAAACCTTTAAACTGGTCGGGACGATAAACTGGAAAAAAGCGGGTAATGGATTTATGTTGACCTTGAGTTATCCAATCAATTTGTTGGGCAATATCATCAGAAACCACAAAAACCGTTTCGCAGTCTTTGGTCAAAAAACGGCGATCTAGATTCAAAAGAAACTGCTGTTTTTTACTCGGTTTGCTGTATTTCGGCCACACAACACAGTGAATAGAAGGAATTATTTTGACCCCAAACCAAGATAATAAAGATAATAAAAATAAATAAGTCGTACTTCCTGCCACAATAGCCACATCAGCCCGAAAATGAACAGCAGTTATAATTAGCCTTAAACCATACCAAACCTGACCCAAGTGATAGAAAATGCCCCCTGCTTTCCGTCCTCGAATTAAACGATGTTCAATAGTAAAATTTCCATCTTTCAGGATTTTTTGCTCTGGATTTGATGCAATGAGGTACCCTTGGGCATTGAGCGACCGACAGACCTCAAAAAATTGGCTAGAATAGGTCACAGAAACTCGCGCAGGGTCGTCTTCTCCTTTGACCCAATGGTTGTAAGTGTCAATTACATTTCCCGGGCCGGCCGCGTATAAAATCCGAAGGGGTTTAGGCATCGGTGCTTGTTTCCTATGAATCTAAATTGTCTTTTAAAAGATTAGCGGGGGGGTTGAAATTGGGCGATTGTGTTTTTTTACAAAAGGATGTTAACCGCGATTGTGGGGTTCGTCGAAGTTAATTTCCGGCCCTTGGGGAACAATCCCACTGGGATTTACAAAGGGATGACTGCGGTAATAATGTTGCTTAATGTGGTCAAAATGGCAAGTTTCTTTGACTCCCGGTTGTTGATATAAATCTTTGAGATAATTCCACAAGTTGGGATATTCGTAAATGTGGCGAATATTGCATTTGAAATGGACATAATAAACCAAGTCAAAGCGAATTAAGGTGGTAAACATACACCAATCGGCTTCGGTAATTATCTCACCACATAAATAACGCTGCTGACTTAATACTTTTTCCCAGCGATCTAACTGTGCAAAAAGTTCGGTAACGGCTTCGTTATAAGCTTCTTGAGACTCAGCAAAACCAGAGCGATAAACCCCATTATTAATAGGATTATAAATCGCGTCCATAGTTTCTTCTATTTTAGGTTGTAAATCCGGGGGACAAAAATCAACTTCGGGATGCTTGGCAATGGCATTAAATTCACGGTCAAACATCCGAATAATTTCGCGGGATTCGTTATTAACAATTGTGTTTTTTTGTTTATCCCACAAAATCGGAACCGTCACTCGTCCGGTATAATGAGAGTCAGCTTTAATATAAATTTCTTGTAAATATTCCGCATCAAACAAAGGGTCAGGAATTGCCCCAGAAGCCTCGGAAAACTGCCAACCCTTATCCCCCATATAGGGGTCAACCACCGAGAGGGAAATCGCGTTTTCTAGCCCCTTGAGTTGCCGCAAAATCAACGTTCGATGGGCCCAAGGACAAGCATAAGAGACATAAAGATGATAGCGATTGGCTTCGGCTTTAAAGCCACTGGAATTATCTGCCGTAACGCGATCGCGAAAAGTGGTCGGATTGCGTTTAAATCCCCCGTTTTCGTCGGTTTGATAGGCTTCAGTCTGCCACTGACCATCCACTAACATTCCCGTTCCCACGCATTCCTCCTCAAGCTTATGCGAGACATCATCACAACTATACTGCGATTTTTCCAAACAGGAGGTGTATCTTCAGACAGAGAAAGCTCTACAATAGCAAGCGACTAACTTAAGAGGAGATAGCGTTATGTCCGAAGTAGAAACAGCCCCCAAATCCCGACTATCTGTGGGTCGCATCATCAATATTGCCGTTGTGGTTGTGGTAGTCGGATGGATTATTTGGCGAATTATCTCCCCCTATGAGCCTACAGTCTTTTCTGGGGTACAGCCCGACAACTTAGGCATTGATACCACCGGACAACTCACAGCTTGTCCGAGTACCCCCAACTGCGTCAACAGCCAAAGCCAAGACCCAGAGCATTATATCGAACCGTTTGCCCTTCCCCAAGATAGCGATGCAGCTTGGGAAAATTTAGTCAGCATTGTGGAAAACTTTGAAGGGAGTCAAATTATTGCCAATACTGGGGATTATCTCTATGCGGAATTTAATACCAAACTCATGGGCTTTGTGGATGATGTAGAATTTGTCAAAGATGAAGTCAATCAACGCCTTGATGTCCGTTCTGCATCCCGCTTAGGCGAATCCGATCTCGATACCAACCGCAAACGAATCGAAATGATCCGCGCTCAGTTTGACAAGGTTGCACAAAGTTAAGGATAAGTTAATTCTAGAGTGGGGCGATTTGAGCTTTTGCGATCGCCCGTTCGACTTGTTTACTGCTCTAATCCTGACGATTTATGCCTATTCGTGATGCGACTGAAGCCGATTTAGCGACCATTGTCGCCATCTACAACGCTTCCATTCCGGGCCGTTTGGCCACCGCCGATACCGAACCCATTACAGTAGAAAGTCGCTTAAATTGGCTCAAAGCGCATACTCCTACCACTTATCCTTTGTGGGTGATGGAAAGCGACACTCAGGTAATTGGTTGGTTAAGTTTTCAACCCTTTTACGGACGGCCCGCTTATTATAGTACCGCCGAGATTAGCATTTATGTGTCCCCAAAATTTCAGCGTCGCGGGGTGGGAAAACAACTGCTTCAGCAAGCGATCGCCTACAGTCCTGCTATTCAAATTAACACCCTACTCGGCTTTATTTTTGCTCACAACGAACCGAGTCTCAAACTGTTTGAAAAATACAATTTCAGCGAATGGGGCTATCTTCCCAGAGTAGCGGAACTCGATGGCATTGAGCGAGATGTGGCGATTTTGGGCTTACGGGTTCAGTTTTAGTTTGGTTGTTGGTTATTGGTTGTTGGTTGTTGCTAAAATCCCCTAATTGGTAATTGGTAATTGGTAATTGGTAATTGGTAATTGGTAAT
>JBKHDX010000130.1:0-13574 GCA_046541115.1 Spirulinaceae cyanobacterium | reverse complement strand
ATAAAGGGTGCGATCGCACCCCCCATGATACATGAGACAGACTTTTTAGCCATTCCCTCGGCATTTGCAGCGCATTGAATTGCCGAGAAGTTGGGCAAATCGCCAATCTACAAAGAATAGCCGCCTAAAGCTTGGCTGAGGTGAATTAGCTTTTCACTCGTCCACTCGTCGCTGTGGTTATCGGTGACAACATCTTGGGGAGCGTTGAAGGATGCTCCAAGAGCTTTGCTTAAGTTGATAAGTTTTGTAACTGTCCAGGATTGATTATTGTTCATGAATTACGCTTATAAGTTTATCTATACTCTTTCATTATAACAAACTGTAACCAAATATACAAAATTAAGTTATTGTTGAGTTTTTGGGGGCGATTTTCAACACAATCGTCCCCTCTCGGCGTGAGAGAGGGGAAAGCATTATAAAATCTGACCCCAGAAACCGGGTGTCTTCATTCTTTCTATTGAAGTTGAATGTACAGCAGACAAGCTCAACCAAATCCAACAGATTGTCCTTCCTCCCGACTTTCCTCAATCTTGATTTAGTCGTAAAGTACGAGTGAAAGCGCTATTATTCCAGCGAATTTTAACTCACAGTAACTAATCCCTGTTTCACCAATTGCTGAATGAGGTTGAGTAAGTCCGTTTTCAGGCTTTCGGGGTCGATGTCGTATTCTGCGAGAAGTTGTTGATGAGCGTCGGCAATGGAATTATGTTCTTGTAAAACAGCGAACATCCGCGTCCCCACTTCATTGAGGCCGAAATAAGCTTCGCTATCAAGATTCAGCAAAACCGCTTCGTCTGCTAAATTTTGTACCAACACATTTGGACACTGAACTACGTTTTGGCTAAGGGTGATATCAGTCATCAGCTTTTTTCAGTCATCAGTTAACAGTCATCAGTCATCAGTTTTTTAGGCAATCGGCAGTCGTGAAAGAGGGGAAGGAGTGGGAAGAAATTACCAATTACCCATTATGGGATTTGTACATGAAGCCCCACCAATAACAAATAACCAACAACAAATGACTAATGACTAATTCAAGCGATCGCGAATCACTAATTGACCTTCCATGGTAATCCCGATCGCGCCATCCAGTCTAGCGTTATCGAGCTTCGTCCCAATTAGGTTTGCCCCAACCAGATAAGCATTAATCAAAACCGCACTGACTAAATTTGTATTGAGCAAATTCGCGTTAGATAAATTCGCGTCTGACAAATTAGCCCCTATCAAATTAGCATCGCTGAGATCGGCTCGGACTAATTTGGCTTCGCTCAAATCGCTGCTCAACAGTTTAGCCGAGATCAAGTTGGCAGTACTGAGGTTAGCACCGCTTAAGTCCGCACTACTGAGGTTAGCACCGTTGAGTTTTGCCCCAATCAAGTTTGTCCCAACTAATTTCACCGCACACAGATTTGCTTCGCTCAAACTCGCATTTACTAAGTTGGCAAATGTCAAATCCGTACCGCTAAAATTAGCATCATTGAGATGGGAGTCAAATAAATTAATCCCTCTTGCATCCGCCCCGCGAATATTACTGCGGGTTAAGTCAGCATTAACAAAGTTAGCAAAGCTGAGGTCAGTCCCACTGAGGTTGGCTCCACTCAAGTTGGTATGACTTAAATTGGCACAATACAGCTTTGCCCCGCTTAAATCAGCCCCACTGAGATCGAGTTCACTCAGATTAGCACCGCTTAAGTCTCCACCTTGACACTGTTTCGTTTCTAAAAGTCGTTCAATATCTTTTGCGTTCTCAACCATAAGAATTAATGTTTATTTGTTGCCAGGGGATTTTGGCTTTCGATAAAACAGCGAAATTACGTCAACTGGATTTAATCAACCTGAATTTTACTTTAATTTGGTCTTGGCGTTAACGATACATCTATTTGTTGGCCAGAAATATTTTCGCGCTTTCAAACCAATCCGCGATTTCTTGCTCATTTCTTCTCTCGATCTGCGAGCAATGATGGCGCATTTTCCCTATCCCGTGACCCTATCTCGATGTAAAAAACGCAAAGCATCATGGATTTTGTGCATAAAAAATGCCGTTCTGGATTTATCTCAATTCTGGCTTCCCTTCATTCGGTTAATTTATCGGTTTTCTTGCGGCAAATTTGTCCCTAAACCGGGACAATAAAGTCAGGAGTTCAACTCCCACCCGCGACTACATTAGGAGTGTTAAACGCCGTGGTAACACAAGTTCCAACGAATCAAGATTACGAAATTAAAACCCAAGAAATTGCCAAGGAGTTAATCGCTGCAACCCGCGAAAAGCGTTCGTTTTTGAGCCAAGTTCGTTCCCAAATGCGAGTGGATGATAAGTTGCTAGACTGGGCAATGGCAAATCCGGGGTTACGCTATCAATTATTTAGTTTTATTGATTGTTTACCCGCTTTACGGAGTAAGGCGGAGATTGCGCGGCATTTCCAAGAATATATGAGCAGCGAGAGCGTGGAATTGCCGGGAATGCTTAAAAATCTGCTTAATTTTGCTGACCCTGAGAGTTTACCGGCTCAAACTGCCGCGACGACGGTTTCTAAGGCAGTGGAAACCCTGGCTTATAAGTATATTGCCGGGGAAACAATTCCGAAAGTGATTAAGACGATCGAACGCCTGCGGAAAGATAAAATGGCGTTTACGATCGATCTCCTCGGAGAAGCAGTGATTACCGAAACCGAGGCGCAGTCTTATTTAGACCGCTATCTGGATTTGATGACGCAGTTGAGTCAAGCGTCGCAAAAATGGTCAAGAATCCCGCAGATTGACGGGACAGAAAGCGAACCTTTATCTCAGGTACAGGTATCGGTGAAGCTGACGGCGTTTTACTCCCAGTTTGACCCCCTCGATCCAGAGGGCAGTAAAGTGAAAGTGTGCGATCGCATCCGGACTTTGTTACGCAAAGCGAAGGAACTCGGCGTGGCGGTTCACTTTGATATGGAACAATACGAATATAAGGATATGACCTTGGCAATTCTCAAGGAATTGCTGAATGAGCCGGAATTTCGCGATCGCAGCGATGTTGGAATGACGATACAAGGCTATCTGCGGGACTCGAAAGCGGATTTACAAGGGATTGTGAACTGGGCAAAACAACGGGGAACTCCGGTTACAGTCCGCTTGGTGAAAGGGGCATATTGGGATCAAGAAACGATTACCTCGGTACAAAATCGCTGGCCGCAACCCGTTTACAACCAAAAAGCGGCAACCGATGCCAATTACGAAGTTTTAATGCAGATTTTGTTAGAAAATCACGAATATCTGTATGGGGCAATTGGGTCTCATAACGTGCGAACTCAAGCAAAAGCGATCGCGATCGCGGAAACCCTCAACATCCCCTCGCGTCGCTTCGAGATGCAGGTATTGTACGGCATGGGCGACCAATTAGCCCAAGCTTTAGTAAAACGGGGTCATCGAGTGCGGGTTTATGCCCCCTATGGCGACTTATTACCGGGAATGTCCTATTTAATTCGCCGTTTGCTGGAAAATACTGCCAATAGTTCTTTCTTGCGGCAGAACATGGAAGAACGCCCCATCGAAGACTTGATCGCACCTCCCCAAGTCGAAGCCGAACCCCCGGTAATTGCTAAGTCTCCCTTCCCCAATGCCGCCGATACAGATTATGCAGACGCGGAATTGCGAGCTAAGGCCAAGCAAGCCCTAAATAAAGTTAAAAATAGCCTGGGTAAGACTTATTTGCCCCTAATTAACGGCGAATACGTCGAAACCGAGTCATTTCTCGATTCAGTGAATCCGGGCAACAAGAGCGAGATTGTCGGGAAAGTGGGGCAAATCTCGGTAGAACAAGCCGATGCAGCCATGACTGCGGCTAAAGCAGCCTTTAAAACTTGGGGTAAAACCCCGGTACGCGAACGGGCTGGCGTTTTACGCAAAGCGGCGGAAATTATGGAATCTCGCCGTTACGAACTGTGCGCTTGGATTTGTTGGGAAGTGGGTAAAATCCTCCCTGAAGCCGACGCAGAGGTGTCTGAAGCGATTGATTTCTGTCGCTATTATGCCGACGAAATGGAACGCCTCGACCAAGGTTATAACTACGATGTCGCAGGGGAAAATAACCGCTATCGCTATCAACCACGGGGGATTGCGGTGGTGATTTCTCCTTGGAATTTCCCGATGGCGATCGCGACGGGGATGACAGTGGCTTCGTTAGTAACCGGAAACTGTACTTTACTCAAGCCTGCTGCCCCTTCTTCGGTAATTGCCGCGAAAATTGCTGAAATCCTCGTAGAAGCCGGGATTCCCAAGGGCGTATTCCAATACGTCCCCGGTAAAGGGTCTACGGTGGGAAATTACCTCGTCGAACATCCCGACACCCACCTTATCGCCTTTACAGGTTCTCAGGAAGTGGGCTGTCACATCTACGCAGAAGCAGCCAAACTGCGTCCCGGTCAAAAACACCTGAAACGGGTGATCGCGGAAATGGGGGGCAAAAATGCCATTATCATTGATGAAAGTGCTGACCTCGACCAAGCGGTTGCAGGGGTTGTGGCTTCGGCGTTTGGTTATACGGGTCAGAAATGTTCGGCTTGTTCTCGCGCGATCGTTCTGGCTTCGGTTTACGATAGTTTTGTGCAGCGCTCGATCGAAGCTACCAAGTCCCTAAACGTAGGAACGGCAGACGATCCCAGTACCAAAGTCGGCCCGGTTGTAGACGAGAAAGCCCAGCGTAACATCCTCGAATACATCGAAAAAGGCAAACAGGAAGCCACTCTCGCATTCAGTGGCGATGCACCAGAAACGGGCTATTTTATCCCTCCTACTATTTTCACCGATGTTGACCCCAACGCGACTATCGCCCAAGAAGAAATCTTCGGCCCCGTGGTTGCAGTCATCAAAGCCCAAAACTTTGACGAAGCCCTAGCCTTCGCAAATGGCACAAATTATGCCCTCACCGGGGGGCTTTACTCCCGTACTCCTTCCCACATCGATCGCGCTTATGCTGAGTTTGAGGTCGGGAATTTATACATTAACCGTACCATCACGGGCGCGATCGTTTCTCGTCAGCCTTTTGGCGGTTTCAAACTCTCTGGGGTGGGTTCAAAAGCCGGAGGCCCGGATTACCTCCTCCAATTCCTCGAACCCCGTCACGTTACCGAAAACATCCAACGTCAAGGTTTTGCACCCATAGAAGGCGCAGAATAACTTATTTTTGACTTAATTTCTCGGCTCTGTCTCGATGATATTACGGGACAGAGTTTTTGTTTAAATATCTAACATTAACGAAAACTCAGATCAAAATTAAGTTCTATGAAGCTTGGGGATATTGTTAATCAAGTTACTATCGATCCACGAAAATTAGTTGAGTATGCACTTGATCCTGAGAATCCCAGGGATCAAGATAAAGCATTTATGTTTCAACGTTATCTTGGTATTACGACCGAAAACTATAAATTCCTGATAGAGCAAATCAGCAGTAAAATTTTAGAAGCAGATGCTGTTCTGGGAAATGCGGATCAATATGGACAACGCTATAACGTCGATTTAGTCATAATGAGAGTAGAAACCGGACAACAAGAAGTCATCCGAACGGCTTGGATTGTTCCGGAAAATAGCGAGAGTGCCAGATTAATTACACTTTATATTAAAACGCGAAAATGATACAACCTGAATTATTCGATGTTGTTGAATTATTAGTAGATATTCCCCAGCAAAACATAAAAGCGGGAATGCAGGGTGCGATTGTCGAAAATTATGGCAATAACGATTATGAAGTAGAAATTTCAAATTCTGATGGTGAAACTTTGGCTTTATGTACTTTATCTTCAAAGGATTTTGTTATGATTTGGCACAACCAAGATACACAACCAATTCTGTTACCTAGAGTCGAGGCAGAATGAGGTTAAATAAAAATAAATTGACTGCAATCAGAACCCCGGTTTCTGGGGTCAAATTTTAACTTAATCGGATAAGCAAATAAGAAACCGGGGTTCTTAAGACTTGAGATTGAATTGGATTACAATCGAAGCAATGGGAAAGAGGAGTCAAAGATGCAAAAATATGTGATGCTGGCGTTACTGGGAATTGGAAGTGCGATCGCGCCCCCGAATGCGATCGCGCAGGACGTTCATATCGGCTCAGATCGTTGTTTAATCGGCTACCCAGACGGCTCATTTCGCGGGGAACGTCCGGTGACTCGTTATGAGTTTGCGGCGGCGCTGAATCGCTGTTTTCGCCTGATTGAAGACGAGTTACAAGAAAGCACTTCTAACCTCGCATCCCCTGAAGAAGTGGGAGAATTTCGCAACGATCTCCAACGGTTTCAAGAGCAACTAGAATCCCTGAGCGATCGCGTCGAAACCGCAGACTAAAACAGGGTTTAAGTTAACCCTAAACCCCGATTTTAAACCTTAGCTCAAATAAGTGTAGCTGCTCAAACTGCGGGCGTAATTTTGCATGAGGCGTTGGGACTCATCCAAAGTAATACGATGGTCTTGTAGGGCTTCTTCGGTACGACGACGGAGGTTTTCGAGGATGTCTTCTGCATCGTATTGAGCATAACTTAAAACCTCAGCAATAGTATCACCTTTGACCACTTGTTCGACTTTATAACCTTTGGGAGTCATGCGAATATGAACCACATTGGTATCGCCAAACAAGTTATGTAAATTGCCCATAATTTCTTGATAAGCCCCCACCAAAAACATCCCAATAAAATAAGGTTGATGTTTAAGATTTGAAGCGCGATCGCCTTCTTTTTCCGGTTCTAAAGGATGTAACTCTAAAACATCTTTTACATCCAACAAATCAATAAATTTATTAATTTTGCCATCACTATCACAAGTGAGATCGGCAATTACACCGCGATTTGTCGGCTTTTCTTTGAGGCGATGAATCGGCATAATGGGAAATAACTGGTTAATCGCCCAAGTGTCCGGTGCTGATTGAAATACCGAGAGATTGGCATAATAAATCGCAGCCAAATTTTGCTCTAATTCTTCTAAATCATCCGGGACATATTCTTGAGTCCGAGTAATTTCAAGAATTTTGCGACAACAAGCCCAATACAACTTTTCTGCGATCGCCCTTTCGGTCAAACTCAGATAGCCAAAGTTAAACAAACTAATGGCTTCTTCCTTAAATTGAAACGCATCGTGATACGCTTCTTGATAATTTTCCACCGCAATCTGACTATAAGTATTGCGTAAATTGCGAATACTGCGATGTTCGTTTTCTAACGGTGGAGAAACATCAGCCAACGGCTCATTCGTTCCCAAAACATCAAACACCAAAACCGCTTGATGAGACGCGATCGCGCGGCCACTTTCACTAATCAAAATCGGCTGTAAAATGTCTCTTTCCTCACAAGCCTCTTTCAACTCCGCCACAATATCATTAGCGTAATTCTGCATATTGTAGTTTTTCGAGGCATGAAAATTCGTTTTCGACCCGTCATAATCTACCGCTAAACCGCCCCCCACATCCAGGTATTGCATATTTGCGCCCATTTTTACCAATTCCCCGTAAATTTGAGCAGCTTCGCGAATTGCATCCTTGATCGTCCCAATCGCCGAAATTTGCGAACCAATATGAAAATGTAACAACTGTAAACAATCCAACATCTCACAAGCCGCGAGACGATCCACCACTGCTAAAATTTCGGGAATCGTTAAGCCAAACTTGGCGCGATCGCCTGTGGTAGACTGCCAATGACCCGATCCTTTCGCACTTAACTTCACCCGAACCCCTAAAATGGGTTTAATGCCCAGACTGCGACTGACTTCAATCGCGATAGGTAACTCATGCAACTGTTCGATCACAATCACGGGTTTGTGACCCAAGCGCATTGCCAACAACGCCGTTTCAATATAATCTCGGTCTTTGTAACCGTTGCAAATTAACAGCGCTTCCTCAAAATCGTTCGTTTTCGCCAAATTTGACGGTTGTAATGTTGCTAAGGCAATCATCAACTCCGGTTTTGACCCCGCTTCCAAACCAAACTGGTAGGGCTGACCAAACTGTACCAACGTCTCGACGAGATGGCGATGTTGATTGCACTTTACCGGATAAACCCCGCGATAAGTGCCGCCGTAATTGTAACGGGCGATCGCCTTAGCAAAACAAGCATTTAACCGTTCAATGCGATCGCCTAAAATATCCGAAAACCGAATCAACAACGGTAATTGTAAATTGCGCTTGCGTAACGCCTGTACCAACTCGTATAAATCCAAAGAACCACCCAAATCCCCGCGAGGAGAAACCATCACATGACCCGCAGCATTAATCGAAAAATAAGGATGTCCCCAACCCTCAATGCGGTATAAATTCTCGCTGTCTTCAATCCCCCAAGCCTCAGCGGAGGTGGCTTGAGAAAGATTAACTGATAAAGATGTTGGATCGGAGTCGCGATCGCCTTTTACCCTTGTGTGAATCCCCATGACTAACGGCATCCCTCAATAGCTTATACCCATCAATGGTAGCGATTTGTTGTCACTTTTTAACTGGGGAAACCCTAGAGAACCTTTAGGATTCCTTCAAATCTCCAAGTCCGGCAAAATCTCTCGATAAGATCGCAACAACATGCGCGATGAGGTTTGGTCTAAAACTCAAGCACATCAACTAACCCTAGGGAAATTTATGACTGCCACAATACTCAACAGCAGCAACTTAGAAGCAATCCGTAACGGAATGCCCAACATCTGCGGACAAGATGCAGAAATTCAGCAAATTACCAATCACAACGACCCCGTTTTTCTGCCCTATAGCAACCTCAACCTTGACAAAATTTCCGCCGGATTTGCCTGTGCATTACACATGCACCAACCCACCATCCCCGCAGGAAACAACGGTGAATTGATCTGTAACCTGCAATATATGTTTGAACACCAAGGGGAAGGCGACAACCACAACGCCAGCGTTTTTGCTTGGTGTTACAGTCGTATGGGTGAATTTATCCCCGAACTCGTCGCGAACGGCTGCAATCCCCGCATTATGCTTGATTACTCCGGTAATCTCCTCTGGGGCTTGTTGCAAATGAACCGTCACGATGTTCTCGACAACCTCAAAAAAATCACCTGTGACGAAAAATACTACTCCCACGTTGAATGGCTGGGAACCATGTGGAGTCACGCCGTTATTCCCTCCACTCCCATTCCCGACTTGAAACTGCATATCCAAGCCTGGCAACATTACTTTGCGTCTATTTTTGGCCCCGAAGCCTTGCGTCGCGTTAAAGGCTTCTCTCCCCCCGAAATGGCCCTTCCCAACCATCCCGATACCCTCTTTGAATACATCAAAGCCCTCAAAGAATGCGGCTATCGTTGGTTACTCGTCCAAGAACACTCCGTCGAACGCCTGGATGGGTCGGGACTCCATCACGACGATAAATACATCCCCAATCGCCTTGTAGCCCGTAACAGTAACGGCGAAACCATCAGCATTACTGCCCTGATCAAAACCCAAGGTTCCGACACTAAATTAGTCGCCCAGATGCAACCCTATCACGAAGCCAAGAACCGCGATAAACAGCAAATTGGCGATGTTTCCGTTCCTTCTTGTGTCAGCCAAATCGCTGACGGAGAAAATGGCGGCGTAATGATGAACGAATTTCCCCGCGACTTCTCTCCCCTGTGGCACGACATCAAAGATAACGGCATCAACACCACTGGCGTTGTCGGTCTCAACGGCACAGAATACCTGGAAATGCTCGAAGCTGCCGGGGTCAAGCTTGAAGATTACCCAGAGTGTCAAGCCGTCAGCCAGCATAAAATTTGGCAACGGGTAGACCTCAACAACATTACCCCTGAAGCCGTCAACCAAACCATCCAAGAATTAAGCGATACCGACCATCAATTCCATGTAGACGGGGCATCTTGGACAAATGACCTCAGTTGGGTCAAAGGCTATGAAAACGTTTTGGGCCCCATGACCCAACTGAGTGCGGCTTTCCACCAAAAATATGACCCCTTGGTGCAACAAAACCCGGATGTCACCCAACAAGCAGATTATCAAGAAGCCTTACTGTATCTGTTGTTGCTCGAAACCAGTTGTTTCCGCTACTGGGGACAAGGTACTTGGACAGGTTACGCTGAGGAGTTATATCGACGGGGTGCGGCGTTGATGCAATAATTTCTGAAAAATAAGGTCATGGGGGCGTATTTGCCCCTATTACTTTCTTTGAGTCTAAAAGACTCTGACGCTGATTCCGTTTGTTCCGATTCTGCAAGGGGGAAGCAGTGAAGCTATCGTCCGCGAAGCTGTCCGCGTCTTGAGGACAGATAATCAACTCAGCGAGGCGCGAGAATCTTTTGGCGTTCTTTGCAACCTTCGTGCTAGAAACAGAAGTAGTCCAACAAATTATGAGGTGGGATATGGCCGTATTAATGGAGTCGCCTTGGTATCGTCAGATCGTTGAAGAAAGCGAGAAACGAGGAGAGAAACGCGGCGAAAAACGTGGTGAAAAACGTGGTGAAGAAAGGGGTCTACGTTCGGCCATTGAATTAGGATTAGACCTCAAGTTTGGTGAAGAAGGATTGGCTTTAATGCCCGAAATCCAACAAATCGAAGATATTGAGACGTTACGAGGTTTGCGGAATGCGCTTAAAGAAGTGCGATCGCTCCCTGAATTTCAGAGTTTTTATACTTAAAATAAAATCAAATTTTCCTATTTTTCTATCTTTAGACAGAATGCGGCTTTGGACAAGTGGCTTATTTTTGGATTAAGATAGCAAGGAATAAAAAGATTTGTGTCTATAACAAAACAAGCTCAAGTCATTGATAAGGCGCGATCGCTGCGTCAACAACTCAATCTTTCTCAAGCCAGTTTCGCTGCCAAACTTGGCGTATCTGTTCGTACTGTGAATCGGTGGGAAAATGGTCACGCTCATCCGTCTAAGATGGCCCTCAAGTTACTCGAAGAAATGTTGAATCAAATGCAATCCGAACAGATGCAATCGACCCACTCCCCATAAACTCGCGTATAGCCAAAGGGCGTAGTAACTGCGCCCTTTTGTGAAGTTTGTCCCAAGGGTCTAAGCCCCAAAATAAGGGGGTTCGTTGCCGGGTTTCCACTTAATATTACAGCCAATGCTGGGCTTTTGATCGGGGTCGGGGGTGCGATCGCTCAATACACTCTCTAATGCAGTCCGTAGGTCTTTCCCCGTCACGGGAACATCACTACTGGGGCGACTATCGTCGAGTTGACCGCGATAAACAAGGGCGCGATCGCGATCGAAAATGAAGAAATCCGGCGTACAAGCGGCGGTATAAGCCTTAGCCACTTCTTGGGTTGCGTCGTAACACAAAGGAAAGTTAAACCCTAAAGAGGTTGCCATTTCTTTAAGTTTAGCCGGGGCATCGTCAGGATAATTTTCGATATCATTGGCACTAATCCCGACAATGCCTAAGCTGCGATCGGCGTAATCTTTGCCAATTTGTGCCAATTCTGCTTGAACGTGCTTTACAAATGGACAATGACGGCAAATAAACATCACGAGCAATGCCGTCTTGTCCGCAAAGATATCTAACGAAATCATATCCTCTGTGACGACATCCGGTAGTACAAACGCCGGGGCTTTCGTACCGAGGGATAACATCGTTGAGGGAGTAAGAACCATGATTGCTCCTGAAAAACAGATGGGGTCAGCTACTCATAATTTAGCGGATTTTAGGCAGTTGGCGGGTTATTTCAGTTATCAGTTAACAGTCATCAGTTATCAGTGGCTACCGCAGCCAAGTTGATAGTTTGGAATTTAGGGAGATTATTCTTTTGTATCGAGTTGAAAAGGGAGGAGGTTTGTTACCCACAATTCTGGGTTGAGACGGGTTTTTTGGCGATATGGGGAAAAACCTTGACAGGTCAATACAAATGTACTAAATTAGGGGCAAATTATGAATTTCCTCGCGATCGCCATGAAACAGCCTATTTCTCGTCCTAGTCAGCATCTTGTTTGTCTTCCTGGCGGTACAACCTCAACCGCCCCAGGGATTCAGTCTTATGCTCGTATTACCGCCGCCCAACGCCGTCAGGATACACCCCAACAGCACTTTCACAGCACCCTCAAACGCTTAAAAACCCAAGGCGATCGCATCAATCAGTTAGCCACAGAATTAGAAGACGCGATCGCTCAATTTAAAGAAACTGCCCTGCAAGCCAATCAAATTCACCGCCATCTACAAGCCCAAGGTCAAAATCATCGCTATCCTACTAAAATCTGCGATTACCACGCCATTACCGTTCCGTTTGTTTATCAATCTTCCGGGAAACGTTGGCTGTTAGCGGCCCGTCGGGTAGACTTATGCAAGGCAGAACGAGAAGCAGCCCGTCTTGCTCAATGTCTGCGTCGTCGGAAATAGTTGTTGGTTGTTGGGTTTCGTGACCTCAACCCAACCTACTGGCTGCTACACGCTACGATACCGAGGACAAATGACCAAAGACCAATGACTGAAATTGCCTTATCCGTTACTGAAGTTACCGAAAGAATTAAAACCCTGCTGACAGAGGACGAAATTTTGCAGCAGGTTTGGGTGGTGGGGGAAGTGACTGAATTAAAAACCTATGCCAGCAATACCTATTTAACCCTCGGCGATCCAGACGGAAACGCCACGATTCGCTGTGTCATCTGGAGTAATTTAAGCCGAAAATTAGTACATTTTCCCCAACCCGGTGAAAAAGTCTTGGTTTTGGGTAGCGTGCGAATTTATGCAGCGCGAAGCAACTACCAGCTTAATTTATATCAAGTTTTTCCTGCGGGTGAGGGGTTACAGGCGTTGCGGTATCAACAGTTGCGATCGCGCCTGGAAACGGAGGGATTATTTGCTCGCGATCGCAAACAGCCCTTACCCAGTTACCCCCAAACCCTAGCTGTCGTAACTTCTGCCAATGCTGCCGCTTGGGGAGATATTCAACGAACTTTGATACAGCGATCGCCCCAGATTACCGTGTTACTTTCCCCGGCGGTTGTCCAGGGTCAACTTGCGCCCCAATCAGTTGTAAAAGCCCTAGAACGGGTGCAAAACGATAATCGCGCCGAAATTATCATTTTAGCCAGAGGCGGCGGTTCCAAAGAAGATTTAGAATGCTTTAATGATGAAAGAATCGTGCGGGCGATCGCGGCTTGTCCGATTCCAATTATTACCGGAATTGGCCATCAAAGAGACGAATCTCTCGCCGATCTTGCCGCCGATGCGATCGCCCACACCCCCACCGCCGCCGCCGAAATAGCCGTTCCCGATTATCAGCAATTGTATCAACAACATCAACTGCGCCGCAGCGATCTCAGCGAAGCTTTGCAATTTCGCTTGCAATCAGAAAGCGATCGCGTGGCAAGACTCAAACAACGTCTGCGCCAATTCCCCCAAGCCTCGCGACGACTGCAAAGTGCGATCGCCCACTGCCATCTCTTACAGCAAAAACTCGCTGCCCTCGATCCGAAAAGTGTTTTGTCGCGGGGGTACGCGATCGCCCGTCGTCAGAACCAGCAGTTATTGCGCGATACCGAGAATATTAAGCCCGGCGAAGAAATTATCATCGAACTACAAAAGGGGCGCTTGCGGGTCAAAGTGACAAACATCGATTGACAACTCCTCGCCGTAAACGGTCGAGGATTCTCGTTTCTTTCAGATTGCCT
>JBKHDX010000129.1:0-13594 GCA_046541115.1 Spirulinaceae cyanobacterium | reverse complement strand
TTGCCGAAATTGACAATCGCATTGCGGAGTTGCAGGCCTTAAAACAAGAATTGGCAACTTTGATGGCAGTATCTAATACGGGGAGCGATCGCATCGATGAAGACATCATTTGTCCGATTATCGAACAACCCTAAGCACGATCGCCACGTTGTATCCGGCAAGTTGAAAAAAATTTTGCCCAAGGGGTTGACACCCATAAAAATATTGGTTAACTTAATAAAGGTGAACGCGAGAGGCAAACGCAACGCCCCGCAAAACCTAGCAGGCCCCCATCGTCTAGAGGCCTAGGACACCTCCCTTTCACGGAGGCGACAGGGATTCGAATTCCCTTGGGGGTATCAAGAGAAAAGGCACAGAGTTAGCTCTGTGTCTTTTGTGTTTAGAATTTGAAACCGAGTAGATTCCAGTAACTGGCGATCGCGATAAAGACGATTGCAGCCACTCCGACGGAACTATAGTGAATGCGATCGCCCCAAGACCATTGCGGACTCATCCACGCCAAGACTCCATACAGCAAAATTCCTAGGGAGAAGGCCAGGGTAATCAAAGGAAGGGTCAAAAAGGCGATCGCGATTGTAGGAAACCCATAAGCCAATTTCCAAGGGGTGTACAACCAAATGGATAAGGGAAAACCAATGAGAAAAATCAGGTTGAGTAAAGACGTAATACCTGCCAATTGCCAAGGCCAGGGATGCGATCGCGTCATCTGAAAAGATTTCCCTCGCAAACGCCTCCACAGGGGTTTGAGGGGATAGACATAAGCCGCCGACAGAAACACCCCGATACAAAGGAGTAATAGAATAAGGTGCGTCCAAATGGTGTTGTACCAAGCCACTCGTTCGTATGTCCCAATCCGAGATGGAATCAAGTTATAAGCATAAGCCATCTTGTTACTGTCGCTTGGCTCAAAAGCCGTTAAATCGGAGCGATCGGCGTGTTGAAATAATGGCGGGTCTACGGGGTTTAAAACTAAGGGCTGAACCGATTGAGGAAACAGCAAATTGGGTCGTTTTACGAGCAAGGTCTTATTTTCACCTTTGGTAATCCAAGTTTCTTGAAAAACCGCCGTTAATTTCGCGATGGTATTGCGGGGATATTCCAGATCGCGATAAATCCCGGTATAGGGTTCGAGATCGACTGTAGCGGTATTTTCGGGGGGCGTTGGGGAGTCCGTCGCGGGGAAATAGCGATCGAATAACTGCTTGGTAAACTTGGTGTGAATGCCGCTAAAGCTATTGGACACGATAAAAATGCCGAGACCGCGATCGGGAACTAAGGTCAAAGAGCTAGAATAGCCTCGTAAACTGCCGAAATGACCGATAACTCTAATGTCGTTAATCGTATTTTCCCGAAAACCGTAAGCAGTTCCCGGTAAGCGGGGATGCTGGCGAAAATGGGTTTCGTGCATCAATTCTAGGGTTTGCGGTTGCAGAATAGCCGAATCGTCCCGGAGGTGGGCTTGCATATATCGGGCCATATCTGTCGCGGTGGTTCCCAAAGCCGCAGCCGGGGCAATATTGAGATAAAGAAAGGGAACGGGTTTAAATTCGTTTTGACTCTTATTCCATTGATAACCCGTTGCGAGGTCGTCTGCGAGGGAAGGGGGTAACGGTTGACGAAAGCTACTGCGAGACATCTCCAGGGGATCGAAAATGTTTTTCTCGATGTATTCAACAAAGGGCGTGTCGCTAATTTCTTGGACGAGATAACCTAAAAGGGCGATGCTGTGGTTGGAATAGCTATAAAATGTTCCTGGCGGACGCGCGATCGCGGGCATATTTTCCCCTAGATATTCCCCTAAAGGCTGCATTTTTTCTGGGGTAGAAGCGGCTAAACCAATCATGCGTCGCGTGGTGCCGTCATTGTGCATCATCATCCGCGCAAAGGTCACGGGTTCGGAGAAAGGATTGTTGAGGTTGACTTGTTCCCCCAGATAAGGGGTAACGTCTTCGTTGACATCAATTACGCCCCTTTCGTGGAGTTGCATGGTTGCAGTCGCGGTGACGGTTTTCGATAACGAGGCCACGCGAAATAAGGTTTTGTCGGCTTCGACGGGAATATTTTGGGCTAAATCGGCGTAACCGTAACCCTGAGTATAAAAGACTTCGCCATCTTTGACGATCGCGATCGCCGCCCCCGGAACATGAGATTTCGGCATTTCTTCCTCGAAAAAATCGTCCGCAAACGCCATAAATTCGGCGCGATCGCCCAATCCGGGGGCATTGGGGGCGGGTTCGGGAGGCGCGATCGGCGTAACATCCTGGGGGGGATGGCGGTCTAAAATCGGCACTTGCGGTAATTCTAGCTTAAAAGGATCGGCCGCGAAGGTTGGCAATCCCGAAAGTCCTAAAAAGAGGACAATTCCTAAACAAAATGCCCCCAGTTTCTTGACGATTTTCAGAATTTGACGCTGGCTTTTCATACTCGCTCAATGTTGGCAATCAAGTCCAATCCCCCTCGAACAAAGGTTGAATCGGATGGCGGGTTTTTCGCATTCGTAAGTTATTTAAAATTTCGGCGGTGGCTTCTGTTTCTTTGTGCGGATTGAGTTCGATTCCTAACTCCTGGGAAATATCATCACTCGCACCCGTTAAAATAAATTCGGCTCCAGTATAATCGAGAAATTCGGGAGGATTAGCTGCTACAAAACGGCGATCGCGAAATTGGTTTTGTAGTTTTTTCGGAAAATCCGCTTTTTGTTGGTTGGATAAGCCAGTATTAGCAGGCGATCCTTTTTCGGGATTTTTAATGGATAAAACGTAACTGGCTTCTGGTTCAATCTGTAAATCTTGTTGGGCTTCTCCAGGCTTTTCAGGCAGTTCTAGAGCATAAACCAGATGGGTGTGTTGATTGTGTTCTACTAGCTCGTAAACCCCTTCTCCAGCCGATCGCGTCGTGGGGAGTTCGCGATCGCCTCGCGTTTTAGTTGAGTATGTTTTTGCCCTCAAACTCTGTTCGAGTTCCTTGGCATTATCTTTCACACTTTCGACAAATCCCCAAGCTTGACTTTGTTTTTTCTCAAGATCGGGAAGCTGTTTTTGACCCATAACAATTAAGCGATAACTTTGCTTACCATGGGGTTCTAAGACCATGTAGAAACGCTGGACATCATCAAGATCGTTCACTTCATATTGTTCGACTTTTGGGCGATACAAAAAGTAAATATTACCACGTTCGAGTATGTCAGTTTTGCTTTGATTTTGTGCCATATTTTGTTATTTGTTGTTTATTATTTTTTATTTGTTGTTGCCAGAATTCCTTAACTTATTCTGGAGTTAGAATATTATCGGTAGAAGGATTGTTGAGGAGTTTTGCGGCGGTTTCTGGGCCTACAACCGCCCCCAAAACATCATAACTTCCCAAATTTGAAGGGGGAGGTTGCGAGATGGGAGTATCAGTATTACTCAATTACTCAACCGGGGAGGATTAAAGGGGAGCAGAATTTCGAGTTGATAGCCGATTACACCAGCCACAACTAAAATGCTAAATGCTGACAACCACCAGAAGTTTAACAATTTTCGAGCCAAAATACTGCGCCCACTTCATGATTTTTATGAGTTGCTAGAACGACGAGAAGAATCTGATTGAAACAGGTTTTTGAAAAAGTTTTTATGTTTGCGCTGGCCTTTTTCTCTGGGAGACTTGACTTCCCGTCCCACCACCGAAGGTTGGTCAATCTTACTATTGGGATTAGCTGCGTTATATTGTTGCGCTTGGTCAACGTATTTCCGCACAGATTCCCCGTGTTTTTCAACGGTCTTTTCTTTTCGTTCTAAGTCTTTTTGCCAATCTTTTTCGTAAGCAATTAATGTTTCCGGTTGCGCTTGCGAAATCATTTGCGGTGAGTTAACAGCAAGAATCGTTGCTGTTGTTCCTAGAAGTAAGGTTAAGCTAAACAAAGCTACAAAAACTTGTTGACCTAGCTTTTGTACCCAAGACGCGATCGCACATCCATTAAATTGCTTATTGCTTCTGAATTTCATGAATTTTACTAAATTTAATAATCCAGTCAAGCATTGACTTTGCTTGACTATATACAGTTATTACTACTAACCAGATTAGAAAAAATATTATTTGAATTCGTCGGTCATAAGATAGAGAAGCAAAAAATATCCCTCCATCTAACTCTTGAATCTATCTTACGAAATAGGAAAATATCTCCAAAAAGTCAAATATTACTGATTTAAATAAAATACTTCTATCTGGAAGTAGAACTTCCGATCGCGATCGCTAAATTCCCATAACGCTCATCCCATCAATAACCCTTCATACCGTTCAATCTCCCTTAAGGTTGAGGATTTATTCTCTAAATTGCAGACAATTTAAATCATCAAACCTTAACTTTTTAACACATGGTTACCACACTCAATGATTCTAAACGCCAAGCCATTGGCCAAAAACTGGCGGACATGAAAGCAATTCAAGAAAACTTAATTGCAAATGAAGAAAGTTTGATGAGTGCTTGCTCGGATAACAATATTCGGGAGCGCCTTCACAATATGTTAGAAGATGACAAAAAAAATATCGGCATTCTCGAAACAGTCATGGTAGAATATGGCGTACCTGCTAATCCCCATGATTCCACTCAGAAAATGATCGAACAAGCCCAAGCGATGATGCAAAGTTCGGAATTTTCTATGTTTGAAAAAGCGGCTCAACACGAACTGCTAAAACACGCTCAAGTCGCGAGTGGTTTAGTCATCCACAAATGCGCTCAAGTGGTGGGTGCGGATGTACAAGAAGCCCTTTCTCCCCTCAATACAATTAACTTTGAAAATCGCGCTCACCAAGAGCAACTTAAAGGGATTTTAGAAGTTTTAGGAACGCGAGAACTCACCGGACAAGAACCGGATAAAGGGCTTTGGGGCCGCGTTCAAGACGCACTTTCAGCCATGAGTGGTGTAGTGGGAAGTGGCATTACTCGCACCCAAGATGATGTTAACATTATCGAGCTACTGCAAACCGAACACCGTAAGGTTAAAACCCTGTTTAAAGAAATCGAAAACTCTAACAACCCTCAAAAAGTTCAAGAGTATTTCGGACAGCTTTATAAAGATTTAGCATCTCATTCTAAAGCCGAAGAAGAAGTGGTTTATCCCTTGGCTCGCGAATTTTATGACGATACCCAAGAACTTTATGACGAGCAAGCAGAAATGCAACGCTTGTTAGATGAAATCAAAACATTAGAACCCAATTCTTCCAGCTTCAATCAACAAATTAAAACCCTTAAGGATATGGTGAAAGAACACTTTGATGATGAAAAAGATGATGTATTTTCCAAAATGCGTCGCAAGTTGAGTGAAGAACGTATGGAAGAAATTGCAACTCAGTTTAAAGCCGCTAAAAGCCGCTATCAACAAGAAATGGCATAAGTTTTAATTGTCGTCCGTTTATAATATAACCCCGATGTTTAAACAAATCGGGGTTTTTTATGCCCAAAAAATATCCGCCAGTTTTTAAAACTAACGGAATGGAAAAACAAACAAAAGCTCGAACAAGCAAGCGTCAAACCCTAATTATTGCTGAGGAAACTGTTGAGGATATTTTTCAGCAAAGTAGTTACTTAATACCGTACTAACCGCAGCTAACAGAATCGGCGCTAAGATAAATTCTAATAAGCCACTAACTCGAAATCCAGGGACAAAGATAGAAGATAACCAAAAGCACAAACCATTCACAATCAATGAAAATGCGCCTAAACTGAGAAAGTTTATCGGTAATGATAAAACATTAATAATCGGTTTCACAAAAGCGTTAACGACACCAATAGCAACAGCAGCAATTAAGGCTGCAGGAAATGTAGCTAAATCGACCCCAGGGAAAATAATATCTACGACTAAAAGACTGAGAGCCGTAACTAATAAAGTTAATAAGTTACCTAACATAAAATTTTACTCCGTTTATTTATTAAATTTTGAACAAACACTTAATATCGTGTCATCTTTAACAATAACAAAAAAAATCAATCTATCCATCTACAGAAAGAAGTATGTTTTAAGAAATAGGCAATAAACCCACGAAGCCCTGTCTCTCAACAGATTATTGCCTTTATTCTCCCTCTAGATGGATGTTACAAACTCTATTTCGCCTTAATATAAAAAGTAGTGACGTGAAACGTAAACAAAATTATTAGAGGAGAATTTATGGATATTATGAGAATTCTTTTAGCCATCATTTTACCGCCCTTAGGTGTATTTCTGACGAAAGGAATTAGCCCAGCTTTTGTGATTAATATTCTGCTGACGATTTTAGGCTGGCTTCCGGGTTCAATTCATGCAGTATGGATTGTTGTAAAACAAGCGGAAAGTAAGCCTAATTACTAAATGCTAAAGCAGCCTTGTTTAGATAACAAAGTTTAACCGATCGCGGGTTTTTTAGATTATTTCATACCGCAAACCTGAAGAACTCTCGATCGCAAATAAAAAACAGAATTTCGATAACATATCGAAATTTTTTGAGATACAATCTTAAATTATTCCAATAATATATAAACCTTAAATTAAAATAAAATTAAAATAGGAAAAATGGAAACACTCGCACGATTAGGCTATGCAACCAAAGGCATTGTTTATGGCATTATTGGAGTATTAGCAGTCATGGCAGCCTTTACCGCAGGCGGTCAAACAACAGGAACTCAGGGGGCATTAGGCTTTATTTCCGCTCAACCTTTCGGTCAGTTTCTGTTAACATTAACTGCCATTGGTTTATTTGCCTATGCTCTTTGGCGACTCATAGAAGCTATCCTAGACCCAGAACACAAAGGCTCTGATGCCAAAGGTATTGTCAAACGAATCGGTTACGCCATGAGCAGTTTAATTTATGGTGTATTAGCCGTCCAAGCAGTTTTAATCGTGATTGGTAATATCAGTCAATCTCAAGCAAGTAGTGGCGGTAATGATTCCAAGTCAGATTGGACAGCTTGGGTGATGCAGCAACCCTTTGGTCGTTGGCTTGTTGGCTTAGTTGGAGCGATTATTATTGGAGTCGGATTTTACCGAATTTACAAAGCCTATAAAATCAAATTTCGCCGCACACTGAACTTAGCAGAACTTGACCAAGAACAAACCACTTGGGCTGTTCGTATTAGTCGGATTGGGATTGCAGCCCGAGGTGTTGTTTTTGCTTTAACAGGTTTTTTTCTATTACGAGCTTCAACCCAGTATGACCCCAATGAAGTGAAGGGATTAGATGGAATCTTAGGGACTTTAGCGGTGCAACCTTACGGCAAGTTTTTATTAGCTTTGGTAGCGATTGGTTTAGTGGCTTATGCTATTTATATGTTGATCCAATCCCGCTATCGTCGCCTCAATGTTTAGAGAGAGTAAGGTTAATAATTATATTAAAGAAGTGAAGAATTTATCTCAAAATTCTTCACTTCTTGCGATAAATTTACAGACTATACTATACACAGTCTAGGAATTGGGTTTTGTCCACCAAGCGATCGCGTAGGGTTGTTCGGCTTCATTCACTTGGCGATTGTACTGCACTCGAATCTTATAACGTCCCGTTTGGGGAACCTCGCAGAAAATATGCTCAACGCTATCGACAGCACTCGTCGAAGCACAAGTCTGGGTTGCTGCGGTATTGCCGTCAAGAGGAACTAAAGCGACATTCAAGTCATTTAAGCCGCGATCGCGAAAACTTTCGCCCACATCATACAAGCCATTGCCATTGCTGTCCTCTAGCTCCACGTAACGCTGCCAAGCCAGCGTAATCGCCGCCCGACTGCCCCCTTCTAACGGTTGCTCTAGCACATAATCTTGCACATTACCAACGCTGGTGGTGCGGTAATCCCACCCCACCGGCGGAACCGCCATATCGGGACTCCACTGACCCGGACTAAACTGCTGATAAGCCCGAAACCCATTCAACTGACCCGTTCCCATCTCAATATCTAAGGAGATATTCGGATCCCTAGCGGCATCCCCATCCAGCCAAGTCAGATTATTTTTGTCTAAAATCGTGCGTTGCATCCCCAAAAACGAGCCATCCCCCGGATCGGCCACCTTATCAGCAGAATTGAGCATTACTGCCCGCATTACCTCACTGCGACGAGAATCCACGCTCCATTGGGGGTTATCTGCTTTAATTTGGCGATCGCCAAACTCCTGCAACAACGCCACCGTTGCCGTCACATGAGGAGCCGCAAAACTCGTCCCCGTCACCGGCATCACAGCGCCATCCAAGTTATACACCGCAACCTGATTCCCCGGAGCCACCAAATTAATCGACCGTCGTCCCCCCACATTCATTTCCCGCTCAATCAGCAAACGACCAATCCCAATCGGTAAAGCGCTCAAATTAGAAAAATCCAACTTGCGATACTCCCCATCTCGCTTCATCGTCGAAGCTACATTTACCCCATTAAAATTATCCGTCGGAATCGGAATACCGCCGTCCCCCTGATTCCCCGCAATCACATACAACACATTATGCACCCGCGCCGACCAATCAATACAGCGCGTCAAATGAGCATTCCCATCCAAAATCGGATTCTCCCGGGGGTCGCGGCTGAGGGGTTCCCCAAAACTAAAGTTAATCGCTCGTACATCCCCCCCATTCTGCAACGCAACGTGCTGAGAGGCAATACATTCCTGGGGCTGGCCGCCGCCGCGCAACGACCCCACCGCCGACGCATACAAGCGGGCTTCAGGAGCAACACCCCGCAGGCGTTTATCATTGCTCACCATCACCATGGCTACCATCGCCGCGTGAGCATCTACAAACATATTCGCCTTCGCCGGTTCGTCCCGGTGAAACACATCGTACACCGACAACGCCCGATTACTCGAAGACGCTTTATCCAAACCAAACTTACTCGGTCGTCCCACTTCCACTTGGCCAATGCCAATTTTGCGACCTAATAAATTGTAAGGCGGGGCGTGCAACCGACGAGCATCAATTCCCGCTTCTCCCACAGAGGTATCTAAGGCTAAAACCGGAGTAATCAGTCCTGACAGGGTTAAACCGCCGATTAGCCATGCTAATTTCTTTCTCATCTGTTGCTAAAAAAGACCCCTACATAAAATTTTTTACATTAGACGGAGGATTCTCAACGACTCTTGCTTAATAATCCCGAGATGTGCTAAAGATTTTGTTAAGATTATTACAATTCAAACTTATGAGTAAGAGAACATCCCATCATGTCTAATAAACAAATTGTCGTATCACCTTCTATATTATCGGCAGATTTTAGTCGTTTAGGGGAAGAAGTCAAAGCCATTGATGCGGCGGGCGCTGACTGGATTCATGTGGATGTCATGGACGGTCGCTTTGTTCCCAATATTACCATTGGCCCGTTAATTGTTAAAGCCCTGCGTCCGGTGACTGAAAAGCCCTTAGACGTTCACTTGATGATCGTCGAACCGGAAAAATATGTCAAAGACTTCGCCGATGCCGGAGCTGACATTATTTCCGTTCACGCCGAGCATAATGCTTCCCCCCATCTCCACCGTACTTTAACCCAAATTCGCGAACTCGGTAAAAAATCCGGTGTGGTTCTCAATCCTTCCACACCTTTAGATTTAATCGAATATGTCCTCGATGTCTGCGATTTGGTCTTGATTATGAGTGTTAACCCCGGTTTTGGCGGTCAGAGCTTCATTCCCCAAGTGGTTGATAAAATCCGCAAGCTGCGTCAAATGTGCGACGAGCGCGGCCTCGATCCCTGGATTGAAGTCGATGGCGGTTTGAAGCCTGCTAACACCTGGCAAGTCCTCGAAGCGGGTGCAAACGCCATTGTAGCCGGTTCTGCGGTCTTCAAGGCTCCCGATTATGCCGAAGCCATCGAAGGGATTCGCAACAGCAAGCGTCCGGCTTCCGAGCAAGAATTGGTCACCGCTTAGGTTACTTTTCTGTTTTAATTTAAGGTTCAAATCATAGTAGGGTGTGTTGATAACGCACCCTACTGGCGCGACACAGCTAAAATGAGGCTTTAGTAGGGTGGGTTAGGCGGCTAGAATCTAAGCTGTGACGGCAATAAGCGCAATCCGCCGTAACCCACCGTTTAAGATGTGTCGCGCCACTACCATAACTCATTCAATGGGAGTTGTTTGAGTTTTTTTTGTGCTATAACGTTAAGTCTAATATTCCCATCAAACTATGATTATTGACGAGTTTAAAGTAAACGATAAAGATTCGCATTATCGCGCCATTGATGAGGCGATTAAAACCTTTCAATTCCTCCCAAATAAAAGCCGGCGCTATGGGATGGACAACCAAGATTTAAGTAAATAAAACCTTAAGGAACCGCGATCGCGAGTCTGTGAATCAAGCTTCCCCTCAGCCAATGGTCTGGACGTATCAATTTCAGAATCAAGAAATATCGATCTAAAACATAAAAGATATTGATTTAAATTAAATTGAGTATTACACTCATCACGAGGCCAAACCGCCTAATTTAAGCCTTGTTTAAGGACTTTAAGGATTGGTTAAAGGCTCATTAATTTTCAATGTACAAAAGAGTTGATTAAACCAATGTTGTTATCCAAACGTCTGTTCCGAACAGCTTATTCATTGACTACTTTGTCATTGCTAATAGGCTTGGCTGCTTGTAACAGTCCTGATACGGCGACTGAAACTGAAGATGGTGACGAAACGGCCGCTGTCGATAGTCCCGATGCTGGTGTGACTGGTGATGTTTTGGTTGATGGTTCGAGTACCGTCTTTCCTATCTCTGAAGCAATGGCTGAAGAGTTCATGGCCGAAAACCCAGATGCGCGGGTAACCGTAGGGGTTTCCGGTTCAGGGGGTGGCTTCAGTAAATTCTGCGCCGGTGAAACCGACATCTCCAACGCCTCTCGTCCCATCAAACCCGAAGAAGCCGAAATTTGTGCCGAAAATGGCATCGAATTTGTGGAGTTGCCCATCGCCTTCGATGGCTTATCCGTCATCGCCAACCCCGAAAACGATTGGGCTGAGTGCCTCACGGTGGACGAGTTGAAAATGGTGTGGGAACCTGATGCCCAAGGTACGATTACCAACTGGAATCAAATTCGTGATGAATTTCCCGATGCCCCTCTAGGGCTGTATGCTCCGGGTACTGACTCCGGAACCTTCGACTACTTTACCGAAGCGATTATGGGAGAAAGCGGTGCCAGCCGAGGCGACTTCACCTCTAGCGAAGATGACAACGTGATCGTACAAGGGGTAGCGAGTGACCGCGGTGGTATGGGCTATTTGGGTTATGCCTATTACATCGAGAACGAAGACAGATTGAAATTGATGGCGATTGATGGCGGTAACGGCTGTATTCAACCTAGCCAGGAAACTATTGCTGATGGGTCTTACCAACCCTTGAGCCGTCCTGAGTTCTTCTATGTGAAGGTGGACTCGTTGTCTAACCCGGCAGTACGGGCCTTTGCCGAGTTTCAGATCGATCCCGATAACGCTAACCTGGTTAACGAAACCGGATATGTGCCAATACCCGCCGATCTTGCTCCTCTGGCACAAGAACGGCTTGACGAGGAAGTTACGGGTACTGTGTTCCCCGACGGTTCGGCAGTTGGCGTTAAGCTGGCGGACTTGTTTGAAGAGCAATAGTAAAGAAATACTGCAAATGAAGCGCTGACCAGCTCTCATAGTGTTGGTTTGAATATCGAAGGCGGCTGTAGAACAGCACAACCTATAGTCGCCTTCCTTCTTCCATTGAATCGAATGCTGACTAGAAATCGATCGGCAACTTGCTCGTGCCACCCTTGAGTTTGTAGATATTCCAGGTTTAGCCCCTATGACCGCTAATTCCCCCAACTCTGGTGAGGATCGCTCCTCACTTTGGAAACCGAATCGCCAAGCCAGCAGACGTGTAGAAATGTTGGTCAAGGTTATTTCTGGCGCTTTTGCCCTTGTTTCTGTGGCCACGACTGCTGGTATTGTTCTGACGCTAATTTTTGAAACCATTGAGTTCTTCCAAGAAGTTTCTTGGCAGCAGTTTTTGTTTGACCCACAATGGACTCCCCTGTTTAGTAATCAACAGTTTGGGATTCATGTGCTAATTAGCGCCACCATTATGACCACAGGGATTGCCATTCTCGTCGCTTTGCCTTTGGGCTTAATGGCAGCCGTTTACTTGAGTGAGTATGCTAGTGTGAATACTCGCAGGTTTCTTAAACCGGCATTGGAGATTCTCGCCGGAATTCCCAGTGTGGTTTTTGGTTACTTTGCCTTGCTAACCGTGACCCCGGTTTTGCAAACTTTTATTCCCGGCTTGCAGGGCTTTAATGCCCTTAGTGCTGGTTTAGTGTTGGGCATTTCTATTCTGCCCTTGGTGGCTTCTCTTAGTGAAGATGCAATCTATGCAGTTCCCCGGAGTTTGAGAGATGGCTCCTATGCTTTAGGGGCGACTAAGCGCGAGACCATCATTTCAGTGATCTTGCCCGCCGCTCTGTCAGGAATTGTTGCGTCCTTGATTTTGGCGATTTCTAGGGCCATTGGTGAGACCATGATCGTGACCCTCGCGGCAGGTCAAAACCCAAGGCCCGGATTCAACCCCTTTGTCCCGGTTTCGACAATGACGGCTTTCATTGTGCAGGTCAGTCTGGGGGATACTCCGGCCACATCCCTGGCGTATAAAACAATTTTTGCCGTGGGGATGACCCTGTTTTTAATCACGCTGGCCCTTAACCTTGTTAGTTTTTGGTTCGTTCGCAAGTTTCAGGAGAAGTACGAGTAATGACCACTCAGCAAGATTTTCCTTCTCAAGAAAAGCAGTCTTCATCGATATCGGCTTCCTATCAGCCTAATTTGTCGGGTCGTTATAAATTTGACAAAATTTTTGCGGCGATCGCGCTGATTTGTGCCTGGGCCGGGTTAGTCGTATTGGCCTGGTTACTGGTTGATGTCTTTATCGATGGTGCCTCCCGCCTCAACTGGAACTTTATCTCGTCGTTTCCCTCCCGCAGACCCGACCGAGCGGGTTTACTATCAGCTTTAGTGGGAACGATTTGGTTAATCGGCATTGTGGCGTTGGTCGCGTTTCCGGTGGGTGTGGGTGCCGGGATTTTTCTCGAAGAATTTGTGAAGGCTAGTTTCTTCGCAAATCTGATCGAGGTGAATATCTCTAACTTGGCCGGAGTACCTTCTATTATTTACGGTTTACTGGGTCTGGCCGCGTTTGTGCGCTGGCTGGAGCCACTCACTGGGGGACGCAGCATTATCGCGGGGGGACTGACCTTGGGGCTTTTGGTTTTGCCCATTGTGATTGTGTCAACTCGCGAAGCGTTGAGGGCTGTCCCCGACAGTACTCGCTTGGCTGGGTTTGCTATCGGTGCAACTCGTTGGCAAGTGGTGCGAGACAATGTTCTACCACCTGCTTTTCCGGGTATTCTAACCGGGACGATTTTGGCGCTTTCACGAGCAATCGGAGAAACGGCTCCACTAATTACTATTGGTGCTTTGACCTTTATCGCTTTCTTACCTAGAGGTCCACGGGATTCGTTTACGGCGCTGCCTATTCAGATTTACAACTGGGTTTCTCGTCCGCAGCAAGAATTTCACAGTTTAGCTGCCGGTGGGATTATTGTGTTGCTGGTGGTGTTACTAACAATGAATTCTGTTGCCGTTATTCTACGGAATACCTTGCAGAAGTCTCGATAGA
>JBKHDX010000128.1:0-13675 GCA_046541115.1 Spirulinaceae cyanobacterium | reverse complement strand
GTTTGGCCGTACCGTCCTCTGAAGCGGTGACAATCATTTCCCCATCCGGGCTAAACGCCGCACTCCTGACCCAGCCTTGATGACCCTTGAGTTGGTTACGTTCCCAGATATTATCCAGAATCGTGTTTAATGCCAGCAAAGGGCTAATTGCAGGATACTCAGCCAGGGGTTGACCCGGCTTGACTAACTTCTGTAACTCATGTCCTACCTCCAAAGCGGTCATGAGAGCTTCTATTTGCTGATGCTCAAACTGACGTAACGCACTAACCCCTAATTGTTCTAACTGCGTTCCTTGCTTCGCTACTTTTTGGGCTGCTTCGGCTGCTTCTAAAGCTATCTCTGCTTCTTCTTTTAAATCTATTGCCTCTTGCTGTTCCTGTTCGGCTTCTGCCTTTTCCCGTCGGGCTGTTTCTGCGGCTTGATTCGCTTCTTCATATTGTTGATTGGCTTCGACCACCCTTTTTTCCGCTTGCTCTACTTGGCGATTCGCTTCTGCAATATTGGCTTGGGCTTGGGCGGCTCTTTGTCGGGCAGTTATCAGGTTTTGGTTCGCTTGTTTAACTTGCTGTTCGGCTTCTCTTTGCTGATTACGAGCCGTTTCGTAGTTTTCTTGAGCTTCTTCTGCTCTTGCCTCTGCATCTTGGATGTCAGTCTTAGTTTTTTGTAATGTTGTTTCAGTATCTTGGAGTTGGTTTTGAGTTAAATCGAGTTCGCTCAGGATTTGCTTTTCTTTATTTTGGAGAGATTCTACTTGTGCCGTTGCTTCTTCCTTTTCTTTATCGGTACGGCTCACCGTTTGCGTCGCCCATCCCCCCACCGCCGCCACAATCACCGCCGCCGCTACCCCAGTCAACACCGTAATCAACCCCGTCACCTTGAGACGACGCAGAGATTGTTCTCGCGTGCGCTGTAGCTCCGCTTCTGTGAGGAGGCGTTGTTCTCGCTCTTTGGCCAACTGAGCGCTCAATGGCTCTTGTTGCTGGCGAATAAAGGCGGCTAAATAGTCGTGTACCAACTGATAGCGGTCTTCGGGCTTTTCGGGTAATAGCATCGTCAACCCCGACCCCACGAAAATCTTTAAGACCAAATCGAGGTTTTGGGGGTTGGGAATATCCTGCATCGCCAAAGTGGTCGATAATGTCTTCAACTCCTGCTGTAACTGGCCGTGGGTTTTGAGGGGTCGCGTTCCTTGTTCGTCTGTGAGCGAATACAGAATTAACTCCGCCAGTTCTTCGTTTTCCGGGCCGCAGTCGGCTATTACCGCTTTGAGATAGCGTTCGACCAACTCGGTTTTATTGCCTTTTTCTCGGTATTTTGCCAGGGTGGTAATCTGTTCGGCTTGGAGTTGCGCTCCCATCACTTGTAACTCAATCGGGCGCACTTCTCCCACATCATTTGCTAAATCTGCGACCAGTTGCGCGATGAGTTCGGATTCGAGAGGGAAATTTGCTTGTTGGGTCAACTCCTCAATAATCTGCTGGGCTTCGGCTTGAGACAAATCCCCGATGCGATACAACACATTTCGAGAGAGGATATCGTTCCCCACGGCTTTCCAATTTTCGAGGCGATTGCACTCCAGCAGAAAGTGAATATAATCCTCCCGTAATGACAAAATGACCTTAACGGGTAATATCTCCAGACATTCACCGATAAATTCAAAAAACTCGCGCCACTGCGCCGGATTAGAATTTACAAAGAAAAATTCCTCAAACTGGTCAAAAATGAGAACGGTTAACCGATTATTCTTTTCATTTTGCCGTAACTGACTCAAAATCTCGGCTTTTGTGGTTAAAGGTAACGCTGATGCAGGCACATCTATGGGTTGGTCTACAATTTGTGTTAGCAAGCGCCCCAACTCCGCCACCCAATCCCCATAAACCCGCATCACCACCGCTAAAACTGTTCGCGTCCCAATTGGCTTTTGTAGCAAACTGGGAGCCAGACCCGCCTCAATCAAGGAACTTTTCCCGACTCCCGACGGCCCGTGTAGTACCGTCAACTTGCTGTCATTCCGCCCGATTCGTTCTCGCAACGACTTGATTTTTTGCGTCCATCCGAAGGCGGCGATTTCTTGGGCAACTGCGTCAGGAGTTACAATCGAGGCAAGATTCGCTCTGGCGATGCGTCCGGGTCGGATGCGTCCTGCCCCCACAAATGCTCGTAATCGATACTGTTGTTCGAGCCATTGCTGTTCGAGTTTTGTTTCAAAGGCTTTGAGGTATTGCTTTTGCTGGAAATAAACCGCCCGCAAGGTTTGTACTATCTCTAGGTAGGGCTGAAGTGTATTGTACGAACCGAGTTGTTTCGCTTTTTCGAGATTGCTAATTGCGGCTTCAGTTTCACCGAGTTGAATCTCAGCTTTTGCCAACAAGAGATAAAGATGCGGTTGCTGTAGTGTATTGGTAACAGTCCCAAGAACTTCTAAGCCTTGTTGGGCTTGAGTTTTCGCCTTTTGATACTCTTTGTTGTGTAGTGCCACATTGGCCAAATAACCCAACGCCTTAGCCCAACGGACTGAATCATTATGCTGTTGCTGAAGTTTTAAAGAACGCTGTGCTAATTTAGCGAGGCCGTCCCAAGCTTCCAGGGTTTGTAGTACTTCCCCCAAAGGATTGATAAAACGAGCGACCCAATCCGGTTGTCTGGCGGTTTCGCAAACCTGAAGACATTGGTCAAAATCTTGTTTTGCTTGCTCTAATGACTCTTGTGCAACCGCAGAATTGATTTTGGCTTGATACAACCCACACACCCCCAGATAAAACAGTACCACCGCTTGCCGTCCGGGATTGGGGAATTGCTGCCAGAGGGTCAGACTGTGGCGATAGTAAGTCAAGGCTGTTTCTCGATTTTGGCGACGATATGCCATCAACGCCAACGCGAACTGTAAATCCGCTTCCAAAGTCGAGTCGAGGTGATGTTGTAAGTCCTGTTGCGCCGCTTGCAGTTCCTCTAGCGATAGTGTTAAAACTTCCTCTAGGGGCAAAGGCTGAGTAAAAATCCGGTCACCCCAAGACAACAGCAACTCAAACAAATTATCCAACTGCTGTTGTAACTCCCGTTTCAGGGTTACGGGGGCAATCTCAAACCGAGTTGTCGTCGCCCAACTCTCCATATCCGGAGCAGTCCGCAGCAAGGTGGTCAACACCGCGTCATTTACCCACAAGACCACCGGAAACGGACAATTTTGCTGGAAGGTTTCCCGCACCTGATTGGCGTTACTCAGCAAGCCTTCGCGGTCAATTACTGCCTCTAGACCCAAAATCATCAAAACATCGGGAGACTGCCCTTGAATCTCCTCCTGAATGCGTTTCAGCAGAGTTTGTTCGTGAGGCTGCAACCTTAGCACCTGAATATTGAGATGGGTAGTTTCGCGTAGATTCGCGATTACAGTATCGTGCCAGTGGGTATAGTTGCAGTGGGCAACGAACAGTTTAAACTCGCCCACAAAGGATTCTAGCGACCAAGCGAGTTCTTCAATCGCGGCTTGATTGTGGGCAATAATTTCGTCGAAGGAGGAGGAATTGCTCATCATTGCAACTCTGGGGCATCAGCGAGAATGGGGTTAACGTCAAACCAGTTTTGGCCGTTGTAACGGTATTCAAAGACTAAACGACTGTGAATGAGAATTTCATAGCCCTCGTTCCCCCTGACTTGTTTTGTTTGCTGGACTTGGCGTAGGAGTTCCCATTCTTCCTTTTCCATAGGTAACATCATCTCATTGCAGCGATCGCGCACTACGGTTTCGAGGGTCGCTCTTTGCAAGGGGAACTTACGGTCTTTTTTAACCCAAGTATTGAGCAAGCGCAACAAATCGCGAATGTGGCCGCCACTGACACCACACAAACGGTTTAATGTGGCGATATCTTCAAATATTTCTAAGATTTTGTTTTCTTGCTGTACCTTATCCAGATTCGGAAATGCCCGCGCTAAGACCATCTGACGCAACAATGCTAACCCCTGGTTGCACCCTGTTCCATCAGGCATTTTGACCGGAACCATCGGTAAGACTTGGGGGTCTTCTCGGAAGCGTTGCTGCAAATTGCCGTAGTCGCTGGAAAATTTCAACGCCAAGGGCATTGTATAAACTAAGTGGCACTTCAACTTATTAAGGGAATCTCCTTGGTCTACAAAGAGATATTCGGGTTGGGGACGACCCCAAGGTTTTTGGCGATTGTCGATGCGGTCGAGGTTATCGACAATAACAACTAATCCTGTTTTACCAAGTTGTTGGAGTTTCGCGATCGCGGGTTCTAATAATTCCCGATTAATTGCGTCGATTAACTGGGTTTTCTGGGGCCCCAAAAACTGATTTAATTGGGTTCGCAGGTTAGCATCATTCTTAATGGCGGTGGTGATTTTGCCAATGCCAAAGCCAAGGGAAAACTCGCTGTTCGTAAATTTTAAACCCACTTCTTGGTTTGTTAAGGGGGCTTTGAAATTTAAGTCTAAGCCCGTCACTTCAGAATTGAGCAGTTTCATGGCCCCTTCGAGTAAACCTTTGAGTTGATGGGGTTCCTCAATGATAATTCCGGCTAAACTCTCGCTCACTCGCCGCGCGATCGCAAGTAAAATATCACTAATATCCACATCGGCCATTTCCAAGTCTTCACTCGACTCGAAATACACCACCACAAAACCGTCTTGTTCCAGTTTTGTCTGCAACCGTCGCAACTCTGTAGACTTCCCGCAACCAATATGACCCGTAAACAAGGTACAAGTCGGTTCATCGAGCGAAAATGAGATGGTGGTTTGCACTTCTTCGATAATATCTTCACCGCGAACGGCGGAAAAATCGATGTAATACTTTTTATCTTCGGGATTGGCAACGATAAGGGTTTTGCCAGGGTCAGTGGCGCGAAAAAATGCTCGGATATCTAAACACATGGGGAGAAATCAAGCTGCTTGCAAAACTGATTCCTCAACTATAACCTCTCTCTTATTTGCATCTAGTGACTCAATACACTTCTGAGAAAAAGCCGCAACTCCGGCCAAAGGGAAGCGCGATCGCCTACCCTAGATTGAGTAGATTGCCTTTTCCCCCATGCCAACCGAATGCTAGACTACGATCTTGTCATTATTGGCGGTAGTGCCGCCGGACGTTATGCCGCAGGGTGCGCGACAGCTTTGAATGGGCGAGTTGCCTTAGTCGAACAAGGAATAACGCCCCGCGACGATGTTCTCTACAGTCGCAGTTTGCGCCATTGTATTCAAAAAGGAGATACTTGGGAAGACGCGATCGCCCAGGCTCATCATAACGTCGCTACCTACGCCCAAGAAAACGCCCTGGAAGCCTTGGCGGTGTTGGGGGTAGACATTATCAGCGGCCAAGGGGAATTTTGTCGTCTACCCCAACAAGCCTTTATTATCAATCATAGACGGTTGCGATCGCGCTCTTATCTCCTCGCCACGGGTTCTCACTTCACCCTGCCCCATTTACAAGGGGATATTCCCTTCAAAGCCCTCACACCGCCGGATTTATGGCAAATCCCTAACCTGGAAGCCCTCCCCAATCGAATCACCATCCTGGGAAGTAGCCCCCTCGCCCTCGAAATTGCCCAAATCTTGACTCATTTCGGCAAAAAAATAACCCTTGCGGTGGCAGAATCCAGCTTACTCCCCCTTGAAGACGCAGAAATCGTGCGCTGGCTACAAGCCCACCTGGAAGCCCAAGGAATCCAAATCCTCACCAATAGCCCCATCCACCAAGTCCAAATCATTGATAATCAACCCTGGCTGCAACTCGGAGACACCGCGATAGAAGCCTCCTGTATGATTGTCGCGGCTGAAACTCAGCCCCACATCGAGGGCTTAAACCTGGAAGGAGTGGGAGTTCAACTGCACGAAAATCAACTACAACTCAACGAAAACCTGCAAACCACCAACCGCCAAATATACGCCTGTGGCAGCTTGGGGGGCGGTTATCGTCTCCCCCACCTGGCGCAAGCTGAAGCCACCGTAGCGCTCAAAAATGCGCTGTTCTGGCCGAGATTTCAGATGGACTACCGCCCGATTCCCTGGGCAATTTTCACCGAACCGAATTTCGCCTCAGTGGGACTGAGTGAAGCCCAAGCCCGACGGCGTTACGGTAAGCAAGTCATGGTCACTCGTCATTTTTTCAAGCAAAATGCTCAAGCAATTGTTACCGAAGCCAACGACGGTTTTATTAAGCTGATTTTACGGGAAAACGGCGATATTTTGGGGGCAAAAATTTTAGGTCAAGATGCGTCTGAAATCATCAATCTTGTTGCTTTGGCAATCCAGCAACGCCTGAAAATCGCACAACTGGCAAAACTCAGTGCGATCGCCCCCAGTTTAAGCGCTATCTTACCCGAAAGCGCGATCGCGTATCAACAAAAAGCGCGATCGTCCCAGAAACGCCTGAAAGCCTTGCGCGAATCTTGGTACAGTCTTTGCCGTCGCTGGTCATCGTAGCCCCAACCTACGGGGATAACTTGGCTTTTTTAGCTCTATTTTCTTTATACCATTGCGCGATCGCCGGACACCAATCCTCAAACTGAAGATACAGCAATTCACAGAATTGTTGTGCTTCTAATTGAGCATCTTTTTTCCAGCGTAAATCTAATAAGTGCATTAGCGATCGCGTATTGCAACTTAACACGAAATGTTGCCGCACATCAAAGGGAATAATTCCCCTTGCGTGTTCTTCCGACATCCCATTTTCAATATGTTCTGCATACCGCTGACAAGCTTGAATGCACCACTCTAAATCCCCTTTTCGCTGTTCGGCTGTATATTCATATTTTTTCCCCTGACGGTTTGTATATTTCCCCACAGGACGCAAGTAAAATACATCTTCAACTTCTCGCTTTCGGTTAGCGACATCCACAATACGCTGTCCTGTATAGCGGTTAGAATTATGAACAACAATCCCATTCGCCACGAAATTATGCCAAGGACCTTCTACTTCAATATCATAGGTTTCTTGTTCGCCAATATACTCCACATCAATAACTTTGACAGGATGACAGGTTAGTTTATGGTCTTTTGATACAGGTTTTTTAGGCCAACTTTGCGTAACTGTCGTGGGTGAAAATGTTTCAGCAAACTCTGCTTCTAGATGATTGTGATGAATATAAGCATGACAGTCTTTGCATAAAGTCACAAGATTATCAAAGTCATAACCCAATGATTCATCGGCATAGACAGGAATAAGATGGTGTGCTTCTAATTTACCACCGCGAACTCCACAGCGCTGACAAATATAGTTATACTTTTCATGAACTTGAGGAGCAAGCTGACGAGTCCATGCGCCAATTTTCTCTCTCTCGCTGGAAACTCCTCCCCGCCAAAAGTTAGAATCTTGTCCGCGCATCGTATATTTTCTGGCATTTTCTCGCCGCTTTTCTATTGATTCAGGTGAAAGCTGAAGCTGATATCCACCATTATTTTTATTCCAGGGTTTTTGCGTTCCTTTTTTCCGTTTATTTAGTTTGAGGTTATGTTTATAAACCCATTTCTTGATACTTTCTACAGAACAACCTGCAATTTCTGCAATTTCATCAGCATAAAGTCCTTGGTTGAGTTGTATCTCTAACCATAATTTGTCTCGATAGCAGCCATTTCCAACAACAGTTTTGATTCCCTGCTGGTGACCCGATGGCAAGTCTATATCATGATGTTTAGCCCATTGTCGGATGGTACTAGAACTGACGTTACATTGTTGAGCAATAGTGTTGGCATTAACACCATTGTTTCTTTGTTCAATTAACCAATTTTTTTGAGTATAGAGTGCTTCAGGTCGCTCAATACCTTGCACCACTTTACCATTACATAAAAACTGGCAGTCTTTTGTCCGTCCAATAACTTGATGCTGATTATTCGTAAGTAAGCCTGTAGCCATTTCCATCGTTTGCCAACCTTCGACTGTCAAGAAACGATGATTCCGGGTACAGTCAATAACTTTACCATCTTCAAGCGTTACTCGATATACCGGTTGAATGCCACGACACATAACGTCTTTAATGTGTCCAATCTCAAAATATTGGGTTTCTTCGTTTAAAACCCGTAATTTCATTTTGCGAAGTCGTTTTTGACAGTTACGGCGATATGTTCCTGGTGCTTCTCCTTTTCGGCCTTTAATTTTGCGTTCTCGGTTTGCCTTTTCACCATTTTTCCATAAATCATAGAGTGTCGCAATTTTAATTTTGCATAAACTTCCACCACCCTGAAGAAAGGTGATTTCAGTATCTCCAGCTAAACATTGCACATCGAAAGAAACCCCGACACGATGAGTCCGAACTTGCTGCATCATCGAGTGGGGAAAATAGCCGACATTGAGGGTAATTTGTGAGTGTTCTAAGGGGCCATAATGACCCCTATCTCCTACCAATAAATATTTAACGACTAACTCCCCCGCTTTGGTTTCGTCAGGGAATTTTTCTCGCTCATCCCAAACAAAACTTTCCGAGTAATCCTGGTGCATTGCCGCCCAAATAACTTGTTGAGGGTTGGGAGTAGCAGCAATTTTTTCAATACGAAACTTATCCACAATTAATAATAACCTAACAATACAATAAACACCGAAACTAAACGCGAGAAAAAATTACTTTTTCCGGTTGATCTTGATATTTACCTTTACGTTTGTCGTAACTTACGTCGCAAGGCTGACCTTCTAAAAATAGCAGTTGTACAACTCCTTCATTCGCATAAATGCGACAATCTGCACTGGAAGAATTAGAAAATTCTAACGTTAAATGACCGCGCCATTGTGCTTCAGCAGGGGTAAGATTAGCGATAATACCACATCTCGCATACGTTGATTTTCCGATACAAAGCACAGTAATATTATCGGGAACATCTAGTCTTTCTAATGCGACACCTAAACCGTAAGAATGGGCTGGCAAAATGAAAAAGCTGCCGTTTTGATCGTGATGTAATTCAACGGGTTCGAGATTTTCGGGATTGAAATGTTTGGGATCGACAACGGTTCCGGGAATGTGGCGGAAAACGCGAAATTCATTAGGGGAAAGACGGATATCATAGCCAAAGCTACTCAATCCATAAGAAATAACGGGTAAGTCTTCGAGACGACGAATTAATTGGGGTTCAAAAGGCGAAATCATGCCCTTTGAAGCCATTTCCTTAATCCACAAATCGTTTTGAATCACGGGTCTTTGAATCACTGCACAGCCTTACTAGGATAAATCGAATGGGGGGCGATCGCGCAAATTTTTAGATTATCCTTGTTGAGGGAGATAAACCGAGTTAACAATAATGAGAGCGAGTTAAGTTGTTCAAACTAGAAGGAGATTTAATTATCGTGAGATTGGTGATGTTAGGGGGCCCGGGTTCGGGAAAAGGGACACAGTTAAAGCGATTGTGTTCCCATTTGGGGATTCCGGGGATTTCAGTCGGGGAGATATTGCGGGATGCGATCGCATCGGATACATTTTTAGGAACAAAGGCTAAACCCTATGTGGAACAGGGAGAGTTAGTTCCCGACGAGTTGATGATTCAGTTGATGCGATTGCGGTTGCTGCAAGCAGATACCCAAAACGGTTGGGTGATGGAAGGCTATCCGCGTACGGTGTTCCAAGCTGAGGAGTTAGACTTTGTACTGGAGGATTTTGGTCAGAAATTAGACAAGGCTATTTATTTGCAGCTAGACGAAGCCGTGATGACCGAACGTTCGATTGAGCGATCGCGCCACGATGATACCCTAGAAATCATCCAGCGTCGCATTGAACTATTCAAAGAACGCACGATTCCCATTTTGGCGTATTATGAACCCCGTCAAAAGTTACTGCGGTTGAATGGCAATCAACCTCCCGATGCAGTAGAAGCGGAAATCAGGCAACAACTCTCGTAATTTTAAACAAAATCTATGACAGCGATCGCGAATATATTTGCTATTTTCCAAAAAGAACTGCAAGGCTATTTTGCCTCACCCTTTGCTTACATGATAGCGGCAGTTTTCTGGTTTTTATCGGGATTTTTCTGGATTGGCATTTTGATTGAAACCCTCCAAGAAGTGGCATTGATCGAACAGCAAGGCATTCCAGGAGCCATTGATGTCCCTTATATTTTTATTTTGAGATATTTCGGAATTTTAGGCTTATTAGCATTATTCATTTTCCCGTTATTGTCCATGGGATTATATGTCGAAGAACGCAAACGCAGCACCTTAGAATTACTCGCAACTTCTCCGTTAACCAATTGGTCTGTGGCTGTGGGCAAGTTACTCGCAGTGACAACCTTTACCTTATTCGCGATCGCGCCCATTTTATTATACGAGGCGATCGCCTTTGCCAGTGCCGACCCACCCATGCCCCCAGCCGTCCCATTATCGGCATTGTTGGGCATTGTTTTACTGTCCACCTCAATTTTATCCTTGGGGATGTTTATCTCGTCTCTGTGCGATAATAACGTCCTCTCAGGATTACTTACCTTTGCATTAATGCTATTGCTGTGGATAATAGATTTAGTCGCAGACCGCGCGGCCAGCCCCTTTCGGGAAATACTCACCCATCTATCCCTACTCAAACATTACAACAACTTCGTGCAGGGCGTGATTGACAGTGGCAGTATTGTCTTATTTGCCAGCTACATTATTTTGGGCATCTTTCTGACAGCCCAATCCATTGAAACCTTCCGGTTTTCCCGTCGTTAACGCCTCAACAATTCCCAGACCCCTAGGGAAATCCCTCAATGCTTGCAGGGAAACGGAAATGATACCATATCATTGACGATTAAATGCCGATCGCGACATTAGGCGCATGGGCATCGCGGTCTCGATCGAGGTTTATTAAAGATAATAATCACTATGTTCAAACAACTATTTGGCGATCCTAACGCACGGAAGCTGAAAAAATATCAACCCCTAGTCACGGAGATCAAACTTCTCGAAGAAGAAATCCAGCCGTTGACCGACGAACAATTACGGGGCAAAACCACAGAATTTAAAGAAAAACTCGCAAAAGCCGAGAACGATCGCGAAGAAGCCGACATTTTAGAAGAAATCTTACCCGAAGCCTATGCTGTCGTCCGGGAAGCCGGTAAACGGGTTTTAGGAATGCGCCACTTTGACGTACAAATGATTGGGGGGATGGTACTCCACGACGGACAAATTGCCGAGATGAAAACCGGGGAAGGGAAAACCCTGGTGTCCACCCTACCCGCATACCTCAACGCTTTGTCGGGGAAAGGGGTTCACATTGTCACCGTTAACGATTACCTGGCCCGTCGGGACGCAGAATGGATGGGCCAAGTCCACCGCTTTTTGGGCTTAGAAGTGGGCTTGATTCAATCGGGAATGAGTCCGGCAGAACGGAAAAAGAACTATGCTTGTGATATTACCTACGCCACCAACAGCGAGTTAGGCTTTGATTATCTGCGAGATAACATGGCCACCGCGATCGCCGATGTGGTGCAGCGTCCTTTTAACTACTGTATTATCGACGAAGTAGACTCAGTATTGATCGACGAAGCCCGGACTCCTCTGATTATTTCCGGCCAAGTCCAATCGGCCACAGAAAAATACGTCCAAGCCGCCCAAATCGCCAGTCAACTCATCCCCCAAAACGAAGAAGGAGACGGCGGCCATTACGAAGTAGACGAAAAAGCCCGCAACGTCTTGATGACCGATGAAGGCTTTGCCGAAGCCGAAAAACTGTTAGGAGTCCAAGACTTATACGACCCCAACGACCCTTGGGCCCATTATATTTTTAACGCTATCAAAGCCAAAGAACTGTTTACCAAAGACGTAAACTACATTGTCCGGAATGGTGAAGTGGTCATCGTTGATGAATTTACCGGACGAGTCCTAGCCGGAAGACGCTGGAGTGATGGGCTACACCAAGCCATCGAAGCGAAAGAACAGGTAGAAATTCAAAACGAAACCCAAACCCTCGCGACCATTACTTATCAAAACTTCTTCTTGCTGTATCCCAAGTTGGCCGGGATGACGGGAACCGCCAAAACCGAAGAATCCGAATTTGAGAAGATTTATGACCTCTCGGTGACCATTATCCCGACGAATTTGCCCTCCCAACGGCGGGATTTGTCGGATATGGTATATCGTACCGAAAATGGCAAATGGATTGCTGTAGCCGAAGAATGCGCCGAAATGCACGAAATTGGCCGCCCGATTCTGGTGGGGACGACCAGCGTCGAAAAATCAGAGGTTCTCTCAAAGTTACTCCAACAAAAAGGCATTCCCCACAACCTCCTCAACGCCCGTCCTGAAAACGTCGAACGAGAATCAGAAATTGTCGCCCAAGCCGGACGCAAAGGGGCTTTGACCATTGCGACAAACATGGCAGGCCGCGGAACGGATATTATTTTGGGGGGGAATGCCGACTATATGGCCCGTCTGAAAGTCCGCGAATATTTAATGCCGAAAATTGTCACCCCCGAAGATACAGAAGTCAAGGTTGGGGCAGGGGCAGGTCGCGGTAAAAACCCTTCGGGTCAGGGTTTTGGCGATGGTAGCCCCAAGAAAAAGAAAACCTGGAAACCGTCTCAAGAGATTTTCCCGACCGAGATTTCGGCGGATGCTGAAGGACAACTGAAAAAGGCGGTTGATGTAGCGGTAAATCAGTATGGTTTCCAAAGTTTACCCGAATTAGAAGCCGAAGAAAAACTGGCGATCGCGTCGGAAAATGCCCCCGTCACCGACCCGGCCGTTCAAAGCTTGCGGAACGCCTATCAACAGATTATCAAAGAATACGAAGTCTACACCGATAAAGAACACGAAGAAGTGATCCAAATCGGCGGTTTACACGTTATTGGTACAGAACGCCACGAATCTCGCCGGATTGATAACCAACTGCGAGGCCGGGCTGGCCGTCAAGGAGACCCCGGTTCGACAAAGTTCTTCCTCAGTTTAGAAGATAACTTACTGCGGATTTTCGGGGGCGATCGCGTCTCTGGTTTAATGCAGACTTTCCGGGTTGAAGAAGATATGCCCATTGAGTCTAAAATTTTAACGCGATCGCTCGAAGGCGCACAAAAGAAAGTCGAAACCTATTACTACGACATCCGCAAACAAGTCTTTGAATACGACGAGGTCATGAACAACCAACGTCGGGCTATTTATGCCGAACGTCGTCGCGTCCTCGAAGGCTTAGACCTCAAAGAACAGGTCATCGGTTATGCCGAACAAACCATGGATGATATTGTCTCGGCTTACATCAACCCCGAACTTCCCCCGGAAGAATGGGAACTTGAAAAAATGATTGCCAAAATTAAGGAATTTATTTACCTCCTCGAAGACTTAAAACCCAGTCATTTAGAGGATATGACCGTAAATGAAATCCGCACTTTCTTGCATGAAGAAGTCCGCAAAGCCTACGACCTCAAAGAAAACCAAATCGAGAAAATCCAACCGGGTTTGATGCGACAAGCCGAACGCTTCTTCATTTTGCAGCAAATTGACACCCTCTGGCGCGAACACCTCCAAGCCATGGACGCTTTACGGGAATCCATTGGCTTACGCGGTTACGGTCAAAAAGACCCCCTCATCGAATACAAACAGGAAGGTTACGAGATGTTCCTCGAAACCATGACCGACATTCGCCGCAATGTCGTTTACTCCCTGTTCCAATTCCAACCCAACGTCCCCCAAACCGTTTAGGACGCAATAGCAACTTAGAACCCCGGTTTTTTGAAAAAACCGGGGTTCTGAAATTTACAATTAAAATCAAGCAAATTGGTC
>JBKHDX010000127.1:0-13775 GCA_046541115.1 Spirulinaceae cyanobacterium | reverse complement strand
TATATTTATCAGCAAGGTTGGACAGAGTTACGTCCGATTCAACAAGAAGCTTGTCGGGTTATTTTAGAAACCAATCATCACTTAATATTAGCCGCAGCAACGGCATCGGGGAAGACAGAAGCGGCTTTTTTGCCAATATTAACTCAGTTATATAAACAACCTTCTCAAACAGTAAGCGTATTATATATTAGCCCGATTAAGGCGTTAATTAATAATCAGTTTGAGCGCTTGAGTGAGTTGTTGAAACAAGCGGATTTGACGGTGTGGGCTTGGCACGGCGATATTAATGCTCATCGTAAGAAAAAGCTGATTCAGGAAGCCCAAGGGATATTACAAATTACGCCGGAATCGGTGGAAAGTCTGTTAATTAATCATACTCAGGAGTTACCCCGTTTGTTTGGGGATTTGCGCTTTATTATTATTGACGAAATGCACGTTTTTATGGAGTCCCAAAGAGGGAGTCAGATTTTATGTCAAATTAGTCGGCTTGCGCGGTATTTTCAACAGCCTGTAAGGCGGATTGGGTTGTCAGCAACTCTGGGGGATTATGGACAAGCCAAGGAATGGTTGAAAGCGGGGACAGAGGTTGATGTTATTGTACCGGAAGTGGCGGCTGCGGGGCGGAATGTGCGGTTAGCGGTGGCTTGTTTTGAGGCGGAAGAATTAGAGCGCGATCGCTACATTTTTAGTTTAACGCAAAATCAGAAATGTCTCATTTTTGCCAATAATCGAAATGAAACGGAAACGATTATTGCCAGTCTGCGACAGCAAGCGAAATTCGAGAATTTACCGGACATTTATCACGTTCATCATGGTAGCATTGCCGCCACTTTAAGAGAAGATGCAGAAGCGGCGATGCAGGGAGATTATCCCACAGTAATCGCGGCAACGGTGACGCTGGAAATGGGCATTGATATCGGACAATTAGAGCGAGTTATTCAAATTAATGCGCCGCTTTCTGTTGCCAGTTTTTTACAGCGATTGGGACGCACGGGAAGGCGAGGAAATCCGGCAGATATGCGCTTTGTGTGTACGGAATTGGGGGCAAATGTAGAGGCAAAATTGGGCGATCGCGTCCCTTGGCAATTGTTACAATGTATCGCTATTATTCAGTTATATTTGGAGGAGCGCTGGCTTGAGCCTGTCGAGTCGGTGACTTATCCGTTTAGTTTGCTGTATCAACAGACGTTAAGTATTTTAGCAGCCCAAGGGGAGTTAAGCCCGTCTGAGTTAGCGCAACAGGTTTTAACATTACCGCCGTTTCAAGCAATTTCACAGGATAATTATCGCCAATTGCTGCATTATTGGCTGCATTTAGAGCATTTACAGTTGACGGCAAAAGGGAATTTAATTATTGGCATAGAAGGGGAAAAGATTGTCCGCAATTTTCGCTTTTATGCGGTATTCTCCGACCAAAAAGAGTATTTAGTGAAAGGGGAAACCGGGGAAATTGGCCGCATTTCCATTGTGCCGCAAATCGCCCAACAATTGTCTTTAGCGGGGCGGACATGGCGAGTGGAGGAAATCGACGAAAAGCGCAGAGTTGCTTGGGTCAAGCCCGTGGAAGGGGCGGGTGAGGTGTCTTGGTGGGGGACGAGTGGCGTTAAAATCCACGGCAAAGTTTTGCACCGAATGCGACAGGTTTTACAGGAAAAGATTGATTATCCTTATTTGCTAGATAATGCTCAATCTCGACTGAATGCAGCCCGCAATCTTGCTCAACGAGAAGGGTTAACTTCATCGCCAATTTTTGGTATTGAGGAGAATAGTTTTTATTGGTTTCCGGGGTTAGGGAGTACGGCATTTTTTACCCTGGAGCGAGTGTTAAAAGATTGGCTCAAGTCGCGGGTTGAAATTCGCAAAATTAAGGCTTATTCCCCTTATTATTTCTGGATTCAGTTGGGACAAGATACCAAAATTGAGGATTTTGTTACCAGTTTAATTAATCTTCTCAAAAAAGACTTGACAAATATAGACTTGGTTGCTAACTATAAAGCGCCAAAAATGCAAAAATATGACGAACTCATCCCCCAACCTTTATTACAAAAAGCCTGGGCGCTCGATTATGTAGATTTAACTTCATTGCAGGATGAAAACTGGCTAGAAGACTTGCGATCCAGCAGCCAATAAGTCATCATTTCCCCTTTCCCTTTCACGGAAATTGCGCCTCTTGGCTCAAATTCATACAGGTGATGTAACCGTTGATAAGTGGCTTCGGTGACTTGAATTTTGCCCGGTTGTCCTTGAGATTCCATGCGAGAAGCCACATTTACCGCATCTCCCCAAAGGTCATAAATAAACTTCTTAATGCCGATTGTCCCTGCAACCACAGACCCGGTATTAATACCAATGCGAATTTCAATTTTTTCATTCACTTCTGCGCGGAATTGTGCGATCGCGTCCTGCATTTCCAACGCCATTTCTGCGATCGCCTCAGCATGATTTTCTAACGGCACAGGTAGCCCCCCCACCACCATATAAGCATCCCCAATCGTCTTAATTTTCTCCAAATTATACCGCTCGGCAATGCGGTCAAATTCAGAAAAAACATGATTGAGTAAATTAACCAACTCAATCGGCTGTAAGCGACCGGAAAGGGGCGTAAAACCGACAATATCCGCAAACAATATCGTCACCTCCTCAAACTGCTCGGCAATCGTACCAGGAGAATGTTTGAGGCGATCGGCGATGGGTTTCGGTAAGATATTAAGGAGTAAATGTTCTGACTTTTCTTGCTCAATGCGTAACGCCGCTTCTGCCCGTTTGCGATCGCTAATATCCCGTGCCACCAAAATCGCCGTCTCGTTAGATAAGGGTGAAATCGTCTCTGCAATCCACATCGCACGACCCCGCAACGGCACGCAATATTCAATCGTCACCGTTTCCTGCTGCGACACCGTCCTCTGAATACTGTGTAGAATAAAATCCGCCGTTTCAGAGGGGAAACTGTCGTGAAGCGATCGCCCAATCTCCAAATCCAACTCCCGCGACCAAGCCTGAGCATTCGTCGGCACAATATTCAAACACCGACCCGACACATCTCGCACCGTCAGTAAATCCGTCATCGCTGCAAACAACGCCTTCATTTCCGCAAAAGCGCGTTTTTGTTGCAATACCGTCCCGATTTGAGTTGCCACCCCACTCACCAATTCTCGCATCCGGTTGTCCTCTAAACGGGGTCGCGGCGTAAAAAACACCAAAACCGCCAAAACCGAAGCCGGACGACCGATCGCAGAAGACTGATTCGCCACCACCTGAGCCGGAATCGGGACGCTAAACCCCGCCGTCAAGCCCGATTCCACCGCCAACGGCAACCGCATAAATACATCATCCACATCCGCATCCAGCACATTCTCGAGCCATTGCGATTCCTGAGTCGTCCAAGCCCGACCCGGTAACCCTTCCCCTGGTAAAAACATCAACGCCTCGCTGTAGGTGCGAAAATCCTGCAAGCGATCGCGATATTCCGGATGAGCATACCAACAAGGACTGCATTCGAGGGCCGATTCATCCTCCCCCGGAATCCAAGCTTCCCCGTAAACCCAATCCGTGGTTTCGCAAACCAAACGTAACGCCGTGGTCAAAGCCGCATTAAAATCAGGAGCAGAACTAATCGCTTGACTGAGGGTAAGCAGTAATTGAATTTCTTGTTGGGCTGCAACGCGATCGCTAATATCCTCTAAAACTCCCAACACCCCGACCACATTCCCTTGCGCGTCACGAATCGGGATTTTATTCACATCCAGCCAAATCTTGCGCCCTTGGGGGTCTTTATAATCCTTTTCCGTAATTTCGTGTAATTTCCCTTGACCGCTTTGAATTACCTCTATATCCTTTGCCCGAAACGCCGCCGCGACTTCAGAATTTTCCAGTAAATCAAAATCGGATTTACCAATCGCGACTTCAGGATTTTCCAACCCCGCAGCCGTAGCCCAATTTTTATTACAGCCTTGGAAAATTAAATTCGTATCCTTCCAAAACACCTGTTGCGGGATGTTATCGAGGATTAACCGCAAATAGGCCTCCTGGTCTCGTAAAGCTTGTTCTGCGGCCACGCGATCGCTAATATCCCGCGCGACCCACACCACCCATTCCGACGAAATCGGGGAAATATTCGCCGCAAACCAAGTGGATTTACCCTGCAACGTCAACTCATACTCAATATTGACCGTTTCACCACTATCCAACGCCCTTGCGATATAGTTCACAAAGCGGTCAGCTTGCTCTTGCGGCAGAATATCGTGTTCCCGCTTCCCCCGCAGCAACGACATCGGCAACTGTAACAAATCCGAGCCACTGGACACCACTTTAAGATAGCGTCCCTGACGGTCTTTAATAAAAATCAACTCCGTCATGGCCTCAAACAAGCCCCGCAACTCCGCTTCAGCCGCAGCTAGAGAAGCGGTGCGCTCTTGTACCTGTTGTTCGAGTTGCTCGTTCATTTTTTCTAAAGCGGTAAACGAGCGATTGAGTTGATGCGCCATTTGGCTAAACGAATCCGACAGCATCGTTAACTCGTTAATTTCAACGAGCTTTCCTCCGTCGGGCTTCACATCCCGATCCAAATCTCCCCGGGCCAAATCGCGACTGACTTTTCCTAATCGTAAAATCGGCTTTGTAATCCAGTGAGAAGTGGTAATTCCGAGGGCTGTGGCGATAATAAAGGCGATCGCGCACAACAGCAACGTCGTCCGCGTATTTTGCTGAATCCGCCCCATAAAATCTTCTTCAGGGACGACCACCACAATCAACCAATCCAAGCCATATTCATCTTGATAGGGCGTAACTTGGACTAACTGACGCTCGTTGTCGATTTTAAAGGTTAATTGCTGAGAAGTGTCGATTTGCTCGAAACTGCGGAAGCTTTGACTGAGATAACGCGCCGTTTCCCGAATCAAAGCATTATCAACATTGGTCGCGTGTAGTCGTTGCGATCGCTCTCCCTTGCTCGCAAACGGTTGTTGCGTCGTCGAAGAAGCCACCAACTGTCCATCCCTTTCCACAATAAAAGTTTCACCGCTTTGACCAATCGACAAAGTTTGTAAAAACTGGCTAATGTCCAACAACGACAAATCCACCGCAAACACCCCTTGCAACTCATTCTGGATGTCGTAGTAAGGCAAAACCGCAGGTAAGGCAATATTAGGATAAGGAGCCGACCACACATAAATATTGCCCCAAGTTGCTTTTTGGGTTTCCCGGGCTGCACGATACCAAGGCCGGGTTAACATTTCATAACCGGGAACTTTAGAAAGTAAGCGATCGCGATCGCCATTGAGATTCGTGCTGTAGGTATAAAATTCGTTATTAGGAGAATCCTTCGACCAATAGGCCACATTAAACGTATCATCGCGAGCATCTGGGGATTCATTAGCCGCACGTTCAGCCCCGCTAAACACCTCCCATTCGCTACCAAAATAAATATAACTTGCTGAATTAAACAGTTGAATTTGTTGCCAAAAATGCCGTTCTAATTGTCGCGAATCCCGTAAATTGAGTTTCTCAATCCGCACATCATTGGCATTAATTTGATTAATTAAATGGGGGGTTTCTAAATAACCATCGAGGCGATCTTGAATGCGTTGTGTCACTTCATTTCGCAATTGTTTGGCTAAATCGTTAACGGCTTGTTGACCATTGCGAAACGACAAATACCCTACCAATCCTACAACAATAACAATCTGCGCCACATAAGGCACGACTAACAAGAGTCGTAGCGGCATTTTCGGACTAAAGGGATACGGAAGGCGCATTTTTTATTGTTGGTTATTGGTTATTGGTTATTGGTTATTGGTTGTTTGTTGTTTGTTGTTTGTTGTTGGGTTTCACTACGTTCTACCCAACCTACTACTACTACTGATGACTGATAACTGATGACTGATGACTGTTAATTATTCTTTCCTTCCAACCAATAAGCAACGGTATCGCCCTTGCCTTTAACAGCAATTGTGCCTCGTTTTTCACAATAAAATCGAGCTTTTAAACGTTCGTAAGTCGTTTCCGTCAGTTGAATTTTCCCTGGTTGACCGTGGGCTTCCATGCGCGAAGCCACATTAACCGCATCCCCCCAAAGATCGTAAATAAACTTCTTAATGCCAATAACCCCTGCTACAACAGGCCCGGTATTAATTCCAATGCGAATCGCAATCGTTTCGTTAATTTCTGCTTGTAATTGTGCGATCGCGACTTGCATTTCTAAAGCCATTTCTGCGATCGCCTCGGCGTGATCTTGACGGGGTACAGGTAAACCCCCCACTACCATGTAAGCATCGCCAATGGTCTTAATTTTTTCGAGGCCGTGTCGTTCGGCCAGGCGGTCAAATTGCGAAAAAATACGATTGAGTAAGTTAACCAATTCAATCGGGTCTAAGCGTTCGGAAAGGGAAGTAAAACCGACAATATCGGCAAATAAAATCGTTACTTCCTCAAATTGCTTGGCTAATGTACCGGGAGATTGTTTGAGTTGCGTGGCGATCGCTTCGGGCAGAATATTGAGTAAGAGTTGTTCGGACTTTTCTTGTTCTTGACGCAGGGCTGTTTCGATGATTTTGCGATCGCTAATATCGCGGGACACTAAAATGGCCGTTTCATCGGATAAGGGCGACACGGTTTCGGCTATCCACCAATCGCGATCGCTTAGGGGAACGCAATATTCCAAGCGAATCGGGACTTGCTGGGACACCGCCACTTGAATACCCTTGAGAACCAAGGCGGCGGTTTCTGGGGGGAAATCATCGTTTAAGGTGCGACCCACAGCAGCATCTAGAGGAATGAGGGGAGATTTCGCTTGGGTGGGAATCACACTTAAGCAGCGTCCAGAAACATCTCGTACTGTCAACATATCCGTCATCGCCGCAAAAAGGGCCTTCATTTCAGCCTGGACTTTTTTCTGTTGTAACACTGCTCCCAACTGAGCCGCGACTGCACTCACCAAATCCCGCAGATTGGAATCTTGCGTTTGGGCTGCCGTGGTAAAGAAGACCAACACCGCCAAAACCGAAGCAGAAGCGTCCGGTAACGGGGTGGAAGCCGCGTTTAGGGTCGCTAGAATCGGTACGCCAAAACCGGACTTTAACCCTGCTTCTGTGGCGATTTCCAGGCGCATAAAGACATCATCCACTTGGCTAATGTCTTCAAACCATTGAGCTTGTTGCGTTGACCAGACTTTCCCCGGTAAGCCTTCTTCGATCAAAAAAGTCAGGGCTTCGCTATAATCGCGAAATTCAGCAAAAGTGTCTTGGTCTTTGGGGTCGCAGTACCACAGAGAACTGCATTCTAACGCCGTGCTGTCCGTGGTGGGAACCCAGGCTTCTCCATAAGCCCATTGAGTGGTTTGGCACACCAAACGCAAAGCCACTTCTAACGCCGAGTCGAAATCCACCGCCGAACTAATGGACTGAGAGATATTGAGTAGGAGATGGGTTTCTTGTTGGGCTGCGATGCGATCGCTAATATCCCTTGCGACCCACATCACCAAGTTTTCGCTAATAGGGGAAACATTAGCCGCAAACCAAGTATCTTTGCTTTGTAAGTTTAAGCAATATTCAACACTCACAGTTTTGTTGAGGGTGAGGGCTTGCTGAATATAACCCAAGAAAGAATCCGCTCGATCCGGGGTAAAAATTTCGTGTAAACAATGGTCAATCATTTGCTCGGCGGGAACTTGGAGTAATTCTGGATTGCTCGACACTATCTTGCGATAATAGCCCCGGTCATCGAGGATTAAAATCAACTCAGTCATGGCTTCAAACAAGCCCCGCAACTCCGCTTCAGCCGCTACCAAAGACGCGGTACGTTCTTGGACTTGTTGTTCGAGGCGTTCGTTCATTTGCTCCAACTCGCGAAACGAGTCTTGCAACTGAAGGGCCATGGATTTAAAAGAAGCTGATAAATTACTAAATTCTCTGATTTTAAGAAATTTTTGCGAAATTGGGTCGATTTGATGCTGAAATTTTCCACCCGCAACGGTTTGCGCCGCCCCACTCAACTGCACCATAGAATCACTCAACCAACGAGCCGCAATTATGCCGACTGTGACCGCGAGGATCAGCACTAAAATCGACAAGATTGCGGTGATCCGGGTTTGTTGCTGGACTTGCTGCATAAAGTCCGCTTCGGGAATCACCAAGATAATCAACCAATCCAAGCCGCGATTGTCTCGTAGGGGGGAAACCTGGACAAATTTACGAGCGCCGTTGAGTTTAAATTCTAGTTGTTGCGATCGCTTGATGGCGCTAAAACTGCCAAAGCGATTCTGCAAAAAATGAGTGGTTTCTTGAATCAGGCGATCGTTACTTTCGGTGGCTAACCGTTGTCGAGCATCTTCGTCATTACCAATCACCAGATCGTCATCGCTGGTACTCGAAATCAGCTTTCCCGAACTTTCGATAACAAATGCCTGACCATTCTCGCCAATGTCTAAATCTTGCAAAAAGGCGCGAAACTCCTCAGACAGCAACACATCCGCCCCACAAACCCCAATTAATTCATTACCCGTGCGGTTGTACACGGGTAAACTGGCGGTTACGGTGGGCAGACCACTGGTAAAATCTAGATAAACCTCGCTCCAAATCGGTTTGCTGGCAGTGAGGGCGGCGCGATACCAAGGGCGCACCCTAGGGTCGTATTTTCGCAACTGCTCGACGAAAAACATTCTTTCACCCCGGTTGTCGAGGTTATAAAACGTCATATAGCCCCGCGTGTTACTGTTACTCGCCATAATGCGTAACTGACGGGGGTTTTCATCAGCCCGCGTCACCCCCAGAAAATCTCCGGTGCGATCGCTCCCACAATACACGCTATTAAGAAACGGCGAGACTTTCATTTGCTGCAAAAATAAGCCCGCACTTTCCGCATCATTAATGTTGAGATCGCCATCAATCAAAGCACTCGCACTCACCCGATTAATCCCATGAGGGGTATCGAGATAGCGAGTCAGTTTTTGTTCGATACGGGCGGTTAATTCGCGGCGCAGTTGTGAAGCCAAATCATTCACCGCTTTTTGACCGTTCCAAAAAGCAATATAACCCACCAAACCCGCCGTGACTCCTACATGGGCAACTAACAGGATAACCAGAACCGTCCTTAAAGAAGTTGATTGCCTGGGTTGATGAAGTAAAATTGCCAGAAGCCGTTGAAGTTTGGGCATACATTCAATGAGACTGCGGGGAACAGATAAGCTTTGACAGTTAAGATTTGACTGAGGATTGGCAAAATATAAACACCGGCTACTTCATACCGATGGGCGATCGCGGATTACTAGGACAGATTACAATTCTTTTTGACCTTCTAGCCAATAAGTTGTCATTTCCCCTTTACCTTTAACAAAAATTTGACCCCGTTTGCTAAAAGTATATTTATCTTTTAAGTGTTCGTAAGTTTTCGCAGTGACTTGAATGCGATTCGGTTCTCCTTGAGACTCCATGCGGGAAGCAACATTGACGGTATCTCCCCATAAATCATAAATAAACTTCTTAATGCCAATCACGCCAGCCACCACCGGCCCTGTATTAATGCCAATGCGAATCTCAAAAGGTTTATCAATATGAGAGCGAAATTGCCGGACTTCTCGTTGCATTTCTAAGGCCATGGTTGCGATCGCGTCGGCATGATTTTTACTCGCAATGGGCAGTCCCCCCGCCACCATATAGGCATCCCCGATGGTTTTAATTTTTTCTAAGCCATTTTTATCCGCCAGTTTGTCAAAGGCCGAAAAAATTTGATTGAGCAAGCTCACCAACTCTAACGGCGAAATTCGAGCCGAGAGGGGTGTAAAACCGACAATATCGGCAAATAACACCGTGGCTTCATCGAAGCGTTCGGCCAAAGAACCTTGATATTGTTTGAGTTGATCCGCGATCGCGCGGGGCAGAATATTAAGCAGCAAGCGTTCGGATTTTTCTTGCTCTAACCGTAACGCTTCTTCGGCAGCTTTGCGTTGGGTAATGTCATCCACTGTGCCTTCGTAGTACAGCAGTTGTCCCGTTTCATCCCGCACCGCCCGGACGTTTTCAGAAATCCACATAATGCTACCATCTTGACGATACACTTCTGACTCGAAGTGATACACGGCATCCTGGGTTTCGAGTAACGTTGTGAGTTCGTGACGGCGTTGCGGATTGACATACAACTGTTGGGCAATGTCTGTCACCTCGGTCATAATTGCTGCGGCAGTTTCATAACCGTACATCTTCACCAATGCCGGATTTGCGCTCAAAAAGCCGTTATTCGGGTCTATTTGGAAAATTCCCTCGGCGGCATTCTCAAAAATGCTGCGATACTTAGCCTCAGCTTCACTCAGGGCATCTAACATCCGTTTGCGTTCGGTGATATTCCGGGCGACCCAGATGGCACAACGATCGGGCATGGGGGACACACTGGCCGCAAACCAAATTTCTTGTTCGGTGGAGTCTTCTTCTTCGACAATCAGAGAATATTCAATATTGACGGTTTTTTGAGTATTGATCGTCCGTTGAATTTCCGAGACAAAGAAATCCGCTTCGCCGGGATTGAGGACTTCATAAACGCTTTTGCCAATGCGGTCTTCGGTAGGGCTGTACAACACCTCAGAATTCGTCGAAACCACCCGCACATAGCGCCCCTGAGCATCAAAGACGGTGATAATATCGGTCATGGCCGCAAACAATGCCCGCAATTCCGCTTCTGAGGTGCGGAGGGCGTGTTCGATGCGACGACGTTCGGCAATTTCGACGATTAACTGGTCGTTGGATTCCCGCAACGCTGCCGTTCGTTCGTTGACCCGGCTTTCGAGTTCTTCGTTGGCTTTTTGGAGGGCTTGTTGGGCGAGTTTGCGCTCGGTAATATCTTCAACTGTGCCTTCGTAGTATAGTAAACTGCCTTGTTCGTCGCGCACAGCCCTGGCATTTTCCGAAATCCAAGTTTTTTGATGGTCTTGACGACAAATTTGCGCCTCGAAACCCAAGACGAGATCGCGTTTTTGTAGTAAACGAATAAAGCGATCGCGTTTTTTAAGATCGACATAAACCCTGGGGTCTCGTTGGGTCAAATCCGCCATTAACGCCTTCGGGGACTTATAGCCATAAATGCGAGCCAAAGCCGGGTTAGCGCTCAAATAATGACCGTCTGGGCGAATTTGATAAATCCCCTCTACGGCGTTTTCAAAAATACTGCGATAGCGGGCTTCAGTTTCTCGCAATGCTTTTTCAGCTTGTTTGCGTTCGGTGATGTCAATGCCCACAATAAAGGCGGCGCGATCGCGATCGTACTTTTGCGCCACCACTAAATAATTCTGCGGCTGACCCTGCACGTGGGCCGATACCTCCAAATAAGAATCTTGACGAGAACTCGCAAAGAAATCTCGCACGAATTGATTAAACTCCGAACCCGTCCCCAAAAAGCCAATATCCTTACCCACAAAGGCTTCTGGGCGAATGCCATAAGTGCGAGCCAAATGACGATTGACCCCCAAATAGCGTAAATCCGAACTAATCCAAGACACAATCCCCGGAACTGCCTCTAAAATCGCTTGGAGTTGGTCTTTGGCTTCTCGCAGCCGTCGTTCGGCCAAGCGGCGTTGGGTCACATCAATCCCCACGGTAAAGGCGGCTTGGCTGTCGGCATATTTTTGCGCCACCACTACATAACTTTGGGTTTCCCCGTCCACCTTCACCGTAATTTCGCAAAAATCTTCTTGCTGAGAACTGGCAAAAAAGTTGCGAATAAAACTACTAAACTCCGACCCCGAACCCAAAAAGCCAATATCCTGCCCCACAAATTCTTCGGGAGATAAGTTAAAGGTTCGAGCTAGGTTTTCATTCACCCCCAGATAGCGCAAATCGCTACTCACACAAGACACAATCCCTGGAACAGCCTCTAAAATCGCCTTGAGTTGCACTTTAGTGGCTCGCAGGGCGTGTTGCGAGCGAAAGCGCTGTACCACTTCTTCGACGAGGAAATCATTAGATTCTCGCAAGGCGGCGGTGCGTTCTTCGACTTGACGCTCTAGTTCCGCCTCCATGGAAACGCGATCGCTAATATCAATGCTATTGCCTTCGTAATACAAAATCTCGCCGTTTTCATCCCGCACCACCCGAATGTTATCCGACACCCACACGCCCGTTCCATCCCGACGATAGGCTTCATACTCAAACTCTTTGATTTCTCCTTGTTTGTGTAGCAAACGCTGACATTCATCGTAGCGCTGGGGATCGACAAAAACTTCCGTTCTAATGTCTTTGATATTGTTGATTAAGTCTAACGGCGAAGCATAGCCCAACAACTGCGCCATTGCTAAATTAGCGACCTGATATTGACGATCGGGGGCGAATTGAAAGAAACCTGCCACCGTATTATCAAGGATATTGCGGTAAAGGGTTTCGGATTCTTCTAAAATTCGCTGGGCTGAAGCATTTTTGCTCACAATTGCTTCTAAATGCGTCACGCGCTGACGCAAAGTTTGACACTCTTCGATTAGTTGTTCTTTGGTTTTGTCTTCGTCTCTCATGGGTGGTTGGCCTTTCTCCCTGGGAGGAAAAATAAAGGTGTTTCCTCAGATATTGAATAACGAGTGACCGTCTAAAGTTGCACTTTGTCTTTGATGACAATTTGGACTTCGTAGATGTTGCCAACCCTGGATAAAATCGTAGAAAACCCTGAGATTGACGGTCATCGTTTAACCCTACTTCATCCAAGGTATAAGACAAAACGAGCAACTGCCACTGTTCTTAATAGATCGATCGCTGCTAACCTCAGAGAATCCGGTTATTTTTGCGGATATGTATTGGGTTAATAACCAATGATCATGACCAATCGAATTTTGTGTATTGTTCACCAAGAAACCTCCACCGCAGGCTTAGTGGGTCAACTGCTACAACAACAAGGTTATAGCCTCAGTTTATGTTGTCCGGCGTTGGGCGATCGCCTACCGCCGAGTTTAGATGATTACGCCGGGGCGATCGCGTTTGGGGGGCCCATGAGTGCCAATGATGATGAAACGTTGCCTTTTATTCGGGCAGAATTAGATTGGCTTTCGGTTCCCTTGACGGCGGGGAAACCCTTTCTCGGTATTTGTTTGGGGGCGCAATTATTGGCGCGATCGCTCGGTGGAATCGTCGCTCCTCATCCTGAAGATATCCGCGAAATTGGCTATTTTCCCCTACAAGCGACGACATCGGGTTCTGAGTTGTTTTCTCCCCTTACCCATGTTTATCATTGGCACAGCGAAGGCTTTACCCTACCCCAAGATGCGGTTTTATTGGCTCAAGGGGAAACCTTTTTAAACCAAGCCTTTCGCTACGGTAATAATGCCTATGGTTTACAATTTCACCCAGAAATGACTCCAGAAATGCTCGACTTCTGGACAACCCAAGGAGCCGAGCAACTGAATTTAATTGGAGCGCAGACGCGATCGCACCAATTCCAAAATCACGCTCGCTACAGCCCCAAAATTGCTCTTTGGTTACAAAATTTTCTCCAAATTTGGTTGAAATCATAACGAGCGCAGATAGTTTAAAAAATCTTGCCTTTCTGTGGGGTTTAACTGTATGCGAGTTTGTTTTTTATAGGTTTTTTGGAGATAAGCCCGTCCTTGCTCTTTGCTCCAACCCATTCGTTTCATTTCGATTAAAATTTGGTGAAATGGAGAAAGTTCGATCGCCCCGGCAATTAATTTCCAACAGCGATCGCCCCGATCCCAATCCTCACTCGGTCGATAAGGCATACTTAAACTAACGGTGACTAAACAAGGATACTGGGGCATTTTTCCCCATTCCAATCGTTGAAAAAACTGAGGATCG
>JBKHDX010000126.1:0-13822 GCA_046541115.1 Spirulinaceae cyanobacterium | reverse complement strand
ACTGATGACTGATGACTGATGACTGATGACTGAAAAAGCTGCCCCAAATTTAAGCCAAGTTCCGGTTGGCCATATCCGTAGCGTGTAAAGGGAAGTAGGTAACTCTTTATACAACAAAGGGGGGACATACAACCCATGAATCCGATAGAACCGACAAGTGTATTACCGGACTCCGGCAAAACGGCAGTTTTTAGCGATTTGTTAGGGGAATCGCAGGATTTGCCATTTCACCGTCATTCTGGGACGCAAAGCGTGTACCTTCCTGAAGTTGTAGCGGCGGAAACGGTTAACGCTAATTTATATTATAACTCTGGCGATCCGTTTGGGATTAATGCGTCACAGCAAAGTTGGGGTGGTGCAGTATCTCCTGAAACGATTGTCTTTATTGACGGCGGTTTGGCGGATATTGAGACGTTGTTGGCGGGGGTGACTCCTGGGGTCGAAGCAGTTGTTCTCGATCCCAATCAAGACGCGATCGCGCAGATAACTGAGGCTTTGGCGGGACGCTCGAATATCAATAGTTTACAGATTATTTCCCACGGCAGTCCGGGGGAATTACAAATGGGTAATACTCGCTTAAATACCGATACGTTATCTCAGTATCAATCTCATTTAAAAGCTTGGTCGGACGCGATCGCCCCCGGTGGCGATATATTATTGTATGGATGCAATATTGCCGTCGATGAGTCCGGATTCGCCTTGATGAATGCCTTGGGTCAACTCACGGGGGCAGATATCGCCGCATCCAGCGATTTAACCGGAAGTAGCCTGTTAGGAGGGGATTGGGATTTAGAGGTTGTCACGGGCAGTATTGAGTCAAATCTAAGCTTATATTTGTGGGCGCAGTCGGCTTATGACGCGGTTTTAGCCACGGTAACCGATTTACAGGTTAATTCCGCCAGTTATCTCGGTGGGACGGGGGATGATGCCGCCGCAGCCGTGGAGATTGCCCCAGACAATACGGTATTAATGGCCGGGACAATTAACAATCAAGGCCAGATTACCCGTTTAGATGGGTCGGGTCAAAATGTCCTCGCGACTTACACCGTCGGGTCGAATATTGCAGACATGGATGTGAATCGCGTCAACGGTAATATTACGGCAATTGGTGATAGTGGCGTGACGACCCTCAAAAGTGACGGGACGGTATTGTGGTCAGCGAGTCTCACGGGGGCTAATAATACTCGGCGGGTTGCGGTTGCCCAGGATGGTACAGTAGCGATATTAGAATCAAATAATAGTTATAACAATAAAGTTACCGTTTTTAGCGCTGCTGGGGCGCAATTAGGTAGTTTTAGCCTTAATTCCGCTAAAAGCGCTGATGATATTGCCATTGATAGTCAAAATCAATCGGTATTTGTCGCGGGGTTTCGTCAAGTTGCGTCCGATTTGCAACTTCCCTTATTTAATAGCTACAGCTATACAGGGAATGTCAAATGGAGTAATTACAATTTCTCGGAATCAGAAGCCGTCAATAAAGGGGATACAGCAGATACTCGTGGTTTACGAGTTGCCATGGGTCGCGATGGCATGCTGTATTATGCCGGGAGTTTGGACGGGGGGACAACGGTATATCGTCGCAATCCCCAGGATATTAACCAAAATGCGACCCATAACGTCGATATCGACAATTACACCAATACTTCTAACTCTGGGGTGGGGAAATACGGCTATTTTGCCCGCGTCAACCCTGCAACCGGGGAAACCCTGAAGGGACAATATGTGGTGAATCGCCTTTCGAGTGGGAAGGGGAATTCCTTTGGTATTAATGCCATTACCGCTTCAGAAACCGGGGAAGTGTTGATTGGGGGAAGTTCCGCGGCTACCGTTAAACATCGCGATTCTCTCAAGATTAACGGGACGGCTGTGGGTAATTATACCATGGGCGAGGGGGCAGCGATCGCCGTTAGTTCTGATTTTACCAGTCGCGAGTTAGTCGCAGTGTGGGCTGGAAATGGGACGGTGGCTGCGTCGGGAATTAACGGGGTAGCTGCGGCTAATGGATTGCGGGCGATTGCGTCTACGGTCTCTGGTAGCATGATAACGGTAAATGCGACCCAAGGCGCGATCGCGGGGGGCAAAGATGCTTATTTCTCTGTGTGGGGCAATACCACAACACCGAGTCTCTCCATTAACGATATTTCGGTCACAGAAGGAGATAGCGGCACATTAAACGCTGTTTTCACCGTCAGTCTCTCCCATGCGCCCCAAGGCAACGTTACAGTTGATTATGCGACGGCTGACAACACGGCAACTGCGGGAAATGACTACACCGCTAAAAATGGCACATTAACTTTTACTCCCACAGGAAGCTTAATTCAAACTCTAGAAATTCCCATTACAGGGGATACAACTCGCGAAAGTTTAGAAAGCTTTTATCTCAATCTTAGCAATGCTAATAACGCCATTATTGCCGATAATCAAGGCGTTGCTTCAATAATTGATAATGACAGTAATGCCCCCACAGATATTACTTTAAGTCAACTAGAAATCCCTGAAAATACTGCGGTCGAAACGGTAATTGGTACGCTCAGTAGTACCGATCTTGATGCTGGCGATACCCATACTTATACCTTGATTGATAATGCAGGTGGACGCTTTAAGATTGTTGGCAATGAAGTACGAGTGAACAATAGTACTTTACTCGATTTTGAAAGTCAAAGCAGTCACACGATTAAGATTCGGACAACGGATGCTGCTGGGTTGACTTTTGATAAAAATTTAATGATTACGCTCACAGATATTAATGAAAATCCGGTTGCCACAACACCGAGCAATGTTGTCATTAATGATGTCGCAGCCACCCCAACAACAACGGTTAACTTAGCCACCAATATTACCGATCCAGATGCTGGCGATACCCTAACTTATAGCATTGTTAGCAACAGTAACAGCAGTTTATTTAGCACCCCTCCAACTCTCGACCCTGATACGGGAAAATTAGTCCTCGACTACGCCCCTGATGCAACAGGTGTGAGTGAAATTAAGGTGCGGGCGACGGATAAAAGTGGACTGACGGTAGAAACAACTTTGAAAGTTGAAGTAAAGCCAACTTCAACGACAAACTCCAGCACAAATCCTTCTGAAGCGGCAACAAATTCAGACATATCTACAGCAAATTCTACACCCGCAGCTACACCCAATTTAACTCAAGCGAGTCCCAACTCTCCAACAACAACCAGCGATAGCAGCATCAATTCCTCCAATTTTGAGCTGTTACCTAATAATGCGCCTGGTTTACCTAATACCAATTCTGACCCCATATTGCCAGAGTTTGTATTACCTCCTCTCGAACCTTCACAAAGCTTATTTCAACCAGCCACTGTCCCCTCTTATCAACTGAAATTAGAGACTCAAGCCGATCGTAATATTTTCGGCAATAGTAAAATAATTGCTCCCTTGCCTTCTTTGGACTTAGCCGCCATAAACTCAGAGAATTTACTGAACTATTTGAGTTTTGATTCACAAAATACCGATCCATTTTTTCCAGGTCAAGTGGTATCTGAGTTACTTTACCAAAACTTTAAAAATAACCAGACAATTCCTTTAACAACTGCTACAGTAGAAACAGGATCGTCAGAGAACTTATTGAGCCAACTGTTCAACAACTTCCGTATTAGTAACATTGATGGCTTCAATGGAATTGCTTTAGCCACTGCCGCCTTTCTGTTAACCGGAACTTTAGGAACTTATGATGCGACATTATTACCAAAGATGAACGTTAAACAGAAAAAGCCGCCCAAGAAAAATGACGATGACTTCGATGATTTTCAAGATCGTAGTCAAGAGTTTGCAGGCTGGGAAGTCAACGAACAAACAGAAGATGAATTGCCGTTATTTCTCGACTCTCCCGAACAGCAAATGTTTAAGTCGTAATCAATACTAATCTAGCGGCGTAGGATTATTTTTTTACTACTGAGTTAACCTTTTTTCTATGCCATGCTCATCTGAAACCGCCGAAATTCAGTCTGACAATTAGGGAGCTAATCAAAAGGACATTAATGCCATGACAACTACATTACAAATTGGCAATCGGACGCTTAATGCTAAAGCAATTGTGGAGTTGGCACACAAATACCAACTTATGCCCCAACTGATTCGGGAAGTCATTATTGATGACGCGATCGCGAACACCGAAATCTCCCCAGAAACAATCCAAATAGCCCTTCAAAACTTCTTCATTCAGCGTCAACTACTACAACCCGAAGCTCAAGAACTTTGGCTTCAGCAACAAGGACTTGCCTTTGAACAACTCCAAGAAAAAGTAAGTCGCGATCTTAAAATTCGGGCATTTAAAAGGCAAACTTGGGGAAACCAACTACAAAGCTATTTCTTGAAACGTAAAAGCCAACTCGATCGCGTGGTTTATTCCCTGATTCGCATTCAAGATATAGGCATTGCTCAAGAACTATATTTTCGCATTCAAGCCGGAGAAGCCACCTTTGCTGAAGTCGCTCGCGAATATTCTCAAGGGCCCGAAGCCCAGACAGGGGGCATGGTTGGTCCGGTAGAGTTAGTCAACCTTGCTCCTGATATTGCCGAACTTTTAGATAAGAGTCAAATTCAGCAACTTTGGCCGCCTTTTCAATTAGGAAATTGGCTGATTATTTTACGTCTTGAACGAAAACTTCTTGCTCAACTCAATGAACTTACGCAGCAACGCTTATTAGACGAATTATTTAATAATTGGTTGCAGCAAGAAATTGCCAAAGCCAATCAACCCCGTAGCCCTAAAGCCCCCCTTTCTGTTGTTAGTCAACCCGCTTTTATCGCGAGTTAACAATTCTCTCCAATGCGAGGGAGAATTAACAACTCAATCCCTTGCTTTTTTTAGCCATTGCTCTAACTCAAATCACCATGACTGACAACATTGAAACCATTCAACAATTTCTGGCACAAACACCCCCCTTTGATACCCTAGACACAGACGCGATCGCGACTTTAGCATCTCAAGTGCAAGTGCGATCCTACGGAGTGGGGCAAGAATTAATAATCCCCCAAGGCTTACCCCCTCACATTACCATCGCCTATCAAGGCAAAATCCGCTTATTAGGGTACGATCCCAACACAAAAATGCCCATTCCCCTGAAATTACTCGAATCAGGCGGGATTTTGGGCTGGATTAGCATATTACGGGGTAAAGCCTGCGAAACTGCGATCGCATCCACAGAAGTCACCACTCTTAACTTACCTGCCGCAGACTTCCAGGCCCTCCTGGGAGAAAATGTTACCATCAGGCAGTATTTTCAGCAACAAGCCGCCCTCAGCGAAGTTTTTGAGTTTGTTGCCCAATTTACCGAGAAACAGCCCCAGGACGTACCAAACCTGCCAGAAATCGCCCGACACGCGCACCAAAACGCCATCGCCCACACCTTTCCCCTGGGTAAAATTCCGCGCAGTCAACTCGATCCCGCTTATTATTGGTTTGTCAGTCGTGGGGAAGTCAAGGCGATCGCGCCCCATAAGCTCGGAGACTACCTTTATTTGCCCGTCAACACCGTCGAACTCAAAGCTGTGGGGCGCTCCTCGTTACGGTTGATTGGCTTGCCCCAGGCGATTTTAAGTGGCGCTGTGCCAACCTCTACCACCCCACCGCCTAACCTGCAAGTTCTCGAACCAGAAGTCTTTGTCGAAACACCCCCAACCCCTGCGACAACTCCAGCTAAATCCCCCGAACCTTCAAGCCGTTATCCCTTCGTGCGGGGGCGTAGGGGGCAGCTAGACGGCGCAATGGCGTGTTTTTCCATGCTAGGGCAGTATTTTAACATACCTTTGCGGCGAGATGTCATTCGTCGGGTATTAGCCGAGCAAATCCAACGACGGGGAAGCCTCTCTCTCCCGGTGTGTGCGTCGGTAGCAGAATTAATCGGATTAACCATCCAAATTTTAACCGTTCCTGCTTCGGCTGTAGCGCGTTTGCAGACTCCCGCCATTATTCGCTGGGAAGACGGTATTGCCATCTTATACGAAGCCAGCGATCGCGGCATGATTATCGGCAATCCCAAAGAAGGAATTGAGCGTTATACCCCCACAGAATTTGTCGAAAATTGGGACAAAACCGGACAAGTTTTACTGCTTCAACCGGGAAAAAATACCCCCAAACAACGCTTTGGTTGGCAATGGTTTCTCCCGGCTTTATTCAAACATCGCAAAGTCTTATTTCAAGTCCTTGTTGCTTCTTTCTTCGTGCAACTGTTTGGGTTAGCCAATCCCCTTATTATTCAACTCATTATTGATAAAGTCATTGTCCAAGGCAGCTTCGATACTTTAGATATTCTAGGTGTATTTTTACTCGTCGTTGCCGTCTTTGAAGCCCTACTCAGTAGCCTCAGAACCTACTTATTTGTAGACACCACCAACCGCATCGACTTAACCCTCGGTTCCCAGATTATCGACCACTTATTCCGCTTACCCTTACGCTACTTTGAACGGCGACCCGTAGGCGAATTAGCCAGTCGGGTCAACGAACTCGAAAACATCCGTTCCTTTCTCACCGGAACCGCCTTAACTGCCGTTCTCGATTCAATTTTCTCCCTAATTTATATTATTGTCATGCTGATTTATAGCTGGCAATTAACCTTAGTGGCATTAATCGCCATTCCCGTTTTTATTATCCTGACCTTATTCTTCTCTCCCCTGATTCGCCAACAACTCCGAACCAAAGCCGAACGCAACGCCCAAGCCCAATCTTACCTAGTCGAAGTCCTCTCCGGCATTCAAACTGTCAAAGCGCAAAATATTGAGTCGCGATCGCGCTCTTCTTGGCAAGAACGTTACGCCCGTTATGTGAGTGCAGGCTTCAAAACTGTAGTCACTTCAACTACCGCAACATCTGCCAGTGGCTTCCTTAATAAATTATCTGCCTTATTAGTACTTTGGTTTGGGGCAGGAATGGTACTCAATGGCGACTTAACCCTCGGACAACTGATCGCATTTCGGATTATCTCAAGTTACGTTACCGGGCCAATGTTACGCCTAGCACAGTTATGGCAAAACTTCCAAGAAACCTCTTTATCTTTGGAACGCATTGCTGACATCATCGACACCCCCCAAGAAGACGAAAAAAACCGCCGTAACATCCCCATGCCCGCGATTGTAGGGCAAGTACGTTACGAAAATGTCTCCTTCCGTTTCAAAAGTAGCGGCCCCTTGCAACTGGATAACCTCAACCTCGAAATTAGCCCTGGTCAATTTGTTGGTGTTGTCGGGGAAAGTGGCGCAGGTAAAAGCACATTAACTAAACTACTGGTGCGACTTTATGAAGTAAATGGCGGACGCATTTTTGTAGACAACTACGACATCGAAAAAGTTGAATTATATTCCCTACGTCAGCAAATTGGCGTAGTTCCTCAAGACACCTTATTATTCGATGGCACCATCGAAGAAAATATTACCTTAACCAACCCCGACGCAACCACCGAAGAAATCATAGAAGCCGCCAAAGTTGCCGCCGCCCACGACTTTATTATGAACCTTTCTAACGGCTACAATACGCGAGTTGGGGAACGAGGTTCAGCCCTTTCTGGTGGACAAAGACAACGAATCGCGATCGCGCGAGCCATCCTCCAACGTCCCCGTATGATCGTTTTTGACGAAGCTACCAGCGCCCTCGATTATCAAACCGAACGGCAAGTTTGTCAAAACCTTGCCAAAGCCTATCAAGACACCACCGTATTTTTTATTACCCACCGTTTAGGAACCGTAAAACACGCCGATTTAATCGTTGTCATGGACAAAGGGCGCATCGCTGAAAAAGGCAATCACGACGAACTCATGGGCCAGCGCGGTCGCTATTACTGTTTATACCAACAACAGGAATTAGCGATGGTTTAGTTGTTGGTTATTTGTTGTTGGTTGTTTGTTATTGGTTATTGGTTATTGGTTATTAGTTATTGGTTATTTGACACCATTCAATTTCCTCCCCCTCTTCCCACTACCCACTGCCTACTGCCTAAAAAACTGATGACTGATAACTGACAACTGATAACTGAAAAGCCTACTGCCTAAGACACTGATGACTGATTACTGATAACTGATAACTGAAAAAGCCATGTCTGACCCCCTCAGCTTATTACTATCAACCTGCACCCATTGTTTAGACACAAACCCCGAAAATGTCGAAACAAAAGCCCAACTCATCGCGGTGCAATCCCAACAGGAAACCGAAGCCGTTTCCGACGCACCCCAAAACACCGTCACCCCTCCCGAAGTGATGACGGAGTTGGCTGACGTGGAAAAACATAACAGTCGTTATGACCAACATAACAACCGTTATGAAAAGCTGAACCTCGGCAGTCGTGGGGAATCGGTGCGTCAATTACAACTGCTTCTGCAAGAATTGGGGCATTATTCTGGCGTGATTGACGGCATTTATGGCAACCTCACCCAAAACGCCGTCAGAGAATTTCAAACCCGCCAAAACTTAACCCCAGACGGCATTACTGGTAAACAAACCTGGCAAAAACTCCAACAAATCACCACCCCGCAACCGGAAACCAAAGTTACTCCCCCAGAAACCAATCAACAACCGGAATCTGCCACCCCTTCCCCCGAAACTCAACCGCAACCGGAATCTGCCACCCCTTCCCCAGAAGCAGCCACCTCAGCCCCCGAATTTACTGCCTCTGACCCCGAAATTCAAACCGCTTCAGTAATCGGCTTAATCGTCGTTTTGGCTTGTGGTGCGACTGCCATTGTCTTGTTGCAACGGCAAGGTAAACTAGCGCAATGGCAACTACAACTACAAACCGGAGTTGCAGCTATAGAAAATGCGGCTTCAGGATTACCTGAAAGCGGCGACTTTGACCGTCCGGTGATGTTGCAACAGTCGTCTACTCTGCCGAAAGCGATCGCGTGGACGATTGTGGGAATTGCCGTTTTTGCGGTAGTCTGGGCGAGTGTGGCCAAAATCGAGCAAGTCGTCCCCGCAACCGGACAACTGCAACCCCAAGGCACAGTCAAGGAAATTCAAGCCCCCGTGAGTGGCGTTGTGGCGCAAGTCCACGTTGTAGACGGAGAGCAAGTAGAAGCCGGGGATTTACTCATTAGCTTTGACCCCACCACCGCCGAAGCCGAGTTACAATCCCTGCAAACCGTCCGTAACGCCCTCATTGCAGAAACCAACTTTTATCGGGCTTTGATGACGGCTTCTAACCCTACAGGAGTCGAGGGACAAATCCCGCAACTTGACCTCTCCCCTGAAGCCCTACTACTGGCGAAAAGTCGCATTTCCCTAACCAACCAAAACCGCCTTTATCGCATTCTACTGACAGACGGGGAAGCGACAAACCTCGACCCCGACGAGCAAGCCTGGTTAGCCACAGCCCGTCAAGAATTTAGCTCGCGGGCTACGGGTGCAGGGTTATCCATTGCTCAACTCGAACAACAACTGCGGCAAAATCAAGCTCAAATTGCCGATGCACAAGCCCGTCTCCAGACTGACCAAAATATTTTACAACGGCTGCGCGATCGCAACGACAAAGCCCTACAAAATGCGTCCCAAAGCCTCGACATCGAAGAACAAATTTTGTCGCGAATTGCCCCTTTAGTTGAAGAAGGAGCCGTTGCCAGAGTGCAATTCGACCGCCAACGTCAAGAAGTAACAAAACGCTCTGGGGACTTACTCGAAGAAAGCACCCAAGGGCAAATTCAACTCCGCCGTCAAATCCAAGAAGTCAATAGTCGTCAAGCGGAAATCGCCCAACTTTCTGCCGAACAAAGACGCTTGCAGTTTGACATTGCCCAAGGCAGAGCCGAACTCAATAATACCACTTCTCTGGCGCAAAAAGATGTTTTAGATAGAATCGCGGCTAACAAAAATCAAATTGCTGAAATCGACAGCCAACTCAGCAAAATCATTGTCGAAAATCAAAAAAGAATTGCTGAAATTAACAGCCAAATTAGCCAAGCCGAACAAACTTTAAATTACCAAGAACTCCGCGCCCCCGTTGCCGGAACTGTCTTCGATCTCCAAGCAACTAATCCCGGTTTTGTTGCCCAACCCAGCGAACCTTTAGTCACGATTATTCCCGATGATAACCTCATTGCGGAAGTTTATATCGCGAATAAAGACATTGGTTTTGTCCGCGAAGATATGGAAGCCGATATTCGTATTGAATCTTTCCCGTTTAGCGAATTTGGTGAAATTGATGGCGAAGTTATCTCAGTTGGGTCTGATTCTCTGCCCCCCAACGACGAGCATCCCTACCGTCGTTTCCCCGCCAAAGTCCAACTTGATGCTCAAACTTTAACCGTAGATGGTCGCGAAATTAGTCTGCAATCGGGGATGAACGTTGATGTTAATATCAAAGTCCGCGAAAACCGCCGGGTGATTAATTTACTCACTGAATTATTTACCAAAAAAGTCGAAAGTCTTGAAGAAGTACGCTAATTCAGTTATCAGTCATCAGTAATCAGTTTTTTCGGGGCAATCGGCAGTCTTTTCAGTCATAAGTCATCAGTTTTTTGGGTAATCAGCAGTAGATGTATAGGGGCGCTCTTTTCCCCGTCCAATCCAAGAGTGGGAAAAGGGGAAAAATTACCTGTTGCCAATTGAGGAAATAAGAGCGCTAAATCACAAACCTATCTATTACTTCCCATCAACCAATTCAAAAAAATAAAACTTTTATCCGGCAATAAAACTTCCACATCAGATATTGCTAACACCTGTATCGGGGAGGGGTAAGACCCACCAAGGCTAAAAGAAAAAGCTTGAATAAAATAGAAGTTAACGATAACATTCATTTCTGTCAATTTCATCGTTAATCTTTCCATCAGAAAAAAATCGCAAAAATGAACTTACTAAAAACTCCAAAAAAAATCAATTCGTGGCGATCCAAATGCTTTTTAAAACACAAAAAGAAAGACGGGACAAGCTGCGAAAAATAGAGTTGAGCATCCTATAAATTATAGGGAATATTTTATGACTCAACTATTAATAACCAAGCACGAAACTTACCTCTTATTCCAGTAAAAAACATGGCTAGTACAATACAAGTTACCAATATCAACGATAGTGGCGCAGGTTCTTTACGAAACGCGATCGCGTCCGCCCAAAGCGGCGATACCATCACCTTTAGTTCTGCCCTCGCTAACCAGAAAATCACTCTCACAGGCGGTTCGCTCAACATTAACGGCAAAAACCTCATTATCGATGGTTCTGCCGCCTCTGGACTCACCGTAAGCGGCAACAACACCACCCGCGTCTTCGATGTTCAGGGAACTAACCCCAACGTCACCCTCAAAAACTTTACCATCGCAGACGGACGCGCCACCCCCATCGACACCAGCGATTACGGTCACGGGGGCGGTATTCGCACCGGGATGGGGGCAACCCTGACCCTCGACGGCATGATTTTCAACAACAACTACGCTGCCGGGACGGGGGGCGGTGCGGTGTATGCGGGTTACAAAAGCACCAACACCGTGATTAACAGTACCTTTGAAGGCAACAGTACCGCCGGAAAAGGGCTAGACGGAACTGTGGGGGAACGAGGGGGCGGCGCGATCGCGGTTCACAGCGAAAGCAGCCTCACCGTCGATGGTAGCACCTTCAACAACAACTCCGGCATCAACGGCGGCGCGATCAACAGCCTCCTGAGTACCCTCACCGTCACCGACTCCACCTTTACCAACAACGACACCAGCGCCGGGGGGAACTTTGGCCCGGATACGCGCGGTTACGGCGGCGCAATCTACACCGACGGCGCACATCCGGGGATTGCTGACAGCATCCGCATCAGCAACAGTCGCTTTGACGGCAACAAAGGGGCAGGACAAGGGGGTGCATTATTCCTTTATGGTTACGGTAACGCCCAAGACACCGCCATTGTTGAAAACAGCACCATTATCAACAACACCGTTGTTAAAGACACCCAAAACCTGGCAATGGGGGGCGGGATTCGCATGGGAGGCGGCGGCAGCTTAACCCTGACCAACACCACCCTTGCCAACAACCGGGCTTATACTCAAGGCGGCGGCTTGTGGGCTGGCGATACCTCTGTCACCATGACCAACAGTACCTTCTATGGCAACCGGGCCGAAAGTGCCAACGGGACTGAAGGACTCGGCGGCGCAATGCTGATTCAAGGACAAACCCCCGTTTCTATCAGCGACAGTACTATCGCCAACAACTACGCAGGCTTCCAAGGAGGGGCATTCTGGGGCGGCAGTAACGCCGTTACCTTGACCAATACCCTGGTTAGCGATAACCAAGCCAATAACGGCGGTAACAATTGGAATATCTACCATAACATCGGGAACCCCAATCAAAACCCTTTTACGGATGGCGGCGGCAACGTCGAATACAATCCCTATAACCCTAACGACACCAAAATTGTACCGGGAATTGATACGACGATTGACCCACAACTGGGAACCTTTACCGACAACGGTACAGCCATTCAAACCCCACCCGAACCGGGAAATCCTGCCGTGACTGCGGGGGCAAGCGCCACGGGAAACGTTACCGCTACTGCACCCCTGGCCCCGGATAGCTTAGTGGCCGCGGCCAGCAGCGATACCGAGATTGCTTTGAGTTGGAACGATAACAGCAACAACGAAACGGGGTTTAAAATTGAGCGATCGCTCGATAACACCAACTGGACAGAAGTAGGGACTGCCGGGGCCAATACTACCAGTTATACTGACACGGGACTGAGTGCTGATACTCAATATTATTACCGCCTCAGTGCGATTAATGGCGTAGGAACTTCCACTACCATTGATACCAATAGCACCACCACCAACACCGGAATTACCACACCCATCGGCGGCGGTGGAACCCCGATTAATCCTGGCGGCGGCGGGACAACCACCCCCATTAACAATCCCACCGATCCAACGAAAGCGATTAATCCCACCCTGAGTAAAAATGGCAACGGCATTTTTGAGTTTAGCGGCGGCAATCTCCGCTTTACTCTCAATAGCAGCCAAAGCCAAGGGGTGAATGAAATTGGCGTGTTTGCCGTAGAGGACGACCAAGGCACCGTTAACGGCGTGAATCCCGGCGACCCCAACTACACTAAAACCGCCCTCACCAACGGTAAAGTCATTTTCTCGGCGTTGCCCAATTTATTCCCCGATATCCGCAATACGCGGCAATTGAGTTTTGATAAAAATACTAAGTTGGGCTTTTATTTGGTGCAAAATAGTACCACCGACCAGGTATTAGCCGGGGGGAGTGAGGCACAAGTCTTTTTTGCCTCCGCGATCGCCAATAACGGGACAAATTACCTGGAAGCAGCGGATTTAGGCAGTAACAGCTTCCGCTTGGCTTGGGAAGACCGTTTTGGCGGTAGCGTCGATTTTCGCGATGTGGAAATGACCATCGAAACCACCACCAACCCCCTTATCGCCGGAACCAATCTGCAAGGTAATCGGGAAGGGGAATTACTGGATTTAAGCAATCAAACCGGAACTTTGGCCGCCGAATTTATTGTCAACAGCGAAGCTGCTTATGACAACTATGCCGGATTTTACGCCGTAGACGACGCTTCCGGGCGCATTGGTAACTTTAATCCGGGGGATGCCGGGTACGCCGAAGCCGCGATCGCGCAACGCCTCGACCCCGCCGCCGGACTGCCGGGGGGTAAAATTCTTGCGCCGTTTATGATTGCTGACAGCACCCCAGAGGAATTTTTGGCAAAAAACCCCCAAAACCAAGCGGGACAGGGGCCAATGGCTTATTTCGCCTTCCTGGGCGCAAATCCCGATAAGGTAGACCATGTTCGCCAAATTGGTGACAATACCTTCGCTTTTGAGGATATGTTCGGCGGTGGCGACTTTGACTACAACGACCATGTGGTGCAGGTGAATTTGGCTT
>JBKHDX010000125.1:0-13833 GCA_046541115.1 Spirulinaceae cyanobacterium | reverse complement strand
AACGTTCCACTTAGGTGCTGATAACTGATAACTGATAACTGAAAAAACCTGCCCCTTAGATGCTGATGACTGAAAAAGCCTACACTTGGATGACGCGATCGCTCTCCACCCTTCAGAAAGCCCATTGGTATCGCTCTGTAACGCCTTTAGAGGGGCTTGCCGGGGCGGAAATGGTGCGGCAGGGCAAAACCATCATAAACTTTGCCAGCAATGATTATCTGGGATTGTCGGGCGACTCGCGACTTATGGACGCAGCGATCGCGGCTGTGGGAGAATATGGTACGGGAAGCACTGGATCGCGATTGTTAACGGGTCATCGTCCCCTACACCGTCAACTGGAAAACGCGATCGCAACCCTGAAAAAAACCGAAGACGCGATCGTATTTAGTTCCGGTTACCTAGCTAATCTGGGTACAATTGCCGCTATCGTCGGGACGCGGGATGTAATTTTATCCGACCAATACAATCACTCTAGCCTCAAAAACGGCGCAATTTTAAGCGGGGCAACGGTAATCGAATATAAACACGGCGATAGAACAGATTTAGAGCATAAATTAGCACAAAATCGCTCGTCTTATCGTCGCTGCTTGATTGTTACCGACAGCGTGTTTAGTATGGATGGCGATCTGTGTCCCCTTCCCGATATTCTCGATTTGGGCGATCGCTTTGATTGTATGGTGTTGGTAGACGAAGCCCACGCAACCGGAGTATTGGGTAAAAATGGGGCGGGTTGTGTCGAGCATTTTCAGCAACAAGGCAGACCTATTCTACAAATGGGGACGCTGAGTAAAGCTTTAGGGAGTTTGGGGGGTTATGTGGCTGCATCTGCCCCAATTATCGATTTCTTGCGCAATCGCGCCCCCAGTTGGATTTATACCACAGGGTTATCTCCCGCAGACACAGGGGCTGCATTAGCCGCGATTGAGATTGTCCAAAATGAACCCCAACGGCGGGAAAAACTTTGGCAAAATGTAACTTGGCTGAAAAATCAATTGCAGGGATATAATTTACTTCCCTCAGATTCCCCGATTTTATGTTTGGGCTTGGATACTCCTGAAAACGCGATCGCGATCGCCCAGAAATTAAGCGAGAAAGGCATCTTTGCCCCCGCCATACGTCCCCCCACCGTCCCCACCAGTCGCATTCGTTTCACGGTCATGGCGACCCATTCTAGAGAACATTTAGAGGCTTTGGTTGATTGTTTGTCATTAGTCATTGGTTATTAGTTATTGGTTTGACTAGAACCCCGGTTTCTTATTTGCTGACCCGATTAAGTTAGAATTGTGTCTTAAAAACCGGGGTTCTTAATAGCAGTACGTCTTACAGTTAGGACAATTACCCTCACCCCAACCCCTCTCCCAAATTAGGAGAGGGGCTTATTCAGTGAATTGAAGTGTCTTAACGCTTCAGCGTAGCGCCATAATCTTCACTCTTTAAACATATTTGATATTAAATTTGGCTTTAATTATCGATAATTAAAACGATAGAGATATTATTAGAACAGATGTAGATACGAGTTTACATTCCAGGTGAAAATGCAATACATTGTTAATTATTAATTGTTAATTATTTTGTCGTTGACCATAACGAACTAATAATACCAATAAAATCGTCCCGATAATATATTTAAACGCATCGGGAATGATAGGATTGGGGGAAATAAAGCCTTCAATAATTCCGGCAATTACTAACAAGACAATTACCCCAAACATGAGTTGTGCCGCTTGCGTCCCGTAAAATTTAAGAGCATCGATGCGACTATATTGTCCGGGGACTAAAATCGCTCTTGCGATTAATAAACCTGCCCCTCCTGCAAGGAAAATCGCGGGTAATTCTAACGCACCGTGGGGAAAAACAAACGCCCAAAAAGGCAAACCTAAACCGTATTGTCCCACCAAAGCCGCGATCGCGCCAATCAATATGCCATTATATGCCAACAGATACACCGTAAAAGCGCCGGGAGGGGTGGGAAAGGGTACATGAGGGGGATAATACATGGTAACGCCCCCAATCGCCGCTCGTAGGCTCACAATGATATTATTGATCGTGATGCCGCTAGACGCGAGGGGTTCAATGCCTAAAATCGATCCCATCCACAATTCGCCGCGATCGCGTACCATTGTGATTAAATCGCCAGGAACGACCAACTCCAGAAATACCGGGTCTTGCCAAGCATACCACCAGGCGATCGCGAAACTTCCCCAAAAAATTGCTGTAGCTACCAAAATATAGCCCCAGGTGTTTTGCAATAACGCCGGAAAGCCCCACTTCACAAAATCTGTCACCGCTTGCCATTCTTGACGGCGCGATCCCTGGTAAATTTGACTATAGCTGCGAGACGTTAGCTGTTGTAAGTCCTGAATCAGTGCCTTTCCGACTTGATGAGTCCTGGCCCTGGCTAAATCCGCCGAAACCGAGCGATATAAACTGGCTAATTCCTTGATTTGTGGAGCTTGTAGCGATTTCAGCCCCCGTTTTTCACAGCGACGTAACAATTCATCCAAGCGTTTCCAGTTGGTTTCTCGTCGAGCAATCCACCGCTTAATATTCATACAAACTTAGCGTTTTTTTCTCAAGATAGCCTAAAATTTCGATACAGTCTCGCTGCATTTTGGGTAAATCTTTAACAATGTTAACTGCCGGAAATATTGTTACCACCGCCACGATTCTCTATCGTTCTCATCTTAAATCTTATTTAAAGATTTCTTTGATTTCGTCTTTGTGGCTATTGCTTCCTATTATTTTAGGTTTATTGGGGTCTGTTTTTGTTATTGTTTTTTCCGATACTCTTAACAGTACCAGTGTTCTGATTTTTTTTCTTATTTTCACTCCCACTTGGCTACTTCTCTTTGTCTATTGTTGGGCTAAAGCTTGGTTCAACTCCGCTTTGATTTCGCGATTGGGATTTTGCGAGCTAATAAATCAACCAGAAACAATTAAAGTTGCTCGTAAAAAAATTGCTTCTCAATTATGGATGTTTTTCCTAGCTGGTGTACTATTGGGTTTGGTTTTGATCGGTGTTTATATTGTATTTTCGTTGATTTTTGTAATATTTTTCTTCGTGCTTTTTGGGGGCCTCACTTTTGTTTTTGCGGGAATGTTTCAATTAAACAGTATGCCCCAAGACCCTACTTTTATTGTCGCGATGGTTCTATTGGGTATTTTGTTCTATATTATCGCGATTTTAATTTTCTTGGGGGGTGTATTGTGGTTTTATTCTCGCTTATTTCTTTTAGAAGTTCCAATTGCTGTTAATAGTAATATCAATGCTTTAAAAGCATTAGGAATCAGTTGGAAACTCACCCAAAACAATATTCGCTTTGTTGTTCGCATTATTAGTATTGCCATTTTAGTAAACCTGCCTTTATGGACAATTGTCCAAGGCACTTCTGCGCTCATTCAGCCCTTGATTATGACTTGGATTACCCCCGATTATACTTTGTTGTTTGTTTTTTCATATTTAATCAGTTTCATTGTTGGTATTATCGGCAATATTGTGCTTTTACCTTTTTGGCAAACCCTGAAAGCCGTGACTTATTATGATTTACGCAGTCGAAAAGAAGGAATCGGTTTACAATTGCGCGAGGTGACTGCGGATAATTTTCCCTCTGTAGACCCTTTTTAATCAATTACTAAAATTATGCGCTTTTTAAACCGAATTAGATTATTAACTCCCGAAAGTGTTGAACTCGAATTTACATTAGCTGGAATTGGCAATCGCGCGATCGCGTTATTAATTGATTACTTGATTTGGGGTGTTTTGCTCTTCCTTTCATATCTTGGAATGTTCTACTTGCTTTTTCAAATCGGCGAATTTTGGAACAGTATTCCAGGAGCTAGAGATGAAATTCGGATATGGTTGATTGCAATTCAGATATTACTTGTTTTCCTGATTTACTGCGGTTATTTTGTCTTTTTTGAAACCCTATGGCGCGGTCAAACCCCCGGAAAACGCTTTCTTAAAATTCGCGTTATTCGGGATAATGGTCAGCCTGCGCGTCTCCCCCAAGCGACTCTGAGGGCTTTATTACGACCCCTTGATGATATCTTTTCATTAGGGGCATTATTGATTATGTTTACCCGCAAAGAAAAGCGATTAGGGGATTGGTTAGCCGGAACATTAGTCATTCAAGAAGAACGTCCGGTTGTTAAAGAAAACTTTGTTATTTCTGAAGATGCTAAAGCCCTCGCACTCTATCTTCAAAACCAATCTAACTTTATGCGGTTACTTCCTGAAGACTTTACCGTAATTCGAGCTTACTTACAGCGACGTAGTTTAATGGAACCCGAAGCAAGAGCGAAAAAAAGTCGAGAACTCGCTCGCCAAGTCCGCGATATTATTATGTTAGAAATTGTGCCAGAAGGCGTTACGGCTAATCAGTTTCTCGAAGCCGTATATTGGGCTTATCAAGAGCAAATTGCACCGCCTTAAGCTAAGGAAATGTTTTCTTGATGAAGTGCTATTTTTTGTTGTTGGTTGTTAATGGTAGTTACTTTTTCCAAAATAGAAGATATCTAAATCAAGCTTATGTGCTAAATATCATTCATCTAGTATTTGAGCATAAATCACAAGGATTTATTTGACATTTCACCCAAAACCTAAAACGATAAGTCACCAACAACCAACAACCAATAACCAATAACAAACAACCAACAACCAATAACCAATAACAAAGGACAAAAGACCCATGACCAATAACCCATTAATATTGCAACGGGGGGGAGAAGAATTAGCATTAGTCAAAGCTCGCGATCGCTTCACCATTGCCCTAGAAAACCCTGAAAGCGAGATACCATCAGCAATCGAAGCGATCGACACGCAACCCATCCCCCAATCCCCCCTGATTGCAATTACCGTCCCACCGGATAGCCTCGAAACCGCAATGGCGATCGCCCGCGAACAAGATAATATAGCTTATGCCAGTCATGTCTATTACCTGGCCAACAATCAAGCAACGCAAATATATCTCACCAACGAAGTCACCCTGCAATTTACCGCAAACACCCCAGAAAGCGAGCAAAACGAAATCGCCGCTAACTTGGGGTTAACCTTGAGTCAACCCTTAACCGGGATTCCCAACACCTTCATTGCAGAGGTTAATTCTCAAGCCAGAGAAAACCCGATCAAAATAGCCAATCGCGCGATCGCGTATTCGCAAATTCTCACCGCCGAAGCCAATATTATCATTCACCAGGATACCTTTTATCGCCCCTTAGACGACTTTTATGACCAGCAATGGTATCTGGATCATAATGGCGGTTGGCAACTGGCTGAAGGCTCTCATATTGACGCTGAGAAAGCTTGGGATATCACGAAAGGGATTCGTTCAATTGTCGTCGCGATCGCAGATGATGCCATTGATATCAATCACCCGGATTTCCAAGGGCCCGGTAAGATTGTCGCCCCCAAAGACTTCCAAGAGCAAGACTTTTTACCCCTACCTGTGGGAGAATCAGAAAGTCACGGAACCGCCTGCGCTGGAGTAGCCGTAGCCGAAGAAAATGGCCAAGGCATTGTCGGAGTAGCCCCCGGTTGCGCCTTAATGCCCCTCCGCACCACAGGTTTTCTCGACGACCGATCCATCGAAAAGCTATTCGATTGGGCAATTGAAAAAGGCGCAAGCGTGATTTCCTGTAGTTGGGGGGCTGCAACGATTTATTTCCCCTTATCTCTGCGTCAACGGGCTGCGATTAATCGGGCTGCAACCCAAGGCCGTAACGGTAAAGGCTGCGTGGTGGTATTTGCGGCGGGTAACTCCAATCGTCCGGTCAATGGTACAATTTACGAGCGACGCTGGTATAACAATCTCCTCAACGGGCCAACTCAATGGTTAAGCGGCTTTGCGACTCATCCCGACGCGATCGCAGTATCCGCTTGTACCAGTCTCAACCACAAATCAGCATACAGCAATTGGGGAGCGCAGATAGCCGTTTGTGCGCCGAGTAACAATGCACCTCCGGGGGTATGGTTTCCCGATACAGGCTATGTCTACACCGCCCCTCCCATCAACGCTAAACTCCCCGGACAAGGCATTTTCACCACAGATCGCCTCGGCAAACTCGGTTATGCTCCTGGCAATTATACCCGCACCTTTGGCGGTACTTCCAGCGCTTGTCCTGTGGTTGCTGGCGTTGCTGCTTTAATACTATCAATCAACCCGGATTTAACGGCTCAAGAAGTGCGTCAAATCCTACAACAAAGTACCGATAAAATTATCGACACCCACGCCGATCCTCAACTCGGTTTACAAATGGGGACTTACGACCAAAACAATCATTCTCAGTGGTTTGGATACGGCAAAGTTAACGCTTTTAAAGCCGTCCAAATGGCACAAAATCAACGGCAAATTACCCAAACCACAATCAACTATATTCGCGAACAAAATAATACCGAAGTTGCCATTCCTGACAATAATCCCAGAGGCATTTCTTTACCGATTCAAATTACCGCTTCAGGACAAGTGCGAGAATTACGCGTCACCGTAGACCTCGAACACGAATTTCTCGGAGATGTGGAGTTATATCTCCAATTACCCTCTAATCAGCAGATATTACTGCAAAGCCGTACATTAGGAGCCAGAAATTATCTCAAAACCGCTTATACCCTCGAAAATACCCCTACATTGAAACTCGCGATCGCGCAACCCGTCCGTGGCACTTGGCAACTCCTCGCCATCGACCGCGTAGCCGGGGATACAGGGCGTTTAAAGGGGTGGTCGATGACTTTAGGTATTTAATGGGAATGTTGGTTCGAGGATTGACTGGTTTTTTGTTGTTGGTTGTTGGTTATTTGTTGTTTGTTTTTTTGATAGCTAGTAGTGCCGCGATACAGTAGGGTGGGCATCGCCCACCATCTCTACTTTTGAGACAAAGATATTGCGTAGGGTGGGCATCGCCCACCATCTCTACTTTTGAGCCTATTCTTAATATCTCAAACCATAATCCTAGCCCTATTTAAAACGGATGTGGTATGAAAACAAACAAATACCCAAAGACTAAATCCCAGCCAACAACACATCCCCCCCAAACCGTACCACATCCGTACAAGGAAGCCCCATGTCGGCTTGAGTTTGCGCGATCGCGTCCCTGGCCTCATTTTCCCCCAAACCAAAGGTATTAAGGGCAATTCCCTTCACCCTCACCTCCCCAAAAGCGCCCCCCGCACTGGCGACACTTTCGTACACTTGGATAACATCAGAAAGAGGCGGAATCTTCACATCAGGACAGTTATGAATGCGCTCCTGACCGTAACGATGCACTAAAATTAAACCTGTTGGCTGACTCCCGCGCAACAAAGGCAAAGTCGCAGTTGAACCCGGATGCAGAATCGAACCTTGTCCCTCAATCCACAACAACTCGCAATCTTGACCCACTTCTAACACCGCCTTTTCAATCGCCCCGGCTGCATAATCGACCCGTACCGCATCCAACGGGACACCCTGACCAAACAGCATCAAACCCCCTTGTCCCGTCGCTACCATAGCGGTTTTAATGCCCCGTTTGCGGGCTGTGCGATACAGTTCAATCCCCGCCGACATTTTTCCGACCGACATATCCGTCCCTACGGTAAGGATACGCTGACAAGAAAGCGATCGCGCCCTTCCTTTACCAATCCCTAACCCCGGTGGTTCTTGACGGATATCCCAAATCCATTGCCCTTCCCCCAGGGTCTCAACAATGCCCTGCATCGGCGTATGCAAGCCATTCACCACCGACAAACCCGCCTCAACCCCTTTTTTGACCTCTTGCCACCAAGCATCGGGTAAAACCCCCCCAGAAGGCGCGATACCAATCACCAAAACATCCAGGTCGTATTGCAACGCCTCTGTCACCGAAGCCACAATCGGCACATCTCTAGCAATTCCCGTTAAATCCGCTAATGACTCTCCCACACAATCCTTATCGATAACAGCAATAACATTAGCCTCGCTGTAGCGCAGAAAAGTCAGTCCAGTTTTACCATCTTGAGTGCGAATGCCTTGGTGTAGTAATACAGCAACGCGATGTTCACGGGTGAGATGCACGATATTCAACTCCTAATCCAGGTAAACTACGGGGAATTAAGCGGCCTTGCTTTAACTGTGCGCCGATGAAAGGATCGTCGAGTAAGTTTAAGTGGCTGTCAAGATCGATATAATCGGCATAAGGTGAAAGGTGCGCCATGGCCGTATTCGCGATACTGCTGTCCGAGTAGCAACCAAACATAATCTGTAATCCCAAAGCCTGGGCTGCGTGAATCGTCCGCAACGCTTCAGTGAGTCCCCCGGTTTTCATGATTTTGATATTGACCCCGTGGACGCGATTGATAAAGCGAGACACATCGCGACTATTGAAACAGCTTTCGTCAATGAAAACAGGCAAAGATGAATGCTGATACAAAACGCTGTAACCCTGTTCGTTATCGGTAGACAGGGGTTGTTCGATGTGACGGACATTATATTCAGCTAACCAATTACACATCTGAATCCCGTCGGCCAAATTCCAACCCCCGTTCGCATCTACGGTTAATTCTGCGTCGGGGGCCTGTTCGCGCACCGCCAGAAAAAGAGCGCGATCGGCTTCTATTCCTTCAGGATTACCTAATTTTAGCTTAAAAACCTTAGCATCTATAAATTCCTGCCATTTCTTCACTTTAGCTTTAGCGTCCTCCGGGGAACTAATGCCAATAGTGACCGAAGTCGGGACAATTTTCTGTATATCCAGTCCCCACAATCGCCAAAGGGGTAAGTTGGCTTTTTTTCCCAACCAATCGTGTAACGCCATATCAATTCCCGCTTGTACGGCTGAATGCAGTTGAGCGTTTTGCATCAGCAAAAATATTTTATCTCGTTCGAGGGGATGCAGGGGTTCAAGTTGCGGCGCAAAACTTTGGATTTGGTCAGATAAGCTTTCAATCGTTGGCTTGGGGGCGTAAGTAACAGAAAAGGAGGAAATTTCTCCCCATCCTTCCACATTATCTGCAATAACTCGTACCCAGAGGTTAGTACTTTCAGCGATAGTTCCCCGACTAATGGTAAGGGGAAAGCGTTTATGAACGGTAAAGGGTTGAACGGCTAAGGCGGTCATTATCAGTCATCAGTCATCAGTTATCAGTCATCAGCATACTTGCAGGTTTATGATTTGTCTTTTGTCTTTTATGATTGGTTATTGGTTATTCCCACAATCCCTTAATTGGTAATTGATAACTGGTAATTGGTAATTTCTTCCCACTCCTTGTCAAAAAACCACCGCGAAGTACTATAACTACTCCTGTTGTGGCACAAAACGTTGGAAGTGACGACGATGGGGGGAATCCCAAGTATTGAGGATATCTTTGATCAGAATTTCTTTAAACCACACTTGGGCGACAACGACGATAGGGAGGGCGAGAAATAGACCCAGTAAGCCAAAAAATACGGCAAAGGCGACCTGAGACAGTAAGGTAATGGCAGGAAGCAATGAGACTTGATGCTGCATCACCAAAGGAGTCAAAATGTTGCTTTCGACTTGTTGAATGACGATGTAGAGGATAATCACTGCGAGGGCTTTCCAGGGGTTTTCCAATAAACCCAAAGCCGCAGGGGGAATAACGCTGAGGGCTGGACCAAGGTTGGGAATGAAGGTAAGAACGCCAGCGAGGAGTGCGTTGACGAGAGCGAGAGGAATACCGAGTAAGAGTAAGCCAACGCCGCTAAATACGCCGATGACGGTCATGTTAAACAAAATGCCGATAAACCAACCGAGTAAAGCCTTTTCAGATTGGGTCAAGACTTCATCGATGCGATCGCGATAAAATGCCGGAAATAATAAGATAAATACACGGCGATAAGGTCGCGGATTTGCCAAAATCATCACCGTGACAAAGATAACTAACAACAGGTTTAAAACAAAGTTGAGAGAACTCGAAAAAACCCGAAAGACACTATCAACCCAATTGCCATTCACTGTCGGGATGCGATTCATGAAGCCCCGGAAGTCTTCAAAGTTCTCAATGTCTCGCAACAGTTGAGAAGGAATGACGTTTTGTATCCAACCGTAACTGCTTCGCAACTCTTGAAATGCGTCGGGGACTAATTCGACTAATTGATCCCATTGTTCGGCAATGGAAGGAACGACAATGGCGAAAAAGCCCGATAAAACCAATAATACACAAATCACCGCGATCGCAACGGCGATGCCGTGACGAATGCCTCCCCGTTGCAGTTTCCGCACAAAGCGATTCAGAATAGTGGCGAAAATAACGGCAGTAAACGCCAGTAAAATCACCTGACGAATCCGCCAAACAATATAAAGTGCAATTAATAAAGCAATAAAACCTAAAAATTTCCCGGTACTCATAGAACTTTTGCTGAGTTTACGGCAACTTTAGTCAAATTTGCCCCCCCTTGCATCCCCCAAAAGGCAAAACTTAAGAGAGTCAAAACCCCCTAATATAGCCCAAACTTGACGACCAAAGACATATACTCCAGTGTCGCTTTGACTTATCAAAAATCATGAGAAAAACCCTCAAACACCTCGCTGGCGGCTTACTTTTCCTCAGCCTGCACCTTCTTGGACTTCCCACCCTCGCCCAAACCCCGCAACTCGAAGAAGCCAACCGCCTTAACGAACAAGTAGAACAAGGACAGTATAAAGGAGCATTACCTCTATTCCGTCGGGGGCTTGGGATGCGATGGAGTAGGTATCAGAACCCCGGTTTCTCGAATAAAATTCTAACTCGATTGGGTAAGCAGACAAGAAACCGGGGTTCTAGAGTCGTTCTACCGCAGGCTTTTGATAACCAACCTGAAAATGAAAGCACAGTTTTTTCTTCCTCTTTTGCCATTGACTTGTTTGTATCAGAGTTGTATTGGGGGGACTAGCCCCCCCAAACCCCCGGCGTAAGGGCGTACGGAGGCCGCAAGTAAGCCACTTAATGTAAGTAAGAATGAGGCTTTCAACGATTTCTGTACACCTTGACAGGGCTGGTAACCTCAACCCAACCAACTTGTTTTTTCCCAATATTCCGTAAGATTGCGGTTTGAACGAGACGAAATAAACAGATACATTAGTTAATAGAAGTTTGTCGCTGTTGAGGTGACTTTATGCTCTCGGTGCATCTGTAATGTATAAAACAACGGCTATCCTGAAAAGATTGTTAAAATCGGCTCAAATCTTAACTTCCTTTTGAGTCGCTAGGTCAGTCTATCTACATCACCGCCGCACTCCCTTGAAACCGCACCAATCGAGCTAAATCCTTGAATCCTTGCTCTCCATGACACTATCCAACACGGGAAGTATCCTCGCAACCCTCACACAATTAACGCAATTTAATCGAGCCAATGCTTTAACCAACCGTGTTAAAGATTTATCCATTGGTGAATTTATCTGTTTGCTGGATTTTATCACGGCGGAGTTCCAGCAGTTTCTCCGGGCCCTCGATATGATCAACAACGAGGCCCTCGAAACCATGCTCGAACAGGTCATGGAAGCCTTTACCCTCAAAATCGGCCAAATCCTCAAAGCCGATCGCACAATCATTTTCCTGGTTGATTCTACCAAAGGATTGCTCTGGGCAAAAGTTAATACTGAAAACGGCGAACCGAAAGACCTCCGCATTCCTATCAACGTGGGGGTTTCCGGTTATGTAGCCGCGACGGGAAAATCTCTCAACATTCCCAACGCTTATCAACATCCCCTGTTTAACCCGGAAATTGACGAACGTCCCGGTTACAACACCAAAACTCTGCTGTGTATGCCCATTGTCAGCAGTCGCGGCCAAGTGGTAGCGGTGGTACAACTGCTCAATAAAGCCGGAGATGTGCCGTTTGATGCAGAAGATGAAGCCCGTTTCCACGATTTTGCGGCTTCTATTGGCATTATCCTGGAAACTTGCCAATCTTTCTACATGGCAGCCCGCAATCAAAGAGGGGCATCAGCATTACTGAAGGCCACTTCTAGTCTAGGGCAAAGCCTCGACCTCGAAGCCACCCTCAAAGCCGTGATGGAACAAGCCCGTCGTCTGATGAAAGCCGACCGCAGTACCTTATGGTTATTAAGTAAAGAAAAAGGCGAGTTATGGACAAAAGTCAACACCGCAGACGGCAAAAACACCCTGGACTTGCGGATTCCGGTTAATCGCGGTATTGCCGGTTATGTGGCTTCGACGGGCAAAAGTCTCAACATTCCCGACGCTTACAAAGACCCTCGTTTTGACCCGACAGCCGATAAACGCACGGGGTATCAAACCCGCAATATTTTGTGTATGCCTGTTTATAACTCCGGGGGTGAGTTAATTGGGGTCACCCAGTTGATTAATAAAGAACAAGGCAGTTTTACTACGTCTGATGAAGAATTTATGCAGGCGTTTAATATTCAAGCGGGAATTGCCATTGAAAACGCTAAGTTATTTGAAACGGTTTTAACCGAAAAGCAATATCAAAAGGATATTCTTGAGAGTTTATCGGATGCAGTTATTTCTACGGATTTAGACGGCAAGATTGTCACGATAAACGATGCAGCGATTGAACTCTTGGGTTGTCCAGAGGCGGAGTTTCATAATCCTAAAGTGCGGTCGTTTTGGGAATGCAAACTTATCGGGCGGTATGTGTGGGAGGTGGTTCCGGTAGACCATCTTCAGTTTCGCGTCCAGGATAGCTTGAATGTGGGGGCGAAGCATTATGTTCCCGAACAAACCTTGAAGGTGGGGATTTACCTCAGTACTACAACCAGTCAAGACGGGGCTTCTATTTTAGCGATTCCCCAAACGGATAATCCCGATCTTTATTTACCCTGGAACGAGCAACCTGTCGAAAATCAAACCGGGGTGACGTTAACAGCAGACCAAGTGCGGATTTTAGAACGTAATGTCAACTTGACTGTAAATCCCCTAACTAACCCCGAAGGCGAGGCGCGAGGGGGATTGGTCGTTTTAGAGGATATCAGCAGCGAGAAGCGCATGAAATCGACGCTGTATCGCTATATGACTCCAGGGGTGGCTGACCGGGTGATGGAGTTAGGAGACGAAGCTTTGATGGTGGGGGAACGCAAGGAGGTGTCGATTTTGTTTTCTGATATTCGCGGCTATACGACGATGACGGAAAACTTAGAAGCAACGGAAGTGGTGACGCTGCTGAATCAGTATTTTGAAACGATGGTGGAGGCGGTATTTAATTATGAAGGGACGCTGGATAAGTTTATTGGGGATGCGCTGATGGCGGTGTTTGGTGCGCCGTTACCTTTGCCGGAAAATCATGCTTGGCTGTCGGTGTTGTCGGCGTTGGATATGCGTCGTCGTTTGGTGGTGTTTAATAAAAACCGCTTGTTTGAAAATCAGCCTCTGATTCGGATTGGGATTGGGGTGAGTTCGGGGGAGGTGGTTTCGGGGAATATTGGTTCGAGTAAACGCATGGATTATACGGCGATTGGGGATGGGGTGAATTTGAGTTCTCGTTTGGAGAATTTGACGAAAGAATACGGCTGCGACATTATTATTAGTGAGTTTACCCGCCGTTTGTGTGGGGAGGAAAAGCTGATTACGCGGGAGTTGGATAAAACTCGCGTGAAGGGGAAAACTCAGGCGGTGAGCATTTATGAGTTGGTTGGGTTAGTGGGCGATCGCATTGATGGCGATTTAGAATCTTTTTTGGCGTTGTATCACCAAGGCCGTTCGGCTTACAATCAACGGCATTTTCGCAAGGCTTTAGATTATTTTATTGCCGCTCGCGATCTTTATCCTCACGATCGCGCTACTCTCATTCATATTGCGCGATCGCAAAAATACCTCAATTCTCCCCCCCCAGATAGTTGGGATGGCATCTATACGATGACCCATAAATAAGCAATTACCAATTATCAATTACCAATTACCAATTA
>JBKHDX010000124.1:0-13839 GCA_046541115.1 Spirulinaceae cyanobacterium | reverse complement strand
AATAATGACAGTGAAACGAATAACAATGAAACAAATAACAATGAGATACGAGGTAATGAACTAGAAGGGATACAAACTGAAGAAGTTGAAACCGAAGAATTAGAAACCGACGAACTTAACACAAACGAATTAGAAACCGAAAATCCCGCAACTACCACTGACACAACCGAAACCGATGAACTCGATACCCAGGATGCGGAAACCGAATCGACAAGCGATACTGGAGAAATCCAGCAGTTGGAGTAAACTTCAAGCTTTAGATTAACATCGCAAACCTTAATACCTCATCTGTATAGGGATGAGGTGTTTTTAAATCGAGATGACAAATAAAAAATGATGAGCTATAACTAGATATCCTCATATTGTTAAGCTCTAAAATATGATGCATTACGGTATTGTTTGTCCGGCAGTTCCCGGTCATCTTAATCCTAGTTTATCGTTAGGAAAAGCGTTACAAAAGCACGGTCATCGTGTCACATTTATTACCATCCTGGATGCTCAGTCAAAAATTGAAGCATTAGGATTAGAAACACAAATTATGGGAAGAGATTTATTTCCCAAAGGCAGTTTGAAAAAACGCTTAAATTTACTCGGAGAATATCGGGGATTAACTGCTTTTAAATATACAATTAAGCTTTTTCAAGAAGCTGGAATTATTTGTTTTCGGGATATGCCCAAAATTATCGAAGAAGCGGGAATAGAAGCCCTAATCCTCGACCAAGGTACTTTTGAAGGGCCAACCATTGCAGAATTTATGAATCTGCCGTTTATCACTCTTTGTAATGCGTTGATGATTCATGCAGAACCCGCTATTCCTCCTTTTAATCTTTCTTGGCAATATAACCCATCGTGGTTCGGATGTTGGCGCAATCAATTGGCTTATACCTTAACAACACAGGTTTTTAAACCCATTCGTAAGACAATCAATCAATATCGCCAACAATGGCATTTACCCTTATATTCTCATCCCAATGATGCTAATTCTCCATTAGCTCAAATTAGTCAACAACCCGCAGCATTTGAGTTTCCCAGGAAAAAGTTACCCCTTTGCTTTCATTTTACCGGACCTTATCATTATTCCTCGGCACGAGAACCCGTCCCTTTTCCTTGGGAGAAATTAACGGGAAAACCTCTGATTTATGCTTCAATGGGAACGCTACAAAATCGCTTATTATATGTTTTTGAAATTATTGCTGAAGCTTGCCAAAAATTAGATGCACAGTTGGTTATTTCTTTAGGCAGTTCAACACCTTCAGAAGCTTTGCCGCAATTAGCTGGAAATCCCATTGTTGTGAATTATGCCCCGCAGTTAGAACTCCTGCAAAAAGCCAGTTTAACGATTACTCATGCAGGATTGAATACAACCTTAGAATCTTTAACCAATGGTGTTCCTTTAGTGGCAATTCCGGTTACAAACGATCAACCTGGTGTTGCAGCCCGGATTGTTTGGACAGGGGTGGGAGAGCAAATTTCTTTAAAAGCTTTAAACCCAGAAAAATTGCGTCGGCTTGTGCAGAAAGTATTGACCGAAAGTTCTTATAAAGAAAATGCAGTGAGGCTACAAAAAGCGATTCAAGCATCGGGGGGTGTAGAGCAAGCGGTTGATATTATCGAACAAGCGGTTAGGACGAATCAACCTGTCTTGAGAAAGCTCTAAAGGGCTTACTACGAGCGATGATGCGATCGCGATCGCATCTCCATGATAATCGCGATCGCAAAAAACAGCGACGGAATTCACTTAGAAAGCCCGATAAACTCACCCCTCGGTAAACACGGAAAAGCCATACTAGGGTTGTCAAGGTTCATCTGAGATTACAACTATGCTCGACAACATCCAATTGCTTCCCGGTGCAGTTTCGGAAATCCTGGCGACCGCCGCAGAAACGGGAAAACTTACTTTATCTGACCGCTACGGCTTAATGGCCGCAACCCTGACTGAGAATCTCGAAGAAGACGAAATTAGAGCCATTAATCGCATCCTACGGGCAGTCATGCGGGGTCGCATTCAAGTACAATAATCCCAGTCTTGCTACAATAAGCCAGACTTTCTCAACCATTACGCGGGATGAACTCAAGTCTCGACTTGCAAACCCTTCCTAAAGCCGAACTTCACATTCACCTTGAAGGTGCAGCCCCTTGGCCCGCGATTGTACAAGCATTCCAACATCATTACAATCGTACTTTACCCGAATTTCCGCATTTCTACGATCCGCAATTTCGCTACACTAATTTTCAAGCCTTTTTAGAGGGCTTTCGCACTTATATTCACCCTTGGGTTAAAACCCCAGAAGGCTATCTGGAAATGGCCAAAGCTGTCATTGATAGCTTGGTTGCTCAGAACTTGCGTTATGTTGAGCTTAATGTCAATGCCTGTTCTTTTGAGCGTTTTGGCTTACCCGTCGATTTGATTTTTGAGCAACTGGCTATATGGATTGACGAAGCCGCAACGAAAGGAACAACTATCCGTTTGATTGCAGGGATTTTGCGTCACGAAAGCTTAGATGAAGCCGCAGTCTGGGTGAAACAGTTTGTAGACAATCCCCTCATCTTTGGTTTTGACTTGCATGGGACAGAATCGGGCTATCCTGCCTCATTATTTACCGAAGTCTTTGCACCTGTGCGCGATCGCGGCAAAAAGCTTAAGGTTCATGCGGGGGAAATGACCGCACCCCATTATATTCGCCTGGCTGTAGAAGAATTAGGCGTAACTCAAATTGGTCACGGCACATCTGCGATTCAAGATAAAACCATTGTAGAATTATTGCGCGATCGCGAGGTATTAGTCGAGATGTGTCCCACCTCCAACGAACGCCTCAACTATGTCTCCTCCTATCAAAACCACCCCATTCTCGCCTTAGATGCGGCAGGAGTAGCGGTTACGGTGAACTCTGACGACCCGGCCCTTTTTGGCTTAACCGTGACCCAAGAAATCGAACGTTTGGTGACTGAACGCCAAGCTACTGCCTCTATGTTAGCTTGTTGGATGCGAAATGCTTTCAAAGGCGCGATCGCACCTCCTGTTCAAATCTCTCAATGGATAGCAGAGGTGGATAGCTGGGAAACGAGGGTTTCTTAGTGTAGGGGTGGGGTTTCCCCGTCCAAGAGGAAGAAGAAGGGGAAGAACTTGACTCGCCAACATAACAAGCGTTATGTCGGACATAACAACTGTTATGGAATCGAGTTCGCGAAGGCGGACTTTGCTTTCATTGGTTCCCCAGCTTTTTAATCTGCGGGCGGGTTAGCAATATCTATTCGTAGCTTGGGACAGAATACAGCTTTATAGCAACCGTCAAAGTAGTTAGGACACCGCCATCAAGTCTTAAAAAATAAGCCCCTCTCTCAATTTGGGAGAGGGGTTTGGGGTGAGGGTAAACCCCACCTCAAATGTCCTAACCATTATGCTTGCTGCTATAAAACATAAACTTGGACGGGGAAACCCCGCCCCTACCAGAATTTTGACCATGGGGACAAAACCTTAACTTGTTACAAACAACCAAATTACTCACACTTCCTCGTCATCGGATTAACCAAACCAGAATCGGGAACATCGCGGTCTTTAAAATTCAAATATTGCCGTAATGAGTTGCGAACTTGTAAATAAGTTGTATTATCTTCGTTTTTCAATCCTATAAGACTATATAGCTTAATTTTATTATCCCCTCGACCTTTGAGGGCGTGTTCTCCCATCTCCACCACATTCACTTCCTCGCGGACGAGTTGATATAGAGAATCGCTGATGAGGATGTCTACATAAAGTTTTCCCGTCAAACCTTCGATGCGACTGGCGACATTCACCGCATCGCCAATCACGGCAAACTCTCGCCGTTGAGATGACCCAATATCCCCCACAATCACTTCCCCAAAGTGAATACCAATGCCATTAAACAGGATTTCTTGACCTTGGACTCGCCAGATTTTTTGCAGGTGTACCAAGGCTTGGCGCATTTTGAGGGCGGCCCGGACTGCTTTGAGGGCATCTTCTTTTTCACCGTGGGAAATTGGCGACCCAAACTCAGCCATCACAGCATCCCCGATGAATTTATCGAGGGTTCCCCCTTCGGTGAGGATAGCTTCTACCATCGCTTCGAGATAGGTGTTGAGTTGAGTCACCACGGCTTCGGCATCGTGGGTGAGGGAAAAGGTGGTAAAGCTGCGAATATCAGAAAATAAAATGGCGGCTTTGACTTTGCGACCTTTGAGGAGGGTTTGGAAGTCGTCGTTGCGACGGTTGAGAATTTCGCGGACGATGGGGGCGGCAACGTACCGTTCTAGGGTATTGTGAAGGCGGCGACGTTCGAGTTGTTCGCGAATTGCCCCCAGAGTAAGATTCGAGATACCGCACAACGCGATCGCGCCTGCGGGGAGTGCGACGGGTAAAATAAGGTAAGCATAGGTAAAGCTGGCGTAACTGATGCCAATCCAAGTTACACTAATCGCGATCGCACTCAGAAATTGACGAGTCGGTTTTTCGAGGAAACGTTGTAAAGTTGCCCCCATCCCCGCAACCAGAATAAACACAAAAATTCCCGAACCGATTGGATTCGGAAAAGCCTGGGCAATGGCACGATTTTCCAGTAAAGTCGCGATCGCATTCGCATGAACTTCTACCCCGGCCATGGCTAAACTAAAGGGGGAATGTTTGAAGTCTTGTAATGAGTCGGCGGTTGCGCCAATTAAGACAATTTTATCTTTAAAAAAGTCCTGGTCTTCATACATTTTCCAAGCTTGCGGATCGAGAATATGCCAAAAGGAAATATGGGTAAATGTACCGGGTTTACCGTAATAATAAATGGAGTCGCCAGTCGGAATATTATAATCCACTTGAGCCGCATTCAGGGTGGCTTCTGTAAAGGAAGGAAGCATCGGTAAATTTAAGGGTTTTAGAAGTTTCTGACTGTAATTCAAAGAAAGATTGAGTATTTGTTTATCGGGGGCAGGTTGGAAGTTAATTAGTCCTAATTGTTGGGGTTCTGCTTGTAAACTGGAATTGGGTTTAACCAGTTGATGTTGATAACCTTGGGCAGTTCTTGAAGTTTCGTGAGCGACGGCTAAAATAATGCGATCGCCATAGCGATTTAATATCTTTTGAAAGGCAAGATCGTCGGCTTCTCCATAACTGCTCGAAGCTGGAAATAAGATATCAACCGAAACCGATTTTGCTCCAGCATCTAGGATTTTTGCGATCGCGTCAGCATAAGCTTTTCTTTGCCAAGGAAATTGTTGTATCGTTTGCAGTTCTGGGTACTCAGTCGGAGCGCGAGAAGCGAGTTCTCCTTGTTTGAGAGAATCTTGGTCAATGGCTACAATTACCACATCTTTTGGCGGCGAAACTTGTCCGCGCCACTGAAAGAAATTGACTTGCATTTCTTGTTCAAGATTCTGAGTCAATGGCAATTCAAAACCAATCGCGATCGCGGCAAAACTGGCTAACATAAATATGCAACTACTATTTAATTTCGTCCAGAATTTCTGATTATTGCTGCTCATGTTCTGGAATTAATTCAGTAAAATCAAATCAGTTATTCTTTATTTATGCTTGCTTCGAGCATTCTTTGGTCGATTTCTTGTATTTTTTCAAGGGTAGGCAGAGGTTTTTCAAAATCATTCAGTAGACGATTTTCAGCGCGGCGTTGTTGCCATTCTTCTAGCTTTAAATGGCGCACGCGATCGCGAATTGCTTCTACATCAGTTTCCCCGGGTTTAATGCGAACTTCATCCCCAGAAGTTAAGATTATTTCTTCAGTTTGATTGGGTAAAGTTATCGCAATTGTTCCTTCCCAAGAAAAGAATAAAATGCCATCTTCAGGATTATCAGGATACTCCACATAAACTGTTGTGCCGCGAATCCCGGCAATGCCACCAGGGGTCACAATTTCAACCGGAACATCTTTTCCTTCTTCAACCCAAGTAATCATTTCACCGGAATTTAAATGCAATTCATTTCCCGGTTTTAAGGTTAAAACAGCATCACCGCCAATCCGAAAAGCCAAGCCATTTTTAAGGTCAATTTCTGCTAATGCTTCGTCTTCAGTGCGAATCGTTTCACCATATTGCAAACCCATCCCTTCTTCACCAGAAAGTTCCTTTTCCTGATTCAAAGGTTTGACCCAAACAGGTTGTTCTTGAATTTCTGAAATTTCGGCATCTTTAGAGGTTTCAGCAGCAGATTCAGAAACCTCTTGCGTGGTAACTTGGGGTGAAGTTGCTTGAGGTTCGTTTTGACCACAAGCCCCCAGTAAGCCAAAAACAGCCACCGCCAAGACGCTTAAGCGTCCGATACGCCAAGTTTTAATATTCATGGTAGGAAAATAATAAACTGCAAAATTCGGTTAAGCTGCACCCCGAATTACCTAATCTAACTATAACGATTACAACGGTTGTGGCTGAAATTCCGATGAGTTTTCTCGCTACAGTCAAGAAATGAATTGGGAGTCAAGGCAGGCGATGAGATTAGATATTGTCAACGACAATTTAACGATTGAGTGGGAGTGGTACGAAATGCTTTGGGCTTTTCACTTCGAGAATCCCATGAAAATCCCCCTGAGTGCCATTACAGGTGTTTCTACCGATGAACCCAGTAGCGATTGGCGAGAGTTGCGAATTCCGGGGACTTATTTGCCTGGAGTCATTAAAGCTGGAACTTACTACACGCCCCAAGGTAAAGATTTTTGGTATGTAGTGGGCGATCGCAACTACTTAACCCTAACGCTTCAGAATTATGATTACAAGCGTATCATCCTCACCTTCGAGGATAATCTACTTTGGCGCGATCGCCTTAACAGCATCTAAGAGGGACGTTTTTCCGATGATTGACTGGTTTTCTGTTAATTAGGAGACAGTGGGCGTGTAGGGGCGGGGTTTTCCCGTCCAAGAGAGGTACAAAATTACCAAAGACCAATGACAAACGACGAATGACCAAGGACAAATAACAAACAACAAACTGTTACAGAATTTGAAGTTCTGTTTCTTTTTGCATATCAGAAACAAAGGGCTAAGGTACACTATCCTGTGAGCCAGCGAATTTAAAACAAAGCAAAATCAAGAGAACACTCGCACTTGGAGTTGATATTCAATGTCTCATAGCGTCAAAATTTATGACACCTGTATTGGTTGCACCCAGTGTGTGCGGGCCTGCCCTCTGGACGTATTAGAGATGGTACCTTGGGATGGTTGTAAAGCCGGTCAAATTGCCTCCTCACCGCGTACCGAAGACTGTGTAGGCTGTAAGCGCTGCGAAACCGCTTGTCCTACCGACTTTTTGAGCATTCGCGTGTACTTGGGTGCAGAAACCACCCGCAGCATGGGTTTGGCTTACTAAACAATGCTGACTCAAAAAACGCAATTTTTTGTCATTATTCAGCATTTTGCCTGAATTTTCCCATTGAAAATCAAATTATTGCCAGAGAGCCTTCAAGATAGCTCTCTTTTTTTTTGAGAGGTTGAAAGCCAAACCCTGCGGAAATCCTAGAAGTCACCGTGAAGGGATCGTGTTACGGTAGGAAAAATCAGGTTACGATAGATGACGCTTGAGGGGTTCTGTATCGATAGCCTTTTGCTGACGATTTATGCCGCCGATTGTATGCTACAGCGAGCAAGGAAGCGAATATGTGCCGCAATTTTAATGTGTTTCTGAGTCCGGTTAAAATTGAACATCTCTTTTTTAGCAAGAACCCGGAAACGGGAAAATTGGTGCTGCGAGACCGAGCAGAACTGCAAGTTATTTTACGCGATCGCCGCCGTTATGCAACCGCTTTGGCCGAAGATTGCTCAAAAAAAAGCACAAAAGCGGGCTATGATGCAGCAGGGATGGCGATTGGGACAATTCCCATCAACGGGATTTTTGACCTCCTCAGCCAGCAAAAAGAGGCGAGTGGTGGCTTTGAAGCGGGGGAAGTTCAGCGAATCAGTCAGAAGATTTATGATGAAGTCCAGATGCAGGTGAAGTTGTCCCGCGATGGAGGGGATTTACTTAAAACCTGGGATACTTTAGTTTCGCAAACCGGGTTAAACAATAACGAGTTTCTAACCAATTGGGAAACCCATGTTCGTCAAGCGTCTCAAGGGGATATGTATTCCCAAAGCAACGCTCATCCCCACTGCGAGGTGTTGACACGGGAGAAAATCCGCATTTATCATCTCACCCCTGAAGGCATTGTAGCAGTGAGCGATCGCGCTCATGGCGGCAAAACCAGTTTATTTTGGGATACCCACAACGGCGATATTAACGATGCGTCTCGCTACAAGCGGTTTTTGACTTACGAGGGCTTTCACTTCACCTCGAACTCCGATTCCTGCGTTGAACCGGCTTTAAAACGCTTTCTCTACGAACATTTGCAAGCGGATTCTCTACCGGGGGCATTGTACCGCCTCGCTTACACCGACCCGGATTATTTAACGCACAATACCGCCGTAATTGACAGTAGCGGCCATGTGGGAGGCTATGACTTAGGCAAAGAATACGCCCATCAAACCCTAACCGCCAAAACCAAAGGAGACACTATCATCTTTTATCGCGAAGGGCAAACGGTGAAAACCTTCACACAACAAGGCTTTTTGCGGGATGATGAGCATTCAGAAGCCAGCGAGAAAATTCAAGAGTTGCTGCATCTGGCCGCCATCATGACTCATGCTAAAGCCCAGAAAATTACGATTGCGGCGGCTTTGGTGGCCCGTATCCTCGAATATTCCAACCCCAAAAACAAATTTACCTTTCAATCCTATACTCCCCTGGGTAAACCGAAACCTGGGGCGATTGGGGGCGGGACTTATACTATGGTACGGGGTGGCACCGAACGGGGGGGCGAAGAAGGGGGCGAAATTATTTTCTATATCCCCAAATCTTACGATTTACGCAACTATAACAAAGCGGCCTTTTTATCGGCTTCTGAAGAAAACGCCCTCAAAGAACAGGTGATTTTACTCAATCCAGAAGCCTTAGCCGAAGGGAAGTTCGACCTCGCCCACAAAGTCGCCCAAGAAGTCAATTTTCTCACGGATTTAAAAGCAAAAGCTTATATTACCGAAGGGGTTGCCCCGATTTACGATGTGCTTCCGGGGGAATTAGTGGAAGTGACTGCCGATGGTGAGGCACGATTATTTAATATTTATCGAGGTGAGGTGATTCCCCTAATCCCCATCGAACACCAAGAGAAAACCCACCATCCCAGTCATTACGTCCGTTACGAACGCCTTGCGCCCCTCAAGGTGTTTCAAATTCAGTATCGCGATAAGAACGATATACCGATTCCTTGCCCGTATAACAAATACGGCGAGGAAATCATTGTGATTCAGCCCTTGGCGTTACGCAAAAACACCGAGAAACTGTTTGAAACGCGCCCAGATGGTACGGTAACGCTGCGAACCGGGAAAAAGGGTATTGGCTTGATGATGGGAACCGAGGACGAAACCCTGCGACGAGAACGCATTAAAAATTTAACGCAGATTATCACTGGGGCGGCGGGAACGTCTTTCTTGATTAACGCGATCGCGGGGAACTTAGCCCGTAAACTAGGGTTAAATACTCTACCTGTGATGAATCTCGATGGCTTCACAGGTTCGGATACTCTGCCCCCCTCCGTCGGCGCCAATACCCTCTTTATCGCCAACTCCAACTCCGGTGGAACGTCCGACACCATTAAACTCACCCACGAACTCGCTAGTCTTCCCTCCGTTGTCTTCCGCGTCGAAGCCGAAATTCAGCGTCGCGACTCCAAACTCGCTGAGGTGATTGTCGCCCAAGCCCGTCTTGACGAAATCCACCAACTACTACAACCGGATACCCAACGGCTAGATTTACCGCCCCACCTCCAAGATTTTATCGCGGAGAAAACCCCCTGGATTTATGTGGTCACGAACATCGAAGCCAGCGCCCTCGGTAACATTGGCCGCGGCCTCGATGCTGCCATTCAACCCGCAGCCGGGGCAGGAATTACCAACCTCCCGGAAGAAGAATGCGTAGGGTCTACCTTTGCCGCCATGGCATCCCTGCAATGGCAATTGGCGTTACATACCTATATTGGCGAGGTTCGGGGGGATATTTCTACAGAATACGCTTCGCAGATATACGGCGAACTGGCGCAACTCCCGGAAGTGGTCGCCCAAATTGTGAGCGATAAAACCCTGATTGCCGAGATTGAAAATATGGCCGGGGAACTCGTCGGTGGTAACTTCGACTTTGTGTATACGGGCTATCTCGACGGTGTACCCGAAGAACAAGCCCACAAAGCTGCCGAGATGATTCAGGAGATGTTTGCCGGGTGGCATTTCTTCCAATTCCAACACGGCAAATATGCCCACATGAAACGCCGGACTCGTCATACCCTAGGGTCGATTTTAGGTCATAATGTGCCGCCGCCGTCTTGGCCGTTTTTCAATGCCCGTGCCATTAAATCTGCCAGCGAAATCGGCCCTCGCGTGGCGACTTCCTTTTTTATCGCCCATGAAAGCGACAAGGAACGGTTGCAGTCAATCCCCGACTACGCGCCGGATTTCATCTTTACTTATCCCGCCGATAGTATTGCGTTGTACCCCTTTCAGGTTATTATTGTGAGTCATCTCATTTCTTACTTCTGGGGATTAAAGAAAAAAGAAATTTCGCAACAAATCGAAGCTTGGAATCGTCCCTTTATCGATATTTTGATGCAAATAGACGCAACTGCGACAGAATTGCCCAACGATTTGCGCCGCCAAGGGGAAGACCATGCGAAGATCGTATTATCGGAGTTTCTGCATCAATGCGAAACCACCCACCAATTTGACCGCATCGAAGGGACTCGCAAAAAAGCGATTATGAATGGTTTATACTTGCTGGCGGGGGAAGTGCAACAACATTACACTTATGATGTCGGTGGCTTTCTCCACAGCCCCAAACAGGAGATTAAGCTCAAAGCGACTCGTCAAGCCCTGAAAGCGACGGATAACAGCACTTATTTGAGTATCCTTAAAGATATAGCCCTAGAACTCAGCAATAACGAGCAAGCGAAAAAACTGGGCGATCGCTTTTTAGTCAACGATGGGGGTATAACTATATTAAACCAAATTGACGTACCGAGACCCGCAGGGCGATCGCGCACTGTCTACGAATGCGATTATCTCATCGAATACGAAGGGTTAGGCACATTCTACGATGTCGAACCCGTCCATCCCCCTAAAATTGCTAAAGCTAAAAAAGGCTGGTTGTAACTGTGACAGGGGCGTAAGTCTATCGCCCCTGTATTATCTGTGAAAAATGAGCTACTGCCAATCTTGCTCAATCCCTTGTAATCCCAGGTCGTGCATGAAAAAAGTGCCGTAACCTCTCTCGCTGACGACACTTTTTGTGATGGCAATCCAGATTCAATTTACCAAAAATTCTGGGTTTCAGGTTCCCCGTCCTTTAAGGACGGCTTTGGTATAATGTCGGTGTGCGAGTGACCAGTAATGTGGGCCGCATTATATCGAACCTAACCAACTCAATAGTTAAAGTCAGGGGTTTTCAACACAATCCTTGTTGATGTAAAACTTTGAGGGTGTAGTTGTGAAAACACAATGTTTGCGTCCGGGCAGGGCGTATCTTGGATAAGAAACCAAGAGATAAAACGCTCGCGCTCGTCGGTAGGCGCGGGGACTAAAGGGAGGATATTTAGGTGTCTGACGATCTAAGGTCTAGCCTATAGGCGATCTGAAAGAAACGAGAATCTACGTCTTTTTAGGGCGTAGAGTTGTCAATCGACTCTTTCGGCATTCCCCGCTTTGACCCAACCTTCTTGACCCGATCCGGGTAAGCGGACTTTTTGCCAATTGCCGTCCTCGCTTTCTTCGATGACGATCATTTCTTTATTGTAGGCAATGCCACCAATGCGCTCGGCATTCGCACCGGGACTATCCCGCAAGCTCAACCCTTCAGGCCAAGTAACTGTGGCGCGATATTCATTGCCTTGTAGCTCGCTTGGGTCTGGTTCGGGTTCGGGAGTAGGAGAAGGTTCAGGAGTGGCTTCTGTGTCTTCTGGGGGCGTTTCAGTTGCAGTTTCAGGAGAGGCTTCAGGAGAGGCTTCAGGAGAGGCTTTTTCTGGCGGGGTTTCTTCAGCAAAAACAGGACGGGGTGGGTCTTCAGACAAACGCGACAAGAAATAATAGCCCGTGGCGGCGGCCCCTCCCCCAATTAACAATAAGCCAATAATAATCCCTAGGAAAAGTTGAACAATACGGGAAAAATTCATAGCAAATTACGGTTTAGATTATTGAAGTTGACGCTGAATGCGATCGCCCAAGCGATTATGCCGCGAGGCTAGACGAGCTTTGCCAGCAGCAGCCCAGTCTTGCAGAAATTGAATTTGCTCTTGAGCAGCGCGAGCGAGGGGGATAATTTGACTGGCAGCTTCTAGAATATCATCGGTGGTAAAGTCGCGGTTTTGACTAAAGCCGATGTGCATGGCTTCGATTAAGGTTTGCTCAATTTCTGCGCCCGAAAAATCGGGGGTTTCGTAGGCCAGTCGATCTAGGTCATAGTTTTTCACGTTGTGGGGGCGCAGTCGGGACAGATGAACGGTGAAAATAGCGCAACGTTCTTCTTGGGAGGGTAAACCGACAAAAAAGATTTCGTCAAAACGGCCTTTTCGCAACATTTCTGGGGGCAGGGCTTGGATATTATTCGCCGTTGCAACCACGAAAACCGGGGATTTTTTCTCCGCCAGCCAGTTAATAAACGTACCAAAGACCCGACTGGTGGTTCCTGAATCGCTTTTGCCGTTCATACCAGCAAAGGCCTTGTCAATTTCGTCAATCCATAATACACAAGGAGCGAGGGCTTCGGCAAGGTTGGTCATTTGACGAGTGCGAGATTCCGATTCCCCAACGAGACCTGCAAATAAGCGCCCCACATCGAGGCGCAGTAGGGGTAAATGCCAATGATGGGCGATCGCCTTGGCGGTGAGGGATTTGCCTGTACCTTGAATCCCCACCAGCAATAAACCTCGTGGGTGTGGTAATCCGTAAGCGCGGGCGCGATCGCTAAATGCTCCACCCCGACGCAATAACCAATCTTTGAGGTTATCTAAGCCGCCAATATCAGTAATTTGCTCGGTGGCAGGATAAAAGTCAAGGATTTGGGTTTGACGAATGGATTGGCGTTTTTCTTCGAGGACTAATTCTACGTCTTCGGGTTCGAGTTGGCCCCCACGGGCGGCAATGCCTTTGGTTAACACCCGCCGCAAACGCTCTAAAGTCAAGCCTTGAGCCGATCGCGCAAATTCATCGAGCAGTTGGTCGCTCAGGGGTTTCCCGGTGGCTGAGAGTAGACGTTGAATCTCGCTTTTAATCTCGCTGGCGGTGGGTAAGGCAAAATCAACCACGGTCAGCACTTCGGCCAAATCCGACGGAATGCTGATTTCCGGGGCGAGAATGACAATATTTTTGGGTTGAGCTTTTAAACGGCGGGCTAAATTTCGCAGTTTACGCGCGATAGAAATATCTTCTAAAAAACGATGAAAATCCCGTAAAATAAAGATACCCGGCGCTTTTTCCGGTAATTTTTCTAAAAATTCTAAGGCTTGTAAAGGATTGCGGCGACCGACGTTACTATTATTCGGATTGTCTTGATAACCATCAACAAAATCCCAAATATAAACGGTGCGATTGCCGAGTTTTTTGGCCGACTGCGCGATCGCGGCTTCAACTCGTTCTTCCTCAGCCGTTGGGATATAAATCAAGGGATAACAAGCCCGCAGTAATAATTCAAACTCCTCGCTAAAGTTCATAATTGGTTGTTTGTTATTGGTTATTTGTTATTGGTTATTGGTTATTGGTTATTTGTTATTGGTTATTGGTTGTTGGTTAGCCGATTGCCCAAAACTGATGACTGAT
>JBKHDX010000123.1:0-13951 GCA_046541115.1 Spirulinaceae cyanobacterium | reverse complement strand
CACTGTCGCTACTCGGTGAGGAGGAGTCATTATTGAGACTATCCTCCAGATTGCTGCTACTTTCTGAGTTAACCGGGGCAGAGTTACTGCGAGAGGGAGCATTATTACTGGCCACTGTATCGGGATTAACGGGATTAAATTCGCCACTGTCGCTACTCGGTGAGGAGGAGTCGTTCGTGAAACTTTCCTCTAAGTTGCTGCTACTTTCTGAGTTAACCGGGGCAGAGTTACTGCGAGGAGAAGGAGGATTGTTTTCGCTGACGGGATTGGAATTGCTGGTTTGTGTGGGTTGGGAAGGGGGTGTATTGGGGGATGAAGAACTCGAACTCGCAGAGGATGACGGACGAGTGGAACTTGTCGTCTGACGGGGTTGGGTGGGTTGAGTGGGTTCAGGGATTTCCGGTTGGACGGGTTCGGGGGTTTCCGGTTGGACGGGTTCGATCTCGTCTGGAGAGGGTATGGGTTCGGGAGTTGGGGTGGGTTGGGGAATTTCTGGAGGGGGTTCGGGAATTTCTGAACTATCAACAACGATAAATTCAATCGGTTCTTCGGCAAAGGTGGGGGCTTCGTAGAGAAACGCCCACAACATCAAGAAGACAAGATGAAACAAAGTCGAACCCAACAAGCTGTAGGACAAGAATTGCTTGAGGGCTGATTGTTCTTTGCGGCGTTGTTCGATGCAGAAGTTAGACAGACTCATAATTCAATCTCTAATGACCCAATCCAGATGACATAAGTGCGTACCGCTACGCGGAATCCCTGCGGGATCGCGTTCTGGACTTTTATCTATAATGCTTCTCAATAGTAATTTATTGCAATCTATCTTCAAGTAAAGTTACGGCAAGATTTTATAATTTGTTGAGAATATAACTCAATAGTTAGTGAGTTAAGGACGTTGAGCTGCGATCGCGAGTTTCGCCCCTTCGACTTGCCGCAAACGATCCATCACCGCCACCACGCGACCGTGATCCACATCTTCATCAGCATTGACAATTACTAAAGTTTGTGAATCGGGTTCAACTAATTCGCTCACCGCCGCTTCTAACTCAGACAATTCTAGGGGTTGACGGTTGAGAGAAATTTCGCCGCCCGGTTCAATGGTGACTGTGACTTTGGTACTCGGTTGACTTTGGGCGGTGGACGCACCCGGCAAATCTACGGGCAAACCTTCAGATCGGGTTAAAAACAGGGTAGAAATGATAAAAAACGCCAAAATTGAGAAAATTACATCGATCATCGGCACAATGTTAATTTCCATGGGCGCATCAGACTCTTCAGGTAGGCGCATAAGTTTTACCTCCGGAACGTTCTTGTTCGTATTGACGGCGATACAGCAGTTCCAGTTGACCGCCGTATTCTTGAATTAAGGCCAGTTGACGCTTGTAGAAGCCGCGAAACATATTGGCAAACAGCAGAGTAAAAATGGCGACCACCAAACCCATTACCGTTGATACCAAGGCTTCACCAATCCCCCCGGTAACGCCTGTAGTATTCGTGCCACCCACATCACCCAAGCTGAGGGAAGAAAAAGCGCGAATTAAGCCCAAAATTGTACCAAGTAAGCCTAAAAGGGGCGAAACGCTGATAATGGTTTCAAAAACAGTACCAAAGCGCTTTAAGGTCGGGATTTCAGCTTGGGCAGCACTTTCGAGGGCCAGGCGAAACTCCTCTGGATTGGGTTGGTCGAGTTCCAAGGCTTCGAGGAAAATTTTGGCAATGGGCAAGTCAGCGTTGTTACGAAGAAACTGTAACGCCCGTTCGGGTTCTTGGTAATAGACTTTCAGGACATCGCGGACGACGCGACGCTGACGAGTCAAGATACGAGACCAAAAGACTAAACGCTCGATAATGAGGGCAACTGCCACCAAGGAGAACAGCAGCAGGGGAATAGCAACAATGCCACCTGCCGTGAATAGGTTGTCGATTTGCATGGCGGTAAGCGCAATAGCGAATAAAAGCTAACGGCAAGTATTCTATACTAAACCTGACACCTATTATCAATAAGTTATAAGGTTTTTTTGGGATCGCATTGAAATAGTGATGGCTGTATTAAGCCAGAAACCTTGCTGTTACTTGATTTTAAGCTTATTGAAAATAACTTAGATGAGTGCGATCGCATCCTCACCTAAAAAGTTACTTTCAGCAAGAAATAACGCGATCGCACAATCACCCTAAAGTCAAGGGTTTTGAACTTAGATTTCAATGGGAAAAAGTATCTAGATATTGCTTGACAAAGGCAACATTCTTAGTCTAATGTCTGAATCTTAGTGAAAAAAATTCTTAATAAGTAGCGACGATTGCCCACAATGTAATCTCGTCCTCGCCTTTGTCGATATGTCATAAACGATGAAACAATACTCTCGGATTGCTGGCTTTAGCTTGGCCAGCGTCATTTCCCTGGTCACAATTCAACCCGCGATCGCGCAGATTGCAGACATCCAAAATATCCAACTGTATCCCACCGAAACAGGACTCGATATCCTGTTAGAAACCGAAACCGATCTCGCGTCCCAAATTACCATTACCGAACGGGATAACACCCTACAACTGGAGATTGGCAACGCTCAACTTAGCCTCGGTAGCGGCGAGTTTCGTCAAGAATCACCCAACGCAGACATCGCTTTAAAGCGTAAGCGGTTTTGGTCAGCCTTTGCGCGGTCGCAATCCTGCCGTTTTAATTGATGGGGTTCCCCAAAATCAAGATGTTATCATCGACACCCTCGCAGAAAAAGACTGCCTGGGAATTAGCCAGTTAAAAAATGTATGCGGGACAAAATGAAAGCACTTACGATTTATTATCTCAAATAGCGCCAACCCTGCTTTGGGATATTCGCACCCAGTTGGGACAATGGCAAATCAATATCCGGGCTTTAGCTTTGGCGTTGGGGGATGAAAGTCAAGCCGAAGACGCGATCGCGGCTTTGTCTACCGTTATGATTGGGGGATTATACCTCACTCGGCGCAAATGCGCTTGTTGCACTTTCTCGATCGACAACTCCAAGCGAATGCGAGCAAATTTTTCGAGATTACTCGGCGGTTAAATTGCCCTTATTGTCTGGCTTAGGGCTTGCTGAAGAAAGCCCTAACTCACTGCGATCGTCAACCATTTACATAATAATCCCGCGTTCCTTTGGCATCCATCGCTTCTCCAAGGCGATTTAAGCCATGAACATAAGCGGCTGTTCGCATAGAAATAGCAAATTCTTCAGCAACTTTCCAGGTTTGTTCGGTTTCTTGAATCATTCGCTCTTTTAAGCGCTGATTGACCTCTTCTAATGTCCAATAATTGCAGATATTTATTCATTAATTTTAACGCTATTTAAACCGTATAAATAATTACATTTTAACAATTGTTTACAATTTAACCTGCCGAGATTGGGCTGAGATAACAAGATTCAATCAATCCCGTAAAGTGCGGCGCAAGGTCATCACTTGTTGGGCTTGATGATGGTTAAACGCCCGAATCGCGATGATTTCCACTTCAGCGCGAGTGCCAACTTCGAGATAGTCCGGGTCGATGGGGAGTTTGCCGATATCTATGCGGAAAATATTGCCTTCGCGACTGATTAATTCGGCGGGAATTGCCCCTTCGTAACGCAGTCGATTGCTGACGCGATAGGCGATGAGAAATTGGGTGGTGAGTTCGTCGGATTTGGCGGCAACGTCGAGAATTTCCAGGGTGAGGTTGTTTTGATTTCCCGATAAGCTGGAGGGCAACAAGCGCAGGGCCTCGTCTTTGACAAAGGCATCGGTGACAATATATTCGCTGTAACCTTCTTGCTGAGTCCATGTACCATCGAGCCAAGCATTTTCTGAGAAATCTGCCTCGACGGTGTGACCTTCGGTTAGACGTACACTAACGGTTTCGGTGGCGAAGTCTTGAATCGGGTTGTCGGCTTGCCAGGTGAGTTTGAAGTTGCCAGAGATGCGATCGCGAAATTCTTGATAATTATCTGCCACAATAGAACCGGGAGCAAGTAGCGTGGCTGCCCCATTTTGCGATCGCCATCGATTCAGATATAAAGTAGGCGAGCCGTTTTGAGCTTCGAGCAGCGATAGGGTAGTGCGGGCATTATTCGGCGGCAAAGGTTCGGCGCGTTGAATCAACACCAAACGCCCCGGTTGACCCGATCGCCCCTTATTACCCCGACGACCGGAACGACCATCGCGACCATCATCGCAGTAAAAACGCTCGGTTTCGCACTTATATTCCGGCGTGTCCGGTTCTCCGGTACAGGTGGTAATTTCCCAACTCGGACGACGACAGCGACAACCTTCTCCCCCTTCACCACTGCGTCCGGGTTCCCCTCCTTCTCCTCCTGCTGCGTCGAGAAAGAGGTTTTGCAGTTGCATCGGGTCGGTGTAGTAAACGGTTAAAGTGCCGCCGTTGCCGCCATCACCGCCATTTCCCCCATTGCCCCCATCACCGCCATCGGGGGCTTGTAAGTCATATTTAATATCGCGGGGTTGAGAACCGCAATCGGCGTGATAACCATCTTCCCCGTCTCCTCCCGGTGCGCCATCTTGGCCCGAGAGATCGATTCGCATTGGGGAACCATCTAAAAAGACCTCGCGATCGCCCCCATCCTGTCCTGATGCCCCTTGGCTTCCCGTGGGGCCCTTTCTCCCAGAACGGCCAAAGTTGTGACTGTAGGAACGGGCTTGTAGAAAGCATAACTCATCGGGAGAAACAGGGGACGCGATCGCAACTTCAGGAACAACAGCGATAATTCCCAACGCCAAGCCGAAAGCACTCCAACCCGAAATTCCCATAAATCAACCCTGAATCATTGCAATTGTCCAGGCCAGACGGGCAAAAAGTCTATTTGTTCCCTAAAAAATCAGCCCCGCGAGGAGTGGGAGATTGGATGAAAACACCTCACCCCTACAGGGATTTAGGAATTTTTGGGAGGGATAGAATTTAACTCTCCCTGAATGCCCCTTAATCACTAATAACCAATAATACCGCTTTACAACTCCTCGATATCCAAGTCTCGCGATTTCGCTCTGGTGGGTTCTTCGGGGGTTTCCAGTTCCAGGGCTTGGGGTTCTTCGTCCTCGGTTTCCGGTTCCATTTCCATTTCCAACTCCTCGGCTTGGGCTTCTCCGAGGGAGAGGGGGATTTTTTCGAGTTCTGGCAGTTGCAGAGGTTTCGCTTTCTCGGTGGCTTGGGATTGCAGTTTGGGTAAGGGTTCGGGTTTCTCTAGCCAGTAGCTTGCAACCGGAAGCGTATGTTCTAAGTCTTCGAGGGGACGGGGGATGACCATTACCGCACTCAATTCCCCAATGCGTTCGGCTTCGTACATTCCCGCATCCACCGCCACGGCAACATTGGCCACGGTTCCGCGAATAATCGCCGTACACAAGCCATCGCCAATTTTTTCATATCCCGCTAACTGTACGTCCGCGGCTTTCAACATTGCGTCCGCCGCCCCTACCAGCGCCGGGAATCCCCGGGTTTCGACGAGGCCGAGGGATTGGTTGCTGAGTTTGCTGTAGCCCCGTTGTTCCTGGGCAATTTGCACGAGGTGAGAGCCAATGGGAAATACGGCTTCTAAGTTCGGCATCGGTCGAGCTAAGACCATTTTGGCGATTAACTGACCAAATTGCTCGGCGGTTCTGGCTCCTTCTTCTACTGCCAGGCGCACATCGGCGGTTTTGCCCCGTACAATGGCAGTACAGTGACCGCTACCGATTTTTTCGTAACCGACTAAGATCACATCGGCGGATTTGAGCATCATGTCGGCGGTTCCGACGATCGCGGGAAAACTGGTGGTAGAAACTAAACCCAAGGCACTGTCGCTGATGATACGGCGTTGTGGTGTTGAGTTGTGATGGGTTGATAGTTGCGATCGCAGTTCCATCATGAATTTAAATCGGTTCTTGAATTAATAATCGAGGGGTTCCCTAATACTAGGATAGGCGATTTTGTTGTTTGTTGTTGGTTGTTGGTTGTTGGTTGTCTGCCAGAGGAACAGAATTAGGCTTGATGTTGGACTGTTCCCCATACTGACAGAAAGGACATAACAACTGTTATGCAAGACATAACGATTGTTATGTTATTCCCACCCTTGACAAATGCTATCGACTGTAATGAAGGACATAAGACCAATGACTCAGCCGTGAAATTTAAAGCTACTCGTCTAGGCTAAAATGACTTCCAGCTATAGCTTTTAGCCTTATTTCCTCCGCCCAATGGCCTTGCTTTCTGGGGAAAAACCGATCCTATCAAAACAAGAGCCAACAACCAATAACCAACAACAAAAAACCAGTTAATCCTCGCACCAACGTTTTCGTCATTGTGCCGATAACAAAGGACAAATGACCAATAACCCATGACAAATTATTACGAAACATAACGAAAAAGGCGGTGATATGAGGGTTTGGACCTTGCGAGTCTAACAATTTCCTTAAGACCCGACCCTTCAACCGCAACCCCATTACAAAATTAACTGGGATTAACTGAAGATTAAGCAAACTGCGATCGAGCCAGTGTCCTGTTGTTCTTTATTCACCGCATCGACCATGAAGCGTCACGATCTGCCGACTCAACAAGGACTCTACAATCCACAATTTGAGCATGATGCCTGTGGTGTTGGGTTTATTGTTCACCAAAAAGGTCAAAAATCCCACAGCATTGTTGAGCAAGCCTTAAAAATTCTCTGTAATCTGGAGCATCGCGGCGCTTGCGGTGCTGAAACGAATACGGGTGACGGTGCAGGGATTTTAATGCAAGTTCCCCACAAGTTTTTAACGAAAGTTACTGCCGAATTAGGAATAACTTTACCCAGTCCGGGTCAATATGGGGTTGGTAATATTTTTGCCTCTCCTGACCCCGAACAACGCTCTCGCAGTCGGGAAATGTTCGAGAAAATTGTCACCGAAGAAGGCCAACAAGTTATCGGTTGGCGGGATGTTCCCACCGATAATATCAGCTTAGGGGCAACGGCAAGGAAAAGCGAGCCGTTTATGGAACAAGTCTTTATTGCTCGTTCTCCTGACCTCCCAGACGAATTAGCCTTTGAGCGCAAACTCTATATTATTCGCAAACGCGCTCACCAAGCCATTCGAGCTACAGATATCGATGCTTGGTGGTATCCCGCTAGTTTATCTTGTCGCACCCTGGTCTACAAAGGGATGCTGATGCCGTTACAGGTAGGAGATTATTACCCAGAATTACACGACCCCGACCTCGAAAGTGCTTTGGGATTGGTGCATTCCCGCTTCAGTACCAATACTTTTCCCAGTTGGGAGCGATCGCACCCCTACCGTTATATTGCCCACAACGGCGAAATTAATACCCTCCGAGGCAATATTAACTGGATGCACGCTCGTCAATCTTTATTTGAATCGGATTTGTTTGGGGATGACCTCGAAAAAATTAATCCGGTGATTAATATTGACGGTAGCGACTCGACAATCTTTGATAATGCCTTTGAATTGATGATTTTGGCGGGGCGTTCTCTGCCTCACGCCATGATGATGATGATTCCTGAGCCTTGGACGGCACATGAATCCATGAGCGAGGCGAAAAAGGCGTTTTATAAATATCATTCCTGCCTCATGGAACCCTGGGATGGCCCGGCTTCCGTGGCGTTTACCGATGGGACAACCATTGGCGCAGTTTTGGATCGCAACGGTTTGCGGCCTTCTCGCTATTATGTCACCAAAGACGACCTCGTAATTATGGCATCGGAAGCCGGGGTATTACCCATCGAACCGGAACGAGTCGCGGTGAAAGGACGACTGCAACCGGGTCGAATGTTTGTGGTTAATATGGCAGAAGGGCGGATTATTGCCGATGAGGAAGTTAAAGATAGTATTATCAATGCTCATCCTTACGGAGAATGGCTTGACAAGTATCTCATCGGTTTAGACCAAATTACCGATGCACCCTCGTTGCAACCGTTAAAAGACACGCAACCCCTGATTCAGCGTCAAACTGCTTTTGGCTATACCTTCGAGGAATTACGCATTCTGTTGTCTCCTATGGCGCAAAATGGCGTAGAAGCAATTGGGGCTATGGGGACGGATACCCCCCTCGCGGTGTTGTCCAGTCGTCCGAAACTGCTGTATGACTACTTCCAGCAACTTTTCGCTCAGGTAACCAATCCCCCCATCGACTCGATTCGCGAGGCGATTATTACCTCCCCAGAAACCACGATTGGGGCAGAACGGAATTTACTGAAACCAGAGCCGGAAAGCTGTCACTTAATCCACCTGAAAACCCCGATTATTAGCAATCAAGAACTCGCTAAACTGAAAAATATTAATCGCGGCGATTTTAAATCGATTACTCTGCCGATTCTGTTTAATCCTCAAGACGGGACAGCCGGGATAGAAGGGACAATCGCAGGGATTTGTACTCAGGCTGATAACGCGATCGCGTCGGGAATTAGTATCATTATACTGAGCGATCGCGGTGTGGATAAAGACAACGCCCCCATCCCCGCCTTACTCGCCGTTGCGGGCTTACACCATCACCTGATTCGCCAAGGAACGCGCACCCAAGTAGGTATCGTCCTTGAATCCGGCGAACCCCGCGAAGTGCATCACTACGCCGTTCTCATTGGCTATGGTTGCGGCGCAATCAACCCCTATCTCGCCTTTGAAACCATCGACAACATGATTGCCGAGAACTTATTGGTAGATGTCGATTATGCCACTGCTTGTAAGAACTATATCAAAGCCGTCACCAAAGGCGTAATTAAAATTGCCTCCAAGATTGGCATTTCTACCATTCAAAGTTATCGCGGGGCGCAGATTTTCGAGGCCATTGGCTTGAGTCGTTCCGTGATTGACAAATACTTCACCTGGACCGCTTCGCGGATTGAAGGGGCGGATATTGACGCGATCGCCCACGAAACCATTGTACGCCATGCCCACGCCTTCCCCGATCGCGAAGTCAACGGCCACACCCTCGATGTTGGCGGCGAATATCAATGGCGCAAAGAAGGGGAAAAACACCTGTTCAGCCCCGAAACCATCCATGCCTTGCAACAAGCAGTCCGTAGCGGCGATTATGAAGCCTATAAGCGCTATTCTCAGGGCATCAACGAGCAAAGCCAACAACACTTTACCCTGCGGAGTTTACTCAGCTTCAAGCCCCGTCAACCCATCCCCCTCGAAGAAGTCGAACCCGTCGAAGCCATTGTCAAGCGGTTTAAAACCGGGGCCATGAGTTACGGTTCAATTTCCAAAGAAGCTCACGAAAGCCTCGCGATCGCCATGAACCGTCTTGGGGGTAAGTCTAACACAGGAGAAGGCGGCGAAGACCCCGACCGCTACACCTGGACAAACGAACAAGGAGACTCGAAAAATAGTGCCATCAAACAAGTTGCTTCCGGGCGTTTTGGCGTAACCTCCCTGTACCTCTCCCAAGCCAAAGAAATCCAAATCAAAATGGCCCAAGGGGCAAAACCCGGAGAAGGCGGACAACTCCCCGGACGCAAAGTCTATCCTTGGATTGCCAAAGTCCGTCACTCCACCCCCGGAGTCGGTTTAATTTCTCCCCCTCCTCATCACGACATCTACTCCATTGAAGACCTCGCGGAGTTAATTCACGACCTCAAAAACGCCAATCGCCAAGCCCGCGTCAGCGTCAAACTGGTGTCTGAAGTAGGAGTCGGAACCATTGCGGCAGGGGTAGCCAAAGCTCACGCCGATGTCGTCCTCATTTCCGGCTTTGATGGTGGGACGGGTGCATCGCCGCAAACCTCCATCAAACACGCCGGATTGCCTTGGGAATTGGGACTTGCTGAAACCCATCAAACGTTAGTATTAAATAACTTGCGATCGCGTATTGCCGTAGAAACCGACGGGCAAATGAAAACCGGACGAGATGTGGTCATGGCAACCCTCCTCGGTGCCGAAGAATACGGCTTTTCCACCGCCCCCCTCGTCTCCCTCGGCTGTATCATGATGCGGGTTTGCCACAAAAACACCTGTCCCGTCGGCATAGCCACCCAAAACCCCGAATTGCGGCAGAAATTTATGGGCGACCCCCAACACGCCGTCAACTTCATGACCTTCATCGCCCAAGAAGTGCGCGAAATCATGGCCGAGTTAGGCTTCCGCAGCATCAACGAAATGGTGGGACGCACCGACATCCTCGAAGCCGCCAAAGCCGTAGACCACTGGAAAGCCAAAGGTATCGACCTTTCCCCCATCCTCTATCAACCGAAAGTCGGGCCCGAAGTCGGTCGCTATTGCCAAATCCCCCAAGACCACGGCCTCGAAAAATCCCTCGATATGCTCGTCTTACTGGATTTGTGCAAAGATGCCATTGAGAAAGGCAAAAAAGTCCAAGCCACCCTCCCCATCTACAACATCAACCGGGTTGTCGGCACAATTCTCGGTAACGAAATCACCAAAAATCATTGGGACGGCCTCCCCGAAGACACCGTACACCTCCACTTCCAAGGTAGTGCGGGTCAAAGCTTTGGCGCATTCGTCCCCAAAGGTGTCACCCTCGAACTCGAAGGCGATGCTAACGACTACCTCGGCAAAGGCTTAAGCGGCGGTAAAATACTCGTCTACCCCCCCGCCGCCTCCACCTTCGTCCCCGAAGACAACATCATCATCGGTAACGTCGCCTTGTACGGCGCAACTGGCGGCGAAGCCTATATTTCCGGCATTGCAGGCGAGCGTTTCTGCGTCCGCAACTCTGGCGTACACACCGTTGTTGAAGCTGTTGGCGACCATGCTTGCGAATACATGACTGGCGGTAAAGTCGTTGTCATCGGCCCCACCGGACGCAACTTTGCTGCCGGGATGAGTGGCGGTGTCGCCTACATCCTCGACGAAGCCGGGGATTTTAACCGCCGTTGCAACACCGAGATGTCCGACATCGAAACCCTCGACGACGAAGACATCGCCACCGTCCGCCAAATGGTTGAAAAACACCACCAATACACCCAAAGCCCCAAAGCCGCCCGCATCCTAGCCGATTGGGATTCCTACCTCCCCCAATTCGTCAAAGTGATGCCCCGCGACTACAAGCGCGTCCTCCAAGCTATCAAGCAAGCCCTGGAAGACGGCTTAAGCGGCGATGCTGCCCTCGATGCCGCTTTCGAGGCCAACGCCCGCGATGTCGCCCGCATTAGCGGCAGTTAGTCTACATTTTCTCTCTTTCGTAGGGCGGGCATTGCCCGCCTTATGTTTGTCCATGATTACCGAAATTCAAGCAAAAATTACCGCAGGTTTATACGAATTCTCAAAACACGCGGTTGACCAAAGCATTTTGCGCGGGATTACAATAAGGGAAATGTTAGAAGCATTCCAAAATGCCGAAATCATTGAAGACTATGCTAATGATAAGTATGGTGCTAGTTGCCTTGTTTTAGGTTATACCAGCGAAAGCAGGCCTTTACATATTCAGTGTAGTTATCCTTCGCGATCGCTCATCAAAATCATAACCCTTTATGAACCCGATCCGCATCGTTGGCTTGAGAATAAATATCGCAGAACTTAAACTATGATTCCTGAAAATCAAACCGAAGAATTTATCGAAAAGAAAGTAACTTATACCTTGGAAGTCAATGGTAAGTTATTCGTGATTGAGAACGTCCCGGCGCGAATTTCTCTGACTACAGGCGAACAACTCTTTTCCCCTCAAACAGTTGAACGCATCCAACAAATGATTTTAAATCAAGAACCGCCAACGCGAGTGATTGAAACTCCAGTTTACGAGTTTAGCTAAATAACTCATAAATTAAGTTGTGAATAAGTCCATAAATTTGACGTAAACAAGCTAAAATTTCCCTGTTTTTCAACATCAAAACTCTTTATTTCTCAGTTTTTGTATGTCTTCTATAGTCATATCTAAACATTCACAAATTTGAGTATCACTTAAGCCAATTTCTCTCAAACGTATAACAGCTTCATTTTTGGCTTCTTGCTTTCCTCGTAAAAAGTCATCAGATTCTTGAGGAGATGAACATAGTTGTATTGAATTAATCATATTGTTATTGTCATTACCAGAAATCTTGAAATTAAAACTGTTGATAATTTTATGTCGAAATAGCGTAGATTGCAGGTTAGACTTATTAACTTCTTCTGCAAAAATTTCAGAAAGCAATCTCCACAACTCATAACCAACATCTTTTTGAATATTACACCAATCAATTTACAACACCATGTCCAACAACAACGAACAACGATACCAAGTTACCACTGAAGAGACCAATACAAATATATTATCTCCTCTCTTGGGTGGTGAATCTATTGTTACTACCGTCCGTGTAAGAGATTTACAAACAGGTAAAGTGCATGAAGCAGCGAACTACAATAAAAATAAAGCCTATGAAGAAGCATACAAAAAAGCAGAACGTGGCTGGTAAAATGTAGAAAACGTTTTCATTGGCCTTTACCTTAAGCCTTTCTCCTACGGGAGAGGGGCTTATTTTAAAACAAAATAAATTTTTCTTGTACTTTATCATAGTGCTATAATTTTAGTCTTGCGATCGCTTTCTATAAAAAGAACGGTGCAACCAATAAATCCCTTTGACCTCCCATCAGTTAAACTTTCTGAACTTAATCAACTTCCTAAAAATACGGCTATTTATTTTGCGATAGATGCTCAAAATCGAATTTTGTATATAGGTCAAGCCAGTAACCTTGCTGCTAGATGGAAAAATCATCATAGAACTTTCCAACTCCAAGAAATTGATAAAGACTCTGCGGTTAGAATTGCTTGGCAAACTTGGAATCAAGAAGGCTTAGACGAAGCCGAAAAATATTTTATTCAGACTTTTCATCCTAGCTTAAATGGTTCTGAAGTTAAAGCACCAAAAATTATTCCTTCAGAATTTATTTTACGAAACTTTTTAAAAACGATGTCTCGTCGCTTGATAATTATAGGGATACAGCCTCAAGGCGAAAAAGATTTACCTCATGTTCACTTGAAATATGATTGGACAAATTGTTCTTCTAGAGGAACAGCAGCTAAAATCAGAGAATTTATTAGTAACAACAAAATTTCAAACACGAGTTTTAAAATTAGACGTAAACCTTACGGAAGAATTTATGGGATGGTATTTCGTCCCGGTAGTAGAGAGCAAAAAGCAAATGCTCGTGAAAATAGGTCTTATAATAATCATTGGTATATGGCTTGTAACGGGGTGATGCTTCATGTCACTCCTTGTAGTCATTACAAGCAACTTAAAGAAGCGAGTCATACAAGACTTTTAGCGGGTGTAAAAATGAAAGCAGTTAGTAATCTTCATTTTGAAAATCTGTCACAAATTCATACTTATTATTTTTCTGGTTTAAATTGTTTTGAGTTCGATCCGGTTAAACTGCTTTGGACTAAATAAAAATCACACAATGGTTAAAGTAGAGAAATATCGTCAAATAGTTTGTGACTTTTTGCAAGAACAAGCACAGATTGTACCAGCAAATGGAGAAATCGAAACAGAAACAATTTTTGACCGCGAAGCAGAGCGTTATTTGTTATTACATTTAGGTTGGGAGCATCAACAAAGAATTTATGGCGTTGTCTTTCATTTAGAAATTCGACAAGGCAAAATCTGGATTCAACAAAATACGACTGATTTTTCGGTGGCTGAGGAATTATTAGAAAGAGGAGTCAAACGGGAAGATATTGTTTTGGGTCTAAAACCTGCTTTTGTGCGGGAATATACAGGCTTTGGAATTGGTTAAATGCAAGAACAATTTTTCTTACACCAAACGAATAACCGCAGTCGCTTTATTAACAAAGTGCTGCGACAGAAACAGCAGAAGACTTTTGCTCAAGACTTAGCGAAGGCTTATCAAGACCAAGCCAGCGACCCCAATTTCATCGCAGAAGTAGCAGCGTGGGACACCACTGTAGGTGACGGATTAGAGGTCTAACGGAGTTCTCCGCTACAAGCGGGGAGAGATTTGGTGGGTTGATTTGCAGCCCGTCGTGGGTCGTGAAACTGACAAACAACGCCCCTGCCTTATTTTA